>NZ_JBJGED010000006.1:0-310257 GCF_045062745.1 Paenibacillus sp. HJGM_3
AACCTTTAACCTTTAACCTTTAACCTTTAACCTTTAACCTTTAACCTTTAACCTTTAACCTTTAACCTTTAACCTTTAACCTTTCCCATTGTGCATGATTATGTATTCCGCCCTTGAAACGTGCAGTCGAGCCTAGCAGACAAGGACTTTTTTTTGTTATATCCATCGCCGTCAACCGGTACGCCTCGTCGCATAAGCCCCGATTCCGGGCAGCGGACAGCGGAGTCGCAACGGCTATTCGGCAAACCGGCCCGCCCTAACAGGCAAGGCCCATCTTTACTACCCCTTGTTTCGCTACGGCCTCCGCTCCTTTTCGAAAAAGGCGAATGCAGCAGGCTTGTTTTCGATTTCCCAAAAAAGGGGATACGGTTCTTCTAGAAGATAGGGAGGTGAAGGTCGGAATTTTTCGATTCCGGCTGTAACGATATGAATGAAATTATGATCAATGAAGGTCGCTTCCAGGACTTGCTCAAGACGGAGCATGACGCCTGCGGTATTATTTGCATTATTGAAAAAGACGGCAAGCCGTCCCGCGACAACATCCAAAAAACGATCGAAGCGCTCGTCCTGATGGAGCACCGCTCCGGGTTCATCGACGGCGAAGGCGACGGCTGCGGCATCTTGACCGACATCCCGCGCGCCCTCTGGAGCAGCCGCCTGGAGAAGGCCGGGCTCGACGCGCAGTTGGCCTACGATCCGCATTTTGCGATCGCGCACATCTTCATCCCGCGTAACCTCGACAAGACGGTCGCTCAAGTACAAACGGAGATCCGTACCATGTTCGCGGAGCGCGACATCGAGATCGTGCTGGAGCAGGAAAACCAAGTGAACAGCAACGTCCTGGGCCGCAATGGCCGCCTGGATGAGCCCACCTTTTGGCAAGTAGCCGCGGTGAACAAAAAGCAGGAAGTCGTCACTGCCGACCACCTGTACGAGCTGCATGTCGCGATCGAAGCGCGCTTCTACGTGCACGTCGCGTCGCTCAGCAACGTAACGGCAGCCTACAAAGTGATGGGTGCGGCCAGCATCCTGCCGAAGTATTTCAAGGATACGCAAGACCCGCTGTTCGCCGCGCAAGTGACGATCGGCCACAACCGGTACTCGACGAACACACTGTCCAGCTTCTTCCGCGTCCAGCCGTTCTCCCTGCTCGGCCACAACGGCGAGATTAATACCGTTAAGAAAATGCGCTATGAAGCCGACATGATCGGCGTCCCTCTCGTAGACGGTGGCAGTGACTCGCAAGACATGAACCGCGTGATCGAGACGTTCATCCACCGGTTCGGTATGAGCCTGTTCGAAGCAATGGAGCTCGTATTCCCGCCGATCCACAATGAGATGAAGCTGTTCCGTCCGGAGCTGCAGGATCTCTACGTGTACTACCGTCAAATCTGGGGCCACTATGCGCAAGGCCCGGCCGGGATCGTCTCCCGCTATGGCAACGAGTGCGTATTCAGCGTCGATGCCCTTGGTCTTCGTCCGCTATGGATGGTCGAGAGCGAGACATCACTGTACTTCTCGTCCGAGCAGGGCATCGTTACGGTCGACCAAATGGTCGCCGAGCCGAAGCCGGTCGCACCGGGCGAGAAAATCGGCATTGAGCTGACCGCCGGTCAGCCGATCCGCATCGTGCCTTACACCGAGCTGCAAGGCAAGGTGCTGGAGCGTACCTCGAAGCGCATCAACATCGGCGGCATGCGCAAGCATCTGTCGTTCGGCAAGTCCGATGCCGCGACGGCGCCGCTCGCCAAGATCGGCACGACCGACAACGTGTACAGCGCGTTCGGCTGGGATCGCGATGGCATCCAGGCGATCGAGTCGATGTCCCAGACCGGGGCGGAGCCGATCCGCTCGCTGGGCTTTGACGGCCCCCATGCGGCGCTGTCCACCGAACGCCAGAACATTCCGGATTTCATCAAGGAGAGCGTCGCGGTCGTCACGAACCCTGCCATCGACCGCGACCGCGAGATGGAGCACTTCTCCACCCGCGTCGTGATCGGGGCTCGCCCTACCATCTACGGTCAAGTCGATAGCGGTGTCCGCTTCGAGCTGATGGCGCCGATGGTATTGGAAGGCGAGAACGGCATCGGCTCCCAAGAGGAGATTAGCCACATGTCCCTCGAGCAGATCATTGCCGAGTGCGGCCGGCAAGGCGAAGGCGCGGTAGCCCGCCTGTCGCTCACGTTCAAGCGCGGCACTTCGCTCAAAGCCGCTCTGGAGCAGCTCGCCGCTGACGCTGTGGCTGCCGTGCAGAAAGGTGCGATTCTTGTCGTCCTCGACGACGCCGAAGCGCATCAGAACGACAACCTGTGGATGGACCCGCATCTCGCGGTATCCAAGGTCGACATCGCGCTGCGCGGCGTGAAGCTTGGTAGCGGCGACAACCTGCGCCGCCATGCGGCGATCGCCCTGCGCTCGGCTTCGATCCGCAGCCTGCACGACATCGCGCTGGCTTGCGGACTGGGCGCCGAGATCATCTCCCCTTACCTGTTGTTCGAGACGGCAGCAGACAAGGAAGGCGCAGCGGCTGCCCGCAAGGTACTGCTCACGCTGGCCAAGGGGCTCGAGAAAGTCATCTCGACGATTGGTACGCACGAGCTGCGCGGCTACACCCGCTTCTTCTCTTCGATCGGCTTGAAGCCGGAGCTCGCGGAAGTGCTCGACATCGTCAACTATCTGGGCAGCGAGTCGGCCGGTACCGGCTTCGCCGAGCTGGAGCAGGATGCGAACGCCCGCTATGCGGACTATGCCAATCCGAAGGCGAAGGCGGCGAAAAATTTCCGCTTCTTCCAACGGATGTGGAAGGCGCTCGGCGACGCCGCTTCGGGCGAAGCACCGTACAGCCAGTATATGGATAAGCTGCGCGAGGAAGAAAAGCGCAACCCGATCTCCATCCGCCACGTAGCCGACTTCAACTACGCGAAGGCGCTCCATGGCCGCAAGCCGCTGGATCCGTCGCAGGTCGACATCTCGATCGGCGGACACAGCCTGCCGATGCTCATCTCCTCCATGTCGTTCGGCTCGCAGAACGAGACGGCGTTCCGCGCCTATGCGGAAGCCGGCGAGCGGCTGAACATGGTGACGATGAACGGCGAAGGCGGTGAGATCAAGGATATGCTCGGCCGCTACAAGAAGACGCGCGGCGCGCAGGTCGCTTCCGGCCGCTTCGGGATCAACGTCGAGCTGATGAACGCCGTCGCGTTCCTGGAGATCAAGGTCGGCCAGGGCGCGAAGCCGGGGGAAGGCGGTCACCTGCCGGGCTCCAAGGTTACGGCGAAGATCGCTGCGGCTCGGAACGCTACGATCGGATCCGACCTGATCTCGCCATCGAACAACCATGACATCTATTCGATCGAAGACTTGGCCCAGCTGATCAGCGAGCTGAAGGAAGCGAGCGGCCGCAAAGCCAAGATCATCGTGAAATGCCCGGTTGTGCCGGGGATCGGCACGATCGCCGTCGGCGTAGCCAAGGCGGGCGCGGACGTCATCACCTTGTCCGGCTTCGACGGCGGTACGGGTGCGGCGCGCGTCCACTCGATCACCCATGTAGGCTTGCCTACGGAGATCGGGACGAAGCTCGCTCACGTCGCCCTGATCGAAGCAGGCTTGCGACATCAGGTCGAACTGTGGTCCGATGGCGGACTGAAGTCTGGCGCCGACGTCGTGAAGATGGTCATGCTGGGCGCGAACCGCGCCGGCTTCGGCAGCCTCGCGATGCAGTCGATCGGCTGTACGACTTGCCGCGGCTGCCACCTCGACACATGCCACGTCGGCATTGCGACTCAGATCGACTCCATGGAGGAAGCCGATGAGAAAGGGCTGCGCCGCTTCGTTCCTCGCGTCTACGAGACGGCTGTAGACAGCCTGGTGCGCCTGTTCGGCGGCATCGGCGACGAAGTGCGTCAGATCGTCGCAGACCTCGGCTACTCGAGCCTGCAAGAGCTCGTCGGCCGTTCCGACCTGCTCGAGCAGACGGCGAAGCAAGACCGCATCGACCTGTCCGACATTTTGCGTCCGGCTCCGATCTCGTTCCTGCAAGCCGCTTCGGAAGCTAGAGCGCAAGCGGCCGCTACCTCCTCGGACATCCGCGTCGCGGTCGGTGCCGAAGGCCAAGAGTTCTATCCGGACTCCGTCGCCTTCAGCAGCGGACCGATCGTGCGCAAGTGGTCCAAGGTCAATGCGGAATCGCGGATTCTCGGCACGCGCTACTCGAGCCATCGCGTCCGCGACCGGTTCGACGGCAGCTATGACCAGCTTCCGGAGATTACGCTCCAGCTGACCGACGGCTCCGTACCGGGCAACGGCTTGGGCGCGTTCAACGCCCGGGGCGTGAACATCACGGTCCAGGGCGGCGCCGAAGACGGTGTCGGCAAAATGTCGCTCGGCGGCAAAGTCGCCATCATGAAGACGATCGGCAAGCATGGCCGCTTCATCAACGGCTCCGTCGGCAAGTCGTTCGCCTATGGCGCTCAGAAAGGGCTGTTCATCGTCCAAGGCGGCGCCGACTCCCGCGCCTGCATCCGGTTGTCCGGGGCAGACGTCATCTTTGGCGGCGAGATCGCCGCTCCGCTGCAGGATGAGCTCGGCAACATCGCGAGCCGCGCGAACCTGAAAGGCTTCGCGTTCGAGTACATGACGAACGGCCGTGCCGTAGTCATGGGCGACCCGGGTCCCTGGATCTGCGCCGGGATGACCGGCGGGGTCGTGTACCAGCGCCTCGTGCCAGAGCTTGGCCTCGACACGCAAGCGATCGAGCGCCGCGTCGCCAAAGGCGCGAAGGTCAGCCTGCAACCGCTGGGCGAGAAGAGCCGCACGGACTTGACCGAGCTGCTCGGCGCTTACAAGCAAGAGCTGCTCGCGACCGGCCAATCGGAAGCCGCCGCGAAGATCGACGCGCTGCTCGGCAACTTGGACGCGAACTTCGTCCGCATCTCCCCGGTCGGCATGCAAGCCGATCAATCCGTGGCAACCGAATAACGCTCATTTACCGCTAATGACCCGGCTGGCGTCCTCCTTGGAGGATCGTCCGGCCGGGTCTTTTTCTTTTGCCTAATGTGCAGTAAGATAGTAGGTAAACCTAAATGACAGGGGTGCACCGCTATGAGGAAGAGCTGGTTTGCTTTAATCGGACGGCGGTGGAAGCTCCTCTTCGTCCTCTTGCTGCTCCTGCTCGCGATCTCGTATATCCCGCTGCCCTACTATGTGGAGCTCCCCGGGTCGGCCGAGCCGCTCGACGAACGCGTGTCCGTGCAGGGCCAACCGCATCCCGATCGGGGCGAACTGATGTTCACGACCGTCTATTCGATCAGCGCCAACCCGTACGTCTGGCTGTATGGCAAGCTGGCGCCTCACGCGGATCTCGTTCCGGCGAGCAAGAAGCTCGGCCTGGTGCGCAATCAAGAGTCGTACAACCGGCTCTTGGAATGGATGCGCGACGACTCCGAAGCGAGTGCCGTCATTGCTGCCCTACATGTGCTTAATAAGCCGGTACAGCTGAATTACGAGGGCGTTATCATCAATTATTTTCTGCCGAATGCCCCTTCCGCGAACGTCTTGTTCGAAGGCGACATCGTGACGGCTGTCGAAGGGCGTTCCATCAAGACCGCCGAGGACCTGCGCACGATTCTGGCCGACAAGCGTCCCGGCGACAAGGTCACGGCTGCGGTGAAGCGCGGCTCGAAGACCGAGCAGCTCAGCGTCCCTCTGATGGAGCTGGACGATGCGGCCGGCAAACGAACCGGCTTCGGCTTCGGGTTCGCAACCGTGCAATATCCGATCCATCAGGAGCAGATCGATTTCAAGTTGAGCGATATCGGCGGCCCCTCGGCCGGCTTCATGCTGGCGCTGGAGATCGTCTCTCAATACCGGAATGGCGAGCTGCCTCGCGGCTACCGCATTGCCGGGACCGGTACGGTAGATGCTAACGGTACGATCGGACAGATCGGCGGCATCGACCACAAGATTATCGCCGCCTCTAAGAACCGGGCCGATTACTTCCTGCTTCCGAAGAACGTCAATCCGACCGATCACAACGAGACCGAGGCGCTCGAAGCCTACCGCAAGCTGAATACCAAGATGAAGCTCGTCCCGGTGACCACCTTGGCCGAAGCCGTACAATTCTTGGAGCAGCTGCCTTCTAAGTAAGACTGGGGTGCCGACTGCGCCTAATGGTGCGGATGGGACGGGCCGATCCGGGATGGCGCCGGGCTGCCGGTTGGTACCGGCTGAACGCCCTCGATCGTATTCGGGGTCCCGCCACTCGTGTCGCTGGGGCGAATATTCGGGCTGGTGCGGTACTGCTTCTCCGCTTCCGAGCCGCCCTGCGGGAGATTCGTATTGACGCGGCCCTGATCGACGTTCTTGTCCTGAATCATCCCGCGACGATCCATATTATGCTGCTGCTTGATTTGTAACGTCGAATCCCGATTGCATGCGGTGATGCTCATGAGGCCGGCCGCCATCGCGATCACGATCGTCCCTTTGATCATTTTGCCTGATAGGGTCATGGTGAAGCGCTCCTTTCTCGCTCTGCGAGTCTGCAGTTGCCAATCCACCTTAGCGTGCCCATTTTGACCGAATTTTTACAAAGCAACTCATTTGCCTAAAGGGGTGTCTCCATGAAACGCACATTGACCACACAAACGATTCTGTTCGATTTGGACGATACGCTGATTCATTGCAACAAATATTTCGATTTCGTCCTGGACCAATTCTTCGATCTGATGACGACCTGGTTCGCCGGGTACCGCGTCACAAAGGAGGAAGTGAAGACGAAGCAGTATGAGATCGACGAGCAAGGCGTGCAGAAGCATGGCTTCGTGTCGGATCACTTCCCGCAGTCGCTTGTCGATACGTATATCCACTTCAGCACCGTGACCGGACGCGAGACTTCCGTGGAGGAGCAGGAGCGGCTGTACGATCTGGGGAACAGCGTGTATACGCTCACGATCGAGCCTTATCCGAACATGACCGAGACGCTGGAGAAGCTGGTGCTGCAGGGCCACGAATTGTTTCTGTATACGGGCGGGGATACGGTGATTCAAGAGCGCAAGGTGAAGCAGATGGGGTTGAACGCGTTTTTCGGTGACCGCATTTTCATCTCGCCGCACAAAACGACCGCTATGATGGAGTCCATCCTGGACAAGCAGCGGTTCGATCGGAACAAGACGTGGATGATCGGCAACTCGATCCGGACGGACATCGTCCCCGCCATCGAGACGGGCATCAATGCGATTCATATCCCGGCGATCAGCGAGTGGAAGTACAATATCGTGGAAATTCAGTCGAAGCCGCAGCGGCTGTACTTGCAGCTGAAATCGCTGCTGGAGGTCCCTCCTGCCATTCTGCAGTATGGGACGCTGGGGTGACCGTGTTGGTAAGAGGCCGGTGTGAGGCGAGTTTGGGGCGGGTTTGAGGCGGGTCCCAGGTGGGTTGAGGCGGTTTCCCGTAGGTCTGAGGCGAGTCCCAGGCGGGTTTGACGCAGGTTTAAGGTGAGTGCCAGGCGGGTTGAGGCGGAATTGTCACAGGTCTAGGCGAGTCCCAGGCGGGTTTGAGCCGGAAGCTCCATGTGGACTTGTGCTCTCTTGCCCCTATACTCTTCCGCCCTGTGCCCCTGTCCCCTTCGAATTCTGAGTTGTAAACCTAACTTTACAATTAGAAAAGGTATGTTTACTATTTTGGCGCTCAGTATGCCGATTTTCCCAAATAGTAAACTAATCTTTGGTTAATAGTTTAGTGCACTTAACTATTAACCAAAGATGGCTTTACTATTGCCGCTTCTTCCGACCACTGGTCCTAGAATAGTTAACATGCACTTACAACGAGTAAACTTCTGTTTACTACGCTCCCCTACATAAACAAACCCAGCGAAAAAGGACGTGCCCAAGTGGCGAATTCCCGTTTTTATTACCGCGACCCGCAAGCCCCGGAGCCGAACCAGCCGATGGGGCTGGGCGTCATAGCGATTATTGAGCAGAACGGCTCCCTCCTCGTAGAGAAGCGCACCGACAGCGATCGTTGGGCACTGATCGGAGGGGCGATCGAACCGAATGAGACTCTGCTCGAAGCGCTCCATCGCGAAGTAAAAGAGGAGACCGGCTTAACCGTCTCCTCTGCTTCCCTATTCGGAACGTTCTCCGATCCATCGCGCCTCATTGCCTTTCCCAGCGGCCGCGTCAAGCGGATTGTGACGCTCGCGTACCAGGTGGAAGTCGAGCCGTTCACCGAGCTCATAGTTAGCGAGGAATCGCTCGAGCTGCGCTTCGTTCCGTTAGCCGACCTGCTCGAGCTCCCGCTGGCGGAGACGCACCATCCCATCGTACACGCTCTGCTCGACCAACGCGGCCACGTTAGTCCAAGTGGCGTCACGTTGTGGTAATCGTGAATGTTACCACCGGGTGCTGCCATGCACTCTGCGGCTGGAATTGCCTTCGAAAATCGCGTTCAGCAGCAGTACGACGGCGGTCAAGATGTGCATCAGCATCCCCAGGAACGGGATCCAAGCCAAGCAAGAGGTGACGATCCCGAGGACGCTGCCGAGTCGGCCTGTGTTCTCCTTGCTGCACAGGAGCAAGGTGATGATGTGCAGAATCAGCATCACCCACAAGGGCGTATAGCCCGTCGATATAATGAACAGGCCGCCCAGAACCGGGATCCCGAGAAATGCCTCCATGGCCCCCGTAACAAACTTCATAATTCGCGATGTACTCAACTTCCATTCCTCCTCGAATTGCTTTCTGATGCTCATTATATCACCCGTCCGACCGTTGTACATTGGTCTTCCGTTTGGCTCCGGCCTGGACCTAAGGCTAGTTCGGGGAGTATTGGGATTGGCTTCTCTATCCTCTGTTCTTGTGCTTGTCCATCAGTTGATCCGGCGTTTCTACGAGTACACCCAATTGTAAGAAATCTTTCACGTTGTATGTAACGACATGTGCTGGGGTTACCGCCTTCGCATGAGCGGCGAGATAAGCATCGCCAAAGTCGATCCCTTTACGCACAAAAGAATTAAGAGCTTCTTCCACAACCGCTTTCTCCTCGCAGTCCACTCCTCTTAGATTAATAAAGGATATTAAGGCGTCTCTCACGAAGGCTTTAGGTATGCCAAATTGCCTGCCGAGCAGGACAAATACACATTCGTGTATTACAACCGGCGAAATCTTCAAAACAAAACTCCCTGCCTCCGCGTCCTTCACAAGCTTACGGGATTGGGGAGAAAACTGTTCATTCGTGCGCAGGACATAAATGATGATATTGGTGTCCAGCCAAATTTCCGTTCTTGTCTCCAACTCAATCTCCTCCGTTGTTGGGCTCCGGCTTCCCTAAGAGTATGGCAGCGCGTTCTTCACGAGCAGAATTTATGTCCAGGACGAAGCTCCCCGCATCCTGCGGTTGGTCGAACATGCCGAACAGTTCGTCAGCGGATAGGAGACGGATCGGTTCGACCCGAATCTCACCATCTTCGGACATTACGAACCGAAGCTGATCGCCTTCCTTAAGACCTAGCTGTTTCATGAATTTGGCCGGAACCGTAATTTGCCCTTTACTAGTGATCTTGGCTGTTCCTTCAAGCATATCTGTATGGTTAGCTGCTGCGTTCATTTCTGTCATTTCCTTTCCGCGGTTTAATTGGATGAAGTCACGATTATCGGAAGGGGTTGGTCTATCGTTGGGCTTGTTCATCGTCTTACCTCCCATTATATTCCTTGAATGTGTTTCAATCAAGGTAAAATAAGATTTCCTTACACCTTATTTATTGCCTTACTTAATGTTTATATTCCGATTTCTCAAAGAACGTAAGGGTTATTGGCACAAAAAAGACCAGAGCGCACGCCCTGGTCCCTCTATCGCTTCCGTTACTTCTTCGCCGCACGGTAGGCTTCCATATAACTGGCCGCCTTCTGCGTCACCAGGTCGTAGTTGCCCGTCTTCACGGCGTCCTGCGTCAAATCGGATCCGATCCCGACCGCCACGGCCCCGGCCTGGATCCATTCACCCAGGTTCGAGAGGGACACACCACCCGTTGGCATGATGTTCGCTTGCGGCAGCGGGCCTTTAATGGCCTTAATCATCGCCGGGGAGAACAGGTTGCCCGGGAACAGCTTGACGATATCGACGCCGAGCTCGAGCGCGGTCTGAATCTCCTGGATCGTCATGCAGCCCGGCATGATCGGCACCCGGTACCGGTTGCACAGCTCGACGGTGCGTGGGTTGAGCGACGGGCCGACGACGAACTCGGCCCCGCTCAGGATGGCGGCACGCGCCGTCTCGGGATCGAGCGCCGTGCCGACGCCGATAATGGCGAAGCGGCTGTCGTCCTTCGCCGAGCTCGAGTACCGCTTCGCTAGCTCCTCGATGGCGCGAAGCGCGAACGGCACGGTCATCGTCACCTCGATGACCCGGATCCCTCCGGCGATCGCATGCTCCGCCATGCGGACGACCTCTTCCGGCGTCTCCCCGCGGAGGACGGCGACGACGCCCGCATCCGTGATTTGCTGCAGCAGTTTGATTTTTTTCATCGTGTCTTGTTCGCTCCCTTGGTTAGCTTAACGTTCGACGTGTGCGGTCTTGTTCAACACCGCCTGCACTTGTGCCCAAGTCGGCAGCCCTTCCCAGTCGCCTTCCATCTGCACGACCATGCTGCCGATCAGATTGCCCAGCCGTACCGCTTCCGTATGCGTGTAGCCCTTCAGCACCCCGACGATGAAGCCGGCGCAGAACCCGTCTCCCGCACCTACGGTATCGACGACCCGCTCCGCCTTGAAGTACGGGACGGCCGACACTTGTCCCTCCTCGACGACGTAGGTCTCGTCGTCGCCGCCCTTCACGATGGAGACCGCCGACAGCTCGCCGAGCCGGGCGACGATCTCCTCGAAGCTGTCGGTCTCGTACAGCAGCTTGAGCTCGTCCAACCCGGGCAGGAAGTAGTCCGCCTGCGACGCGAGCTCGAGCAGCACCGGACGCGCTTCCTCAATCGTCCACAGCTTGAGCCGCAGGTTCGGGTCGAAGCAGACGGTGACACCGTGCTTCTTGGCGATGCGGATCGCTTCGCGTACCGTCTCGCGGCACGACTCGCTGAGCGCGGCGGTGATGCCTGTCATGTGCAGGATGCGCGCTTGCGCGATGTACGCTTCGTCGAGCTGCTCCGGCCGCATCTGGCTGGCCGCCGAATGGCGGCGATAGTAGTAGACGGAAGACTTGCCGGAGACGACCTCCCGAATAATGAGTCCCGTAGGCGCATCGGCGGCTAGTACGGCGCGCGAGACGTCGACGCCTTCTCCGCGAATCTGCTTCAAAATATATCGGCCTAGCGGATCGCCGCCAAGCTGGCCGAACCAACCGACCGAATGCCCCAACCGGGCGATCCCGATCGCCAGATTGCTCTCCGCACCGGCGAGCGATTTCTCGAACTGGGCGGTATATTCGATCCCTTTCGGTCCCGTCGGCATCATGAGTCCCATGGACTCGCCGAAGGTCACTACATCAGGCCGTCCGGCGGCCGGGACCGGAGACTGCTCTTTCATAAGTCGCTCCCCCTTTTTAACTCTCATTCTATCAAAGTCCAGCCGAAGCTGTCGAACCAGTGGCCCTGGACGTAATTGTCCACCGCTCGCCGTATGTACGGGATCGTATCGGCAGGCAGATCCGTCGTGCGCACCCAGCGGAACTCGGAGCATTTGTGCGGCTCGCAGTTTACCGGCTCTCCCGGCCAGTCCCGCACCGTCACGAAAAAATCGACCCATTCGCCGGAACCGCTCATCCGGTGCATGATGCCGACGATTTCGACTTGCTCGGGCTGCAGCTCCACCCCCGCCTCTTCGCGTGCTTCCCGGATCGCGGCTTGTACGACCTGCTCGCCCCCGTCCAGTTTGCCGGCTACGACGCTTAGTTTGCCGTCCTCGTACCCCGTGTTATGCCGTCTTGCCATCAGCAGTTCTTCGCCCCGAAGAAAGAACAAATGCACGGCGGCGCCCGGCCGGAACCAGTCTTCCCGTTTTGTTGATGCCATCGTTGCCCTCCCTGCGGCTTGTTCGGATTCCAATACGTCAATGCTTCTATCCTATCATAATATAGAGGCCGGCCGTATCGATTTTTCGGGAAACGCAGAAAAGCGGCGGGCGATGCGGACGACAATTAGAGGTCCGAAGCCCCCGGCCTCCACCCTACCGACTGGCTCCACTGGCTGGCCCGGCGCAAAATCTCCCACACGACCGGTCCCTTCGCTTCCACATATCGTTCACGTTCCTGCTGGTACAGCGCCATCAGGGCCAACTTCGTCTCTGCGTACTTCTCGCAATCCTCCGGGCTTTGGCGAAGATAGTCCCGGAATAACAACGCGCTCTGTTCCGGCCAACTCCCCCGCTCCCGCACGTGGATATGGGTTCTGCGGCTCCCCGGTGTTTCACGGAAATAGCGTTTAGTCAGATCCGGATTGCCTGCCCGATGAACGAAGCCGATTGCCTCCAGCCCAGGCTTGTACGTATGCAAAGGGTCGAGCGAGGGGACGGAGATTTGTATGTCGATCACTGGCTTTGCGGCTAGTCCCGGCACCGACGTGGACCCGATATGGTCGATCCGGACCGCTGTATCTCCCAGCGCCTCTCGGATCCTGGATCCAATTTGCCTAAACTCTTCGCTCCATGCGTCCTGGTACGGGACTATGATTATGGGATCTGACATTAGGGCACTCCTTTACTCACGTGGACCTTCCCTGCTCGGTTTTCTCACCTTACCATTCGATTTTTTACACATGAATTCCTTTATGGCTCTAATCCCACGCAAAAAGAAAACCCCGTGGAGCATGTGGCTCCAGAGGGGCATGTTCCTTGATCCCTCCGAATTAACGGCAAAATCTGCCGCTATCGGGAGAAATCACATCAAGTCGGCATTAGCGGCAAAAAGTCGGTTATTTGAGCATAGCAGAGCTGAAAAGAGCTGACGTCCCCCCAACTTCTCCACTAATACGCCTTCGGCACATCCACATGGCGCGTCACGCCGTTGTCGGTGAAGTACAGGTGCACGCCATGATCCTGATCGTCCATGAAATAGGACACATACCGGCTCTCCGCCGCCCGCATCGGCACGAGCAGCGCCGCGATCCGATGCCGCGAGGCGGCTTCGGTGCGGGCCTGCAAATGCCAGTGCAGGTCGAGCCCGGCCAACTCCTCCGGCTTGACGCCGGGAAAACCCTGGTGCGAAGACAACGTCATCGCCCCCGTGGAGCTGTAGACGAAGCGGACATCGAGCTTCGCTTTCGAGCCTTCGTAGAGGGCGCGCTGGCCATCAAGCCGGAGCGGCCCGAGCGTATGCAGCAGCCAGTCAATCTTACCCGCCTGCTCCAGATCCACTTGATCGACGACGACCACGTACGCCGAGTCGAAATAATACAGCTCGCGGATATACCGCTGCAGGTAAGGAACCTCCTCCTTGTACGCTGCCGTCGCGTCCATCCGCACATACCGGCAGCCCGCCCGGCGCTCGGCCGTCTCCACGATCCCGTACGCCTCCATGTTGAGCGCTTTGTTCAATCCCGCATATTGGCCCTTTCCATCGATCAGGATGGAGTTCTTGGAACGCGTATGCCGCCGCCACTCCGTATGCATGGACGTGTTGAAGGCCAAGTAGTGGCCGCTGTGCATCGCGAGCGGTTCACCGTAGGCGTGCAGAACGAAGGCACCTTGGTCGCCGTGGCTATGGCTGATCGAGCCGTAGCGGCTCGCCTTGGTGAGCAGCATCACATGGTCGTCCGGGGACTCCATCCGGTCATGGATCGCCACCCACCCGATATCGCGGAACCAGTGAATCGGGTCCACGTCGACCGGTGCGACGGCCTCCACCTGCGGATACGCGTACCGGTACACCATCTCGTCGAAGTGGAAGTCCCACCAGCCGTAATTGTAAAATTTGCTTTCCGGATCAACATCCGTTCTCTTAATCTGCTCGTAGTACCACTGGTACCAGCCGTTGTCCGTGAGGCCGGCGAACTGCCGGATGTTGAAGGCCGTCTTCAGAATCGGCGGTTCCCCCAAGTTCGACATATCGCAGAAACTCGCGCGGACAGTGCCGGGAGGGAAGCAGTAGAGCGGGAAGTCTCCGGTACGGTGGAAAAAAGGGCGCCGAAATAGTTCAATCCCGGCAAATGCCTGAATGAGGTTGATCGCGTCGATGACGTACGCCATCCCGGTCGTCCAGTAAATCGGCCCTTCCGCCCAACCTCCGTCGCGACCGCCCCAAGGGCTATAGAGGCCCGAAAAATACTCCAGCGCGTAATCCAGCCATTCCCGGGCACGCGGCTCTTCCTCGTAGAGGGCGATGCAGCATGGCACAAGCACGGAGGAAAGAGACCGTACGGCATGGCTGTCGTATGGCACGTGATGAATTTTGGAGCGTTCGATCACATGGAACGCCACCTGCTCCGTGCGGCGAAGCAGCTGCCGGCGCACGAGCGTGCGCTCGTCCTTGCTCAGCTCGCCATGCAGCCAGTCGTAGCCCCAGGCGAGCGCGCCGGCTACCCGGAAGGCCGCCTCGTCGTTGTAATCGCGAGCCGTCGGGCCTTCCGTGTCCCAAGCGGCGGCGTGCAGCAGCCATTGCTTGGCCAGCGCCAGCAGCCGTTCATCCTGCAGCACGACGCCGGCCACGCTTAAGTGCCGGATCGCATACAGCAGCTCCTGGCAGTCCATGTACATCTGGCGCCACAGCTTGGGCACGCGCTTGTGCTCGGGATACGGAGCGGGCTCCGCGATCAGCGGACGCTCCGTCCAGGGCAGCACCGACTTCTCGTAGAAGTCGGCCCACCCGCAGTGGGCGCGGTCGCGCTCGACCTCCGCGCGGAACGCCGGCAGCCGCTCGGCGGGCAGCCATAGGCGCGGATGCGCGAGCGGCGTCGAGGCGTACCGCGTCGCGCGGGACGGGAGCGGCGTCTCGGGCAAGCCCGCCGGCACGGTGAAGGCGCGGGCCCGGCTCCACGCCGAGCGCACATCGCCTGCGGCGGACGGCTCGAGCAGGGCGTACCGCCACCAGTACGTGCCGGGTGCGAGCGGCCGGTCCGGCGTGTAAAAATTGTAGTCGATCCCCTCGACGGTGATCGTATCCGCCGCCTCAAAATCCGCCTGCGACGAGATCTGCAGGACGTAGCGATCGTGGTCCAGCTGAGCCGGAATCCACGTGAACCGGGGCGGATTCTCGGCCAACTCCGTCGTTTCGTCCGGTTGGTACTGCACGGTCAACAAGCCGCTCTGGGGCTCGAACAAAGCTTTCACGACGCCCATCTCCCCTCAAATTATTCTAGACCAGTCACGATGAGCTCTTCGGCTCCGCCCATTCGCGCAGAGAAGCGTCGGCTCCCCTGCCCGATCTCCACTTCGCCCGAATCGGAACGACTAAGCCGTACCAGGGGAGCGCCACTGTCCGCGTAAATGTGGACAAACGTGGCACTCTTTCCCGCTTGCCGGTGCACCAGTCCGCCCATACGCCGGCTCGGGTCGTCCGCCGTCCCCGGCGAAGTGAACTGGTAGACGGCGCCCCCTTCTCCGCCGCAAGCCAATCCGGTCACCCTTACTTGGCCCCGATCCTTATTCCCGTCTACCGGCAAGAGCAGCTCGTAGCTGTCGCCTGACGCCAGCCAGCGGGAGACGGCCTGCACATGCGCATAGCCATCGCCCTCCCCGAGTGATTGCGACGCGCACGGCTCCCAATCCTCATTCGCCGTACCCTCAGCGCCACCAACCCCCAAATGATGCAACCACCAATCTATTGGCTGTGACGCCTCACCTTCAGCAGTTCCGACAGCTTCCACCTGCACCCAATCCAGCAGCCACTCCGAAGTCAACAATAGATGCCGATCGAGCCGGTATCCCTCATACGCTCTTTCAGACCGGGCCCAGACGTATGCGTAACGCTCCGTCTCCCGAAAAGCCATACACTCCCCCTCATGGGCAGCCTGGGAGCGGCCTCCGATCGAGATCGTGTTGTGGCTCGCCGTAGAGGCGTACCACTCTTTGCGCAGCTGAGAGCCGTACGGCACCATACCGAGCTCGGGCGTTACCGCGCCGTCCCGGTGGTCGATCGTGAGGTGCAGCTTGTCGTAATGGCCGTGCGAGCCTCCGTGAGGACCGAAATCGATCAGCGCCGACAGGGCGCTGTCCGTATGACGCAAAATCGCAAAGCCGCTGTCCGCCAGCAGCCTCGATCCACGCCCCTGCCCGTGCCCCCGCCTGCGAGCCCCGTCCTCATCGCTAGCCGGCAAAGGCAAGTCCCACTCTCCCGTGCCAAATACAACCGCCTCTAACCCGCTTCGTCTTCCCTGACCGGGATCGAGCTGGCGATACGTCTCATCTAACAGCGCACCGAACCGACCCGCATCGTCACCCTGCATATGCGCCAAGCCCAGCTCCAGCACCTCGGCGATCTCCCGCGCGTACGGCTCCCGCTTGTACGGTCCATCGTGCAGCGCCGGCAGTTCGCCTTGGCCGCCCGCCAGGTCGGCCAGCAGCTCGAGCATGCCCTGCAGGCTCTGGCCTTGCCGCCCCCGCACGGCTTGCAGGTCCACCCCGAACCGAGCGGCCATCTCCGCCGTGATCAGATAGGCCCGCAGCACGAACACATGGTAATACGTGCTGCCCTCGTACTCGAACTGATCGGGCTTCACCCCGATCGACAGGTGATGCGCGAAACCGCCTTCGCCCTCGATCAGCTCCAGCAGCTTGCCTCGCTCCCCTTGAGCGGCATACACCGCCGCGAGCGCTGCGTTCAGCCAAGCGGTATAGTTGCTCTCCGGCGTGCCCCGGTCATGGATGAGGATGTGCCGGTATTGGGTCATGCTCGCCTCCAGCATGCTCAGGAACATCTCCCAAGCCTCCCCGGCTGCTCCGGCATCCTCCGCCACACTGAAGTCTACGCCTTCGTCGCGCACAAGCAAGTAAGCGCGAATCAGCGTCGTCGCCCAGATCGCCTCGGAAAGCGCCTGGTGGAACGCCCGACCTTTCAGCATCCATGCCTGCGCTTCCGGGTGGATCGGGTACAGCGGGAATCGCTCCGCATAGCGCCCGAGGATCCCTAGAGCTAGCTCCGCATACCCAGATTTACCCGTCCCCGCATACACCGCCGCCGCTTGCAGCGCATACCGCGCGAGCGACTGGTGCTTGAACACCAGCCAACCGCCGCGATACGGCTCCCCTTCCAGCACGCACCCATGCGGGCAGTGAAAATGATGCGCATCCGGCTCCATCGGATCGAACCGCAGCTCCGTGTGATGCTCCGGGCACACATATTGGTGCCACCAACCTCCCGGTTCCTCAGGGATGCGATAGCCGCGCTCCACGAACGTCTCCAGCTCCCGCTCCAGCTGCTCCAGACTCCTCGCGCACCAGCTCCAGCCGCTCGCCTTGTCCCGGATTCTCATCGCATGAACATGCCTCCGTTGACTTCGATCGTCTCACCGGTCAAGTAGTCGGACAGTCCCGAGGCGAGGAACAGCACCGTATTCGCCACATCCTGCGGAGTCCCTTCTCGTCCGAGCGGGATCGTGGCGATCGTCGCCTTGCGGGCCTCATCCGGCGTGAACGTGGCGTGGAAGGCCGTCTGCCCGATGAAGCCCGGCGAGACCGAATTGACGTTAATCCCGGCCGCAGCAGCTTCTTTGGCCAAATTTTTCGAATACGCCATAATCGCCCCCTTGCTGGCCGCGTAGATCGAAGCACCCCCGCCCCCGCCGTTATGTGCCGCGAGTGAGGTGATGTTGACGATTTTCCCAGCCCCCTTCGCCTTCATGCCCGGCAGAACTGCTTTGGTCACGAACACGCAGCTTTTGAAATTCACGTCCAGCACCTTCGCATAGTGCTCCTCGCTCATGTCGGAGCTCGGCACCCGACCGATCAGATGCCCGGCGTTGTTCACCAGAATGTCCACCGTGCCGCCCATCCGGCTCTCGATCTCCTTAATCATCGACTCCACGCGAGTCACATCGGTCAAGTCCCCTTGGAACAGCTCCACCTCTCCGCCTGCCTGACGAATCGTCCGGACCGTCTCCTCGGCCGCTTCCCGATTGCTGTTGTAGTGCACCGCGACCCGTGCCCCGCACGCCGCCAGCGTCACCGCTATTGCCCGCCCGATCCCCGCGCTTCCGCCCGTTACCAGGGCGGTTTTGCCTTGCAATTCGATTTTCATCTCCAACTTCCTCCTCGTCTCGTATGTGGAAAGGCTTAAGAAACACCTCTCCCCACGATCGCTCGCAGGGAGAAGGGATGACTTATTTTAAATTTTGCACCTCAGGGCCTCTCAGCTTGATGCCTTCCTTCTTCTTAAAGCGCTCGTTCGCTTCCTTCAGGATGTCGTTGCCGCCCTTGGACTTCCACTCGTCGATGGCCTTCGGCCAGTCGGAGATCGGCTCCTTGCCGTACACCATCTTGACCATGTGCTGGAGCAAGATCGGCGGAGGCGTGTCGGACAGCGGCGAAGCGTCCGGATTTTTGCTCATCGCATCGAGTCTTGGGTCGAACTCGATTCCGCCGCGGCCTTCCTTCGGCAGAATCGTCTCGAACGCCTTCAATAGGTCTTTGCCCGCCGGAGTAGCGTTCAGAATTTCTTTGCGGTAAGCGTCGTCCTTCACCAGGTGCAGGAATCCGCTCAGGTAGCGCTGCTCGGCCACTTGCTCCGGCGTCGTAGGCTCTACCGGGAGCGAGGTGTCGAACCATTTGTCCGCCTCTTGCGTCACTTGCCAGTCGAAGAACTTCAGGATGCCTTCCACTTTGTCCTTGGCGCTCTTGTTGATGAAATAAGCGCGCGCCGCGGAAGCGTACAGGTAACCGCCGCCCTTGCCGTCCGGTCCGACCGGCGACGGGATCATTTTGATCTTGGCGTCCGGCACGGCCGCCTTCAGCTGCGTCTCCCACTGGAGGAGCTCCTGCGCGTTCATTTCCCACATGCCGGCCTTGCCCGCCAGGATGATGTTCTTGAAGTTCGTCGCGTTGATCGTAGCGAATTCCTTGTTGATCAGGCCTTCGTCGAACATCGTCTTGTAGACGCCGAGCGCCTTTTGCATATTGTCGTTGTCCATGAACTTAGGCTGTACGTTGTCGCCCACCTTCTCGAACTGGCTCAAGTACGGGTACACGTCATAAGCCCCGAAGAAAATGTCCGCGTATTTGAACTGCTCTCGTCCCATGTACGGGTTCTCCACGCCGAGCTTCTTGAACGCCCGCAGCATGTCGAGGTATTCGTCAACGGTCTTCGGATCCTTCGTGATGCCCGCTTTCTCCATCAGATCGGCGCGCACCCAGGTGGACCGGCGGGACGGGTTAGAGAGGAACTCGGGAATGCCATAAATTTTGCCGTTCAGCGATACTTCGTCCCAAGCTTCCTGCGGAATGACCTTCAGCAGATTCGGCGCATACTGCTTCAGCAGGTCGTTCAGCTCGAGGAACACGCCCGCTTGGACGGAGCCGGCCAGCTCTTTGCCGTTCGTGCCGGCGCCCGCCTGTACGACATCGGGGATGTCGTTCGTCGCGAACATCTGGATCATCTTTTGCTCATAATCCGCATGCGGCACGAGCCGGATGTTGATGTCGGTGTTCGTTTTTTTCTCGAGCTCTTTGACCCATTTGTCTTCGTTGATGTTCGCATTCTTCTCGACGTAGTCGAAGTTCAGCGTGCGAAGCGAGATGGAAAATTTCGTAGGACCAGCCGGTGTCGCCGGTGTGCTGCCTTGCCCGTTGGTCGAATTCGTCGGCTTGTCGCCGCCGCTCGAGCATCCGGCCAGGACCCCCACAGCCAGCAGGAACGTAAGCGATGTTTTGCCTAACTTGTTCTTCATGGCCACCCATACCCCTCTTGGTTAATTTGCAATATCGCCCAGTTAAGCGCTTGCAAACCGATTGTAATTCCAAACCGTCCCGCCCAACAACGGCCTGCTTTTATATCCACTTGTTCTTTTTTTAGTTCTATCTTGCGAATTCGTCTACGATTTGATCGACCCGATCATCATGCCTTTAATAAAATAGCGCTGCAAAAACGGATATATCAACAGAATCGGCACCGTCGCCACGATCACCGTCGCCATCTTGATGCCCTCGGGCGACATGTGCAGCATCTCGGAGAACAGCGAGCCCGACGAATCGAGCGCGAGGCTGTCGCGGTTGATCATCTCACGCAGCTTGAGCTGCAGCGGATACATCTGGCGATCGTTCAAAAAGTAAAGCGCATGCGTATACGAGTTCCAGTGATACACCGCGTAATAGATCCCCATCGTCGCCATAGCCGGCTTCGACAGCGGCAGAATGATGCTCCAGATCATCCGCATCTCGCCGCACCCGTCGATCCGCCCGGAATCGATCAGCTCGCTCGGGATGTTCATGAAGAACGACCGCATGACGAAGAAGTTAAAGGCGCTGATCGCGCTTGGCAGCATGACGGCCCACAGCGAATTCATCAGGTGAAGATTTTTGACCAAGATGAACAATGGAATCAGCGGTGCGTGAAATATCATCGTGAACAGCACCATCAGCAGCACATATTTGCGCCCCACGTACTCCGGCCGGGAGAGCGGATAAGCGAGCGTGGAGGTCATGAACAGATTGATCGCCGTCCCGCACACCGTAATCAACACCGAGATGCCGAAGGCCCTCCAGATCGTCGGGTCTTGGAACACGTACCGGTAGTTGATGATCGTGAAATCGACCGGCAGCAAGCCTACCGAGCCGCTCGTGATCGCCTTCGAGTCGCTGAACGACTGGGCGATGATGTTCAGGAACGGCAGGAACATGAGGAGTCCGACCGCGGTTAGAAAAGCCAGGTTGAACACATTGAACACGCGCTGACCGGCGGTTATGCGTAAATTCATTGAAGTTGCCACTCCTTTCAAGCCCGGTTTCTATGGGGTCCCCCGGAAAGTAATAGGAATCATCTTCGAAGGCAACCTTCACTTTCCGGGGTTGTGTTAAAACAAGCTTTCGCCCGTCGCCTTCCGGCTCAGTTTGTTGGCCAGCACTAGCAGCGTCAGCCCGATAATCGACTTGAACATGCCGACCGCCGTCGTGAAGCTGTACTCTTGCTGCAGCAGCCCCGCCCGGTAAATGTACGTGTCCAGAATTTCGCCGTTCTCGTAGGTAAGCGGATTCAAGAACACCCAGACGCGCTCGAAGCCGAAGTCCAGGAAGTCGCCGATTTTCAAAAGGAACAGGATGACAATGGTCGGGAGAATCGAGGGCACCGTAATCGCCAGCGTCTGCTTCCAGCGGTTCGCGCCGTCGATCTCCGCCGCCTCATACAAATCCGGGTTGATCCCGGCCAGCGCGGCCAGGTAGATGATCGTGCCCCAGCCGACTTCCTTCCAGATGCCGGAGGTAATCAGAATGGTACGAATGTACGAGTTTTCCCCCAGGAAGTAGATCGGTTCGATGCCGAGCCAGCCGAGGAACTGGTTCACGACTCCGGTGGACGGCGACAAGATCCCGACGGCGATCCCGCTGATGATGACCCAGGACAGGAAATGCGGCATGTAGATGACCGTCTGCACGATGCGTTTGTACATGACGATCCGCACTTCGTTCAGCAGGAGCGCCAGAATGATCGGAGCCGGGAACGCGAACAGGATGTCCAGACCGCCGATGATGACCGTGTTTTTGAAAATCCGCAGGAAATCCGCATGCCGGAACATCCGCTCGAAATGCTCGAGGCCGACCCAGGGGCTCCCCCACACGCCTTTGAAAATGTTATAGTCCTTGAATGCGATAAACGAAGCCCCGAGCGGGATGTACTTGAAGATCAAGTAGTATACGATGCCGGGCAGCGTAATCAGGTAGAGCGCCTTGTACTTCCACATGTACCTCCAGATGGACGACGTGGAGCTCCGGTACGCGATTCCGTCGGCCTGCTGCAGCTTTGCTCTCATGAGGGTCACCCTTTCGATGGACGGTCCGTTATTGGTCACAGAAGCAAAGCATGCTCCGGACTGAAGAAGGGTTCCGACCTCTGTTGAAATTACGTCGCCTAGATTAATTTTTTCGATGTTGCGACGTAATTTCAAAGGAGGACGCGTTCGCTTCTCCACTCCTTCTTCAGTCCTGCGCACTTTTGGCAGGACCAATAAAGGACCGTCTGTGTAGTTTTATAATAAGGGAGGGCCCGAGCGAACAGGGAGAGACTCGCTTTAATTGGCCTTGTGTTTTCTTTGGGTCGCCGGCATGAGCATCGTGATCGTCGTGCCGCCGTCCGCCTCGCTCTCGATCCGCAGGCCGTATTGCTCGCCAAAGACGAGCTGAATTCGCCGATGCACGTTCATCAGCCCGATTCCGCCTCTCGGGGGCTCGGCCCCGGCTCGTGTGGATGTCGCTGTGCTCACGGGCCCTCCGGGTTCCACGGCAATCGCGGCTTCCGCCTCCACAACCGGATCGGCGAGCCGGTTCTCATCCAGCTTGCGCTGCAGCTCTTCCAACTTGTCGGGTAGCATCCCCCGCCCATTATCCTCCACGCTGACGAGGAAATGCTCCCCTTCGAACCTCGCGTTCACCCGGATGTAATGATGGGCGTCGATGCCGTTCGGGAAGGCATGCTGGAACACGTTCTCCACGAGCGGCTGGAGCGTGAGGCGCACCATTTTCTCCAGCAGCAGCCCCGGCGGCACCCGCACATCGATCTCGAAGGATGTCCCTGTGCGATGCTTCAGGATCGTCATGTAGTTCAGCACGTGCTTCAGCTCGTTCACGACGGTGATCTCTTCCAGGTTCGTCTGGACGGAGTACCGCAGCATGGACGCCATCGCGTCGACCATCTCGGAGATCTCCTCCGAATTGCGGACGACGGCGTAGCAGTTGATCGTCTCCAGGGTGTTGTACAGAAAATGAGGGTTAATCTGCATCTGCAGCGCTTGGAACTCGGCCCGCTGGCGTTCGAGCCGGGTTGCCTGCAGGTCTAGCGTCGTCTTCTGGTCGCGCAGCTCCGCCTCGTACACCCGGTCGATCATCTCCGAGAGACGGCGGACCATCAGGTTGTAGCTGCGGATCAAGCCGCCGATCTCGTCCTTGCGGTCCGGGACCGGGATCGGTTGCCAATTGCCCTTCTCCGTCTCGCGCATGCCGTTCTTCAGGATGTGGATCGGCTTCAGCAGAGACCGGCCGAAACGGGTGGCCAGCCACATCGCCAGCACGAGCGTCAGCAGGCCGACGATCAGCGTGGTGGTGCGGATCGTGGAGATCGGCTTGCGCAGCTCTTTCACCGGGATGGAGGCGGCGAGATGCCACTTCGAATAGTCCGACTGCAGCGAGACGAGCATTCTCGTCTCTCCGTCCTCCGGTTGCGTATAAGACACCCGCTCGTTAGCCATTACCGTCCGGACGACGTCAGGCGTGATCCCGGCTGCCGCCCTGGGATCGCCGGGCTTGTAGATCACCTGTCCCCTTTCATCCACAATGAAGAAAAACCCGGTCTCCCCAATATCGAGACGGCCCCAGATGCGCTCCAGCTCCTTCGCCTTGAACTCCACGGCCAGCACGCCCTTCGGCTCGTAGGAGCTGACCCCCCGGATTTTGCGCGCGAGCGTGATGACCTCCGTATGCTGGTTCGGGACGATCGTAGTGTTCAGAATCGCGATCCCGCCATTCTCGGGCGTGCGGCTGTTCAGCATCTCTAACTGCTCACCAGGCTTGAAGAAGGACGCATATGCCTGGTTCCCGTTGTCATCGCTGACCGCCCGTCCGTGCTGCCCGATCACGTAGATGAGGCTGATTTGCGGATTTTGGATGAACGTTGGCTGGAACACATATTTCCGAATTTGATCGGTATAGTAAAAATGCGTGTAGCTGTCCGCAGGATCGATATCCAGGAACCGCTTCACGTCGTTGTTCGAGAGGATGCTGTCACTCAGGCGCTCGTACGTCTGCAAGTACAGATCCGTCTGGTACAGCGCGTTCGAGATGACCTGCGAGATGTTTTTCTCCGATTGGCTGTCGAGCGCCTTGGACGATTGAATGTAGGAAAACACGCCCACCACGCTGAGCGACAGCACGATGACGATAAGGAAGTAGGCGAAAATCTGACTGGACAAGGTGCGCCGCATCAGTCGATCCCCAGCTTCTGCCGATATTCCGAGGGGGAGCAGCCTTCCATCTTCTTGAACGTCTTCGTAAAATGCGCATGGTCGGCGTATCCGATCTCATAGGAGATGTCGACGATCCGGTAGTGCGGCTGTTCAAGCAGCTGCTTGGCCCGCTCCATACGCCGCTTGATGCGGTACTGCACGAACGTCTCGTTCGTCGTCAGCTTGAACAGCTGGCTGAAGTAGGATGGGTTGAAGCCGAGCTGCTCGGCCACTTCCTCGAGCGACACCTCCTTGGCGAGGTGCCGGTCGATGTATTCTTTCGCTTCCTCGATCGGGTCCTTCAGCTTGCCTTTGCGCCGGGTGCGCAGCTCCTTCAGCAAGCCGCGAGTTCGCTCCGCGAATGCCTCGAACACGCGCTGGGTCGCTTCGTCCGTCACGGGTTCGGCAACGGCAGCCGCTTCCCAAGCCGGGAGCGCCAAAGCGACATTGCGCGCTTGCAGCTTTCTAGCGAGCTGAGCGTACAGCTTCTGCAAGAACTCCGACAGCAGCATCCGCTCCGTGCCGTACGGTTCGATCTGCTCCCGCAGCGTATCTAGCTGCTCCTCGAGGCGTGCGTCCTGCATCGTCCAGATCGCGTCTTCCGCCGCCTCGATCCAAGGCTCGAAGTCGAAGGCCGACAGCCGGGCCTGCGCCCGCTGCTTTTGCAGCTTGCCGATCAGCTTCAGGAGCGTGTCGTGCAAGTTTTTCTTGTTGACCGGCTTCAAGATGTATTCTTTCACTCCATAGGAGAGGCACTTCTGGGCATATTCGAAATCATGGTAGCCGGAGATCACGATGACCGGAATCTCGTTCTCCCGCTGCGCCAGCTCACGGCACAGCTCGAGCCCGTCCATCCTCGGCATCCGAATGTCGGTGAGCACCACATCCGGCAGGCGCTTCTCGATCCGGTTCAACGCTTCTTCTCCGTTCTCGGCCAGGTGAATGGCGGTGATCGGGTCCCCCAGTTGGGCGACCATGGCTTTCAGCCCTTGGCGGATCATCGGCTCGTCGTCGACGATTAAGATTTCCATACGCTCGCCCCTTTCGCGTTGCTGGGAGCGGGTTGCCCCGCCGTGTAAGTACGGCTATTGTACCACATGGGGGTGCGAATGGATTGAAAACGCTTTTATTTTTCTTGTGTTTTTTTTAGGTTTTGGAGGGAGATCGTGGAACACAAAGAGGAAGTGTGTTAGAGGAAAAAAGATCATCTAATCTAACTTTCAGCCCTTCTTCATTTAAAATAAAAGAAAAAAATTCCTCTATTGGCTCTGGGGAGTTCAGTTCTGGAAGAAAAATGAAGCATAGAGGAAAATTTTTCATCTATTCCATACAAAGATCGGATTTTCAGCGCAATAAAATGAATTGTTCGAGGTCATAATTCAGCTTGCTCCATGCTTTCCTTAGGCCTCGAGCCTACAGGGGGGGAAGATTCGTTTGGAGCAGAACCACCCCCGCACGTCCTTGAGATCATTTCCACCTAAAGCCTCAACAAAGCATCCTCGCTTCCCACCGGGCAGGGCTCCCTCTTAACCCGTTTACCGTCAACCAACTGCTCGTTCCCCCAAGCGTTATAGCACATAATAAACGCTCTCCGATGGTAATCCGACTCGTTGGCCGCGGAAGTATGCAGCAAATTCGAGTGAAAGAACAGGGCCGATCCCGGGGTCATCTCACAATACACCGTCTCGAGCATCCCCTCAATCGTTTCAATCCTCCTAGGATCAGCGCCGGTCTGACTGCCCACTTTGCCATGATCGAGCCGTCCCAACTTATGCGAGCCCTTCAGGACGCGCAGACAGCCGTTAGCTCTTGTAGCCGGATCGAGGGCGATGAACACGCTGATGAGGTTGGGGGAGACGAACCCCTGATCGTACCAGTAGCCATAATCTTGATGCCACTCCCAGGCACCGCCCGAATGCGCCTCCTTCAACATGACCTTGCCGTGGAAAAAGGAGATCTCTTCCCGCATAAGAATGCGAACATTATTCACGATTCTCGGACAAGTGGAGGCGGCTGACCAAATGTCATCGCCCAGATCGAACCACAGGGCCAGATTGGCCTTCTTGCCAGTGCTATCCGCACTCCCATACTTGCTGGCCGCTACCCGACTGCCGCCTTCGACCGCAGCGAGCATCTTCTCTACTTCGGCGGCAGAGAAAGCCTGTTCTACGAGAAGGAACCCATCCCGATCATACTGGTCTGCCTGTTCGCGAGTAATATACATGTATGCATCTCCCGCCTTCACCCTGGATTAGCGTATTCGCTTGCCTCCATTGTAAAAGAACGCGCTCTCCCCAGGAATAAACCGGCATGCTGTCTTCTTGCACAATTTAGCTGTCTATTCTCCATCAGCCGAGCCCTGGCAGGTTAACCAGCTTCCGGTAAGCGGTCGGACTCATACCGAACTGCTCTGTGAACCGGCGCGTGAAATAGGGAGGGGACTCGAATCCGACTTCATCGGCGATTACATTCACGGGGCGGGCGGTGAACCTCAAGAGCTTGGCTGCTCGCTGCAGCCGCATTTGGATCAGCAGATCGGTTAAGCTTGCTCCCGTCTGTTCCTTCACCAAGTGAGACAATCGGGACGACGATAAATTCACCAAGCTGGCCAAATCGGACGTCCGGTGCTTCCCGCGCAGCTCATCCGCCAACACCTTGAGGATCGTTTCCACACGCTCATCCAACTGCGGACCTTTGTCTGGTTTCGTGTGCATCTCATGCAGCAGGATTAAGATTTCCGACAAAGCGAGCATAGCCAAGTCTTGTCTAATCTTACTCGAGTCGAGCGAGTCCTGAACCAATCTCTGGAATGCCTGTTCAATTCGCAATCGCCCGGACGGTTCCCCTAATGGGAAATGGATCAGTTGCTCCGCGGTTCTCGGAAGCTTCAGATGAGGGAGCTGTTCGGCCACCGGCACGAAATGCACCCACATGATTTCCCAGATCGTGTCTCCAGCATTGGCCGCATAGTGATGCGGGATTCCAGGCGGGATGATCACCAAGTCCCCGTGCCGGCTTACGGTCACCTCTCGATCGACCCTAAACGACCCTTCCCCGCGGGCGGTATAGATCATTAGCCAATCCTTCGTGCCTTTCGTGCGATGGCCGTAAAATCCATAGGAACAATGAAAATGCCCCGCGAGCAGTACGCCGAACGTCGGAATGTTCGTTTCTTCGGTGTAGTGAAACAGGTATTTGTTTTCCATAGGGGGCATGTAACCTCCTAGAGATTTAGTAATGACTGTGCTTTTCGAGCAAGGTTAGCTCTTATTTTCTTATCCGCCTCACCCCTATACTGGGCGACCAATACGGCTAGGCCATCTGGTGACAAAGTCTTGCCTCCTCGATCTAAAGCCAGCTCCAAGGTGGAATACGCTCGCAATTCCAGTAACCGCTTCACCTGCTCCGACTGCAATTGACCTCCCTCGGATATACAGCTTCGGCACTGGTAGGCATAGCTCTCTTTCAGAAAAGCTTGGCTTGAAAATACCCGCCCGGCGTCCGAAACTTGATCGCTTGTAAGAGCATCCGACTTCAGAGCTTGGACGATGATGCTTTCTAGCGCAACCGTATAATGTTTAGCCGCTTCCTCCAGCAGCATGCTGAAGAGAACCGAGTCGAATCGATTGTCGTTTCTCCTCAACTCGGTACGAAAGTACCACCAAATCAGAGGCTCCCTCGCCTCTCCAGCCAGGTGCAAGTCCTCCCGAAGTTCATAGATCAGCTTTAGGGCGGGATAGGAGAGCAAACTGTGGATTTGTTGTTGTCCGCTTGGATCCAATTGAGCCAATAAATCGGTTATTTTAACAATGGTTGTCTCCGCTTCGCCCAGGTTTGTTTCAGCCAGCCCGTTGATTTGACGTGCAAATTCCTGCAAATCGTCCCCTCCCGCCGGTTTGGATCTTCTACTTGCCAAAAACAGCCTCTGGGAACTCTCCCCAGAGACTGTATGGACCTGATGCATTGCCGGCACTTAATTCCCGAACGGATTCGCCACAAGGCTGACATTGATCGTTCCATTCGGCTCGGCCGTGACCCATCCCAAGGTAATGCCCTGGTAATAGAACGTGATATTCAAGGTGCGGGAAGCGTTGCTTTGTTGCACATCCTTGGCGATTTGCTTCATATACGTTTCCTTATTTCGGAGGATGAGCCATTGAATCTTAAAATCATTAAGCGGCGGCGGTTCAGCGACCTCCGCTTTTGTTTGTACCACGTTTGTGGTGGTCAGCGTCAGCTCCCCAATGCGGAACATAGCTCGGAAGCGGGGGTACTCGGTTTGAAAAGCCTGCTTCGCGATCGTCGACATGTCGGCCAGCAAACTCTCTTTCAAATACACGGTACCTTGATAACGAAACGCTTCGACTCCGCCGGCATACTCGTTCACGAAAGCTACGGTCCCGATGTCCGAGAACTTGGCGACCTTCGTTTTCTCGTCCCATTCGATCGTGAGCTGATACTTCTCCGCGCCGGCCGCCAGCGGCAAGTAGATGATACCGTCGGCCTTGAGCGCGGAAGCGCTGCTGTTCGGCAAGTAGTTGGGCAGCGATTCGAACGCTGGGCTCGTGACACCAGGCGTAGGTGTAGGAGTCGGAGTAGGCGTTGGAGACGGCCCAGGTGTCCCCGTAGATGCCCGCTTGCCCAACTCCACCGACTGCTCGGCTTCATTCCAATACACTTCCTTGCCCACCAGCCCCGCCAACTCTCGCAGCGGCAAATAGGTAGAACCTTCGTAGATGATCGGAGCATTTTTCAGCTCGACGGGCTGGCCGTCCAGCTTGATCGGCAATTTCGGGCGGAGATACGCCGAGATCTGCTCCAGCCCGTCATCCGCGAACACGGACGCCGAAGCCATGAGCAGTGCGCCGACCACTACGCCGGAAATAAATTTTTTCATGCAAAGAGGCCTCCTGTTCTTACCCCAACAGCTCCCGCATGTACCGCAGGTAATGCGGAAGGGCGACTTCCGGTCCCGGCAAGTCCGGGTACCACATCTTCTCCCACTCGAACGACAGGTAGCCGTCATAGCCGATGGAGCGAAGCGCGGCGATGTTCTCCCGGATCGGGATGTAGCCTTCGCCGGTCAAGACATAGCGGTACTGGTGCCCGCGCGGATTGTGCGCATCCGGCACGCAGTCCTTGAAATGCGTGTGCAGGATGTTCGTGCCGAACCGCTCTACGACCTGCTGCGCGGTCTCGCCGCTGTGATACGTGTGCACCGTATCCCATAGCAGGGCGAGGCCGTCCGGATGGCCGGCCTCGCGGAGCACGCGCTCGACCGCCGCCGAGGCGGAGAAGTCGTCATGCGTCTCGATGAGGATCGAGACGCCGAGCGGGCGGACGAGCTCGGCACAGCGGGCGAGGCTCTCGGCGACTTGCGCGACGGCGAAGTCGAACGTCATGCCCTCCGGCACCTTCCCGAGGAAGGTGCGCACGTATGGCGCGCCCAAGTCGTGCGCCAGCTCCGCGTTCACCCGCAGCTGCTGTACGTTGGCCTCCACCTCTTCCCGGGTTTTGCCCGTGAAGGTGGTGTAGCCGGACAGGCTGCGGATCTCTACGCCTCGCGAGCGGAACGACTCGGCAGCATGCCGGCGCTCGGAGGCGTTCAAAGACGGATCGACGTGGCGGTCACCCTTAATCCGCAGTTCGACGCCGTCATAGCCATATTCGCCGGCATGCTCCGCCACCTGCTGCAGGCTCCAGTCCGGGCAGCCCAATGTGCTGAATGCGAGTTTCATACAATCGCTCCCTCCCGTCCTATCGGGTAGTCACTTGATTCATCACCGATTCGTAATGCTCGCTCGTGCTGAACGAGCCACCGCTTCTGGCGTAGAATGCATCGTCCAACAGGTATACGCCGTTAACCGAATGCGTCCAACCGGCGTAGCCCTCGGGATGGTAGCTGCGCATCCGCTCCCAGTTGGCGTAATTCTGGTGCCCGTTCGTCTCGATAATACCGACCTTAAGTCCTGGCAGCGGCGCGAGACGGGCGGCCAAGTTCTTATTCCAATCCACCATCCAGGGGTTCACGGTCAAGTCCGCGCACAGACATGGGATGCCGCGTTCATGCGCGGCTTTGGCCACCTGCAGCGTGACGCTGAGCGTCTTGGCGATCGGCTTGAGCGTAATCGCCCGGTAACCTAGCTCGATGCGCTCCACGGCATCGAGCACATTGTGTACGCTCTCGTCCGCCGTCACCCGGACGGGGATGTCGTGCACCGCGACCTTGTTCTCCTCCGCGAACGGCTCCTCGAACAGGACGACCCGGTCCAAGGCGCCGATCCGGTCGGCATGGTCGAGCAGGCGCAGCACCCGGTCGGTCGTATCGTATCGGCCGTTCGCGTCTAAGTAGTACAGCACGCGGCCGCTGTCGGTATACGACGTCGTGCGGTCGGCGCACAGCCGGTGCAGGACGGTGAGCCGCTCCATGTCCCAAGCGAGCATTTTGTCCAGATCGCCGTCCTTGTCCGGATCGGAGCCGAGCTTGGCCTTCAGAAGGAAGTACCCGGCATCCAGCATGGCTATAATGTCCGCCTCGGTGTGCCCATAGGACACGACCGGGGTGGAGGCGAGCTCCCGGTGCCGATTAGACAGAATGGCCCGGAATTCCTCAGGCAGCATCGCGTCGTAGTCGGTGCGCCCGGTCTCCCGCGCGTAGAGCAGCCAGGCGGCATGGTCGAGCGGGACGAGCGCATTCAGCACGAACGTCTCCCGCAGGCCGCTGCGCCCTGTAACCACTCGTCCATGGGCGAACGCCTTGTGCACGAGCTGCTCCAGCAGCTCCGGCGGCGTCCGGTACGAGGCGCCTTGCGCGAGCGACAAGGCATACCGGGTAATGTCCAGCATCATCTCGTTCGCCTGCTGCTCCGGCACGGTGAAGAACACGTTCGGGTCGGACCACAGCACGCTTTGAATGCCGAGGCCGATGGCGGAATGCCCCGATGCGCTGTCTAGCTTTACGATCGTTTGCCACAGCTCGCTCAGATAACCGCCCTTGAAGCCGAATGGGCTTTGCAGCGGCTCCCTCTCGGTCGCCACACCGGCTGTTTGGATTTGAATCATAGTACTCGCTCCCTCTCCCACACTTGTTATAGCCCCGAATCCTTCTTCAGCCGGGTCGCCTGGCTTCCGTCCACCGGCCGATCCCCATAGCGGACCGCCTCATACGCCTCGCCTAGCTCCCGACGCGCGGCATCGTTCATGTGCCGATCCTCCCGAGCGCTCAATTGCTCCCTGGCGGTCAGATGCGGCTCGAGCGGCGCACCCGCTCCGACGCTGCGGCGAATATAGAGTCGATACAAGAGCCGCACCCGCTCTGCCCCGCTCAACGCCTCCCACTTCGGATCGCGCTGGAACCGGGAGACGAACCCGGCGAGCCTATCGCGCAACTGCTGCTGCATTTCGCTCCAGTCCAGCAGCGTCGCCTTTTCTTCCTCGTACTCCTGCACGCCTTCTGGAGCTAGCGCTCCACGCTCTCGCAGCCAGACGATCAACCGACGCACGCCGCGAACGGCCAACCTCCCCAAGAAGAACAGGACCACCAGCGCCAGCGCCACAACCAACGCGACACCAACGTAATAGAACAGCAATTCCATGAACCGGGCGAACGCGGACGGCCCCCCATCGCCTTCCAACGGCATTTGTGGGTTTTGCACCGGTGGCGGTGTGGCGGAGATTGGATCAGGCTCGTCCTTGGTGCGTTGGAACAAAGCATTGATCAGCCCTACCAACCAATTTTTGAGCGAAACGACCAGCTCCATAAGCGGCCGGATGTACCCGATGGCCATCACGACCGCCAGCACCAGAACGATGAGAAGCCGGTTTTTCCACATAACCCCTGGTGCCAGCCGGACTTCGCGCGTTCCCGAGTGCGTCTCTTGCTTAAGATTGCTCGTATTCGACAGGAAGAGTGTCAGCACAAGCGCGACCGCCCCGAGCCACCCTAAGCTCGAAGAGTAGGTATCATAGAGCGCCACCCGGGTCAAGATCAACCCCGCGACCATATAGAAGATGAGGCAGATCCAGTACAAGCCCACCGGAAACAACTGATACCACGGCGTCCGAACGATACGAAAGCCATGAACGTACAGCACGCCGCCGGCAATCAAAGCCCCAAGCGCGGCAAACCCGGTTCCAAACACCAGCCATGTGCCGCCGATCAGCAGCACTCCGTTCACCAAGAGCAGCAGCACGCGCATCTCTAGCCGGAGCAGCAGCCGAAGCAGCGTCCCGATCGGCATATAGAGCGTCAGCGCCGCTACCCAATAAGGAAATTGCTCTTCCAGGCCCGGGAGCGGGGAGATGAGCAGCAGGACGGGGTAGAACATCAACACCTCTGCAACCCCTTGCACCCATGAACGGAGGAGCGTCCGAACCCAATTAGGCATGCGCCCGCACCTCCTCGCGCACGAGCGGCACGATCCGAACCGCGTTGTCGTTCCGCTCCAGCTGCTCGATGCACGCCTGAATCTCCTCGCTCACATAGGCGGTGATGAGGATGATGTCCATTTTGCGGGCTCCGCGCTCGATATCCTGTTCCAAGAACGTGCGAATCGCGATCGTCCGGTCCACCACGACCTGGGCGAGCGTGTCCAGCAGCAGCTCCAAGTGCTGTGTCCCGCTGCCAGGCTCCACCCGCACAGACTCCTTCGGGCTGTCTACCGTGCCGCTATTGCAGCCGAAACCGGTCGGGATGCCCTTGCGGATCGAATCCGACGCCAGCGACGCGGCATAGCGCAGCCCCCGCTCGATCAGCTCGGGATCGGACACCTGGCTCCACATCTGCTCCGACACTTCGAAGTTCAGATAGATCATGAGCCGGTGGTCCGCCGTAAAATCCCGCTGGTGCACTTGCAGCTGACCGGTCCGGGCCGTCGCTTTCCAATTCACCGCATTCAGCGGGTCTCCATAGCGATACTCCCGCGCCCCCTGGATGATGAACGGGTCGTCCAGAATCCACCGGCGAACCGTAATGTCGCCTTGCCAGCTGTGGGACGGCAGCGGGATGTCCTCGAGCGGCACAAGCCGCGGATAGACGAGCAGCCTTACGTTCAGCTTCAGCGTCTTGGACTGCGCCCCCATCCCGAATACGTCGCCGCACGATAACGACACGGTGTTCAGATCGTAGCAGCCCCTCTTCGCGCATACGATCCGGTGCCGGCGGATAACGCTAGTGAACGGCATGAGTGAGAAAAAGCTTTTCTGATTCTGCATGAGCGTCCCCGCGTGCACGTCGAAGTTCTCCTGCCGCGGGAACTGAAGCGACGCATCCATGAGCGATTCGAGCCGCAGCCAAGGCACCGGCAGCACCTTCGCGTTCGCGATCCGCTCCACCAGGAGCACCGTATCGCCCTCGTAGCAGGCCCGCTCGCTGAAATGACGGGTGTACGAGATCCGGCGCAGCCCGAAGACCCCGAAAATTCTACCTTGCACAAAAACAGCAACGAAAGCGATGAAGAGCAGCCAGGCCGCGATCATAACCGTCAGCCCCGTCCGACTAAAGCGTCCTCGGTCGGCACCGTCAGCTCGGCCAGCAGGCTGTCCAGCAGCGCCTCGGCCGGGTTGCCCTTCGCACGCGTCGTCGCCCGGAGGATGAGGCGGTGCGCCAATACGGGCTTGGCCATCGCTTTTACGTCGTCCGGAATGACATAATCCCGCCCTTGCAGAATGGCGTACACCTGCACCGCACGCAGCAGCGCCTGGCTCCCGCGCGGACTGACGCCCATAACGACGTCCTGATGGCTCCGGGTTTTCTCGACCAAAGCGAGCATGTAATCGTACAAATCTTCGTGGACACGCACTTGCGAGTAGTGGTCCTGCGCCGCTTCCACCTGAGCCGCCTCGGCGACGGCATGGATCTCGTCGAGCGGATTGGCGGATTTAAAGCGCTTTAAAATCGCTTTGCCCTCTTCCAAGGTCGGATACCCCATGCTTACCTTGATTAGGAATCGGTCGAGCTGCGCCTCCGGCAGCGGGAACGTCCCGGAGTTCTCGATCGGGTTCTGCGTCGCGATGACCATGAACGGCCGCGTCAGCTTGCGCGTCTCCCCGTCGATGCTCACTTGCCGCTCCTCCATGCACTCGAGCAGGCTGGATTGCGTGCGGGGCGTCGCCCGGTTGATCTCGTCGGCCAGCAAAATATTCGAGAACACCGGGCCGGGCCGGAACTCGAAGCGGGACTGCTGCTGGTTGAAAAAGTTAATGCCGCTCAGGTCCGAGGGCAGCAAGTCCGGCGTGAACTGGATCCGCTTGAACACGCCTCCCACGGAGGCGGCCATCGCCTTCGCGAGCAGCGTCTTGCCCGTGCCGGGTACGTCCTCGAGCAGCACATGGCCGGAGGAGAACAGCGCTACCAGGAGCTGATCGATGATGGCGGATTTGCCTACGACCACCTTTTGTACATTGCCTTTAATGGCATCTGCCAATTGTTTAATCTCATTCGTGTTCAATTGCGGCTCATCCTCTCCATGCTGGGGTGGCTTTACTAGTTTCATATTACAATAGATGGCAGGATTGGGATAGGGTTAGGACGGGGGAAAAGGGGATATCGACACGTTTTGCCGAATCTTGCATTATGCTTGACCCTTTGCATGGTATAATGGAGAGAAACGGAAAGGTGGTGAACAAACATGGCGGAAATGAACGAACGCGAGCTGCTAAATGCACTCCTGCATGAGCTTCGTGCCGTACGCGTCAAAGTCGATTCGACGGATGACCGATTTGATTTCCGTAAGGAAACGGCCAACAACTTCAACAAGATCGACCGTCGGCTGCGGTTTATCGAATCGGACTACGAACAGCTGAATGAACGTGTCGACAAATTGGAGCTGCGCAGTAACCTTTAATGGTGGATAGGCCCAAGCAATCTGGTCCATTCAACTACGTGACCGAACCCCGTATAGTCCCTCTTTTCCCAAAAATAACACTATGGGAACACTCTATACCCCACAATAACGCCAATATCGAAGAAAACCGACCAATTAACTTTATGGCATCAACTTATTTCCTTGTAATTAGAAAATCAGCCTGATTAAGATGATGCCATCCCTTTACTTCAAAAACCCGTCTCACTCCTATTCTGAAGTTGAACGGGTCTTCGTCATCCATTTAACCATCACACCACCGGAAAAATCACAGTCGACTTAAGGCCTTCCCGCGCCTGCCAAGCCTCCGCAACCGCCTCGCGCCAAGCCTCGATGTCCTCTTCCACCAGCGAAGCAATAACCAAGCACGGAGGCAGCTGCTTATCTGCCATCGACGACAATTGTTCCACCGACGTAATCCACACGGTCACCGTGATCCGATGCAGATAAGCGCGCTTCATCAGTTGGTCGGCCGCCCGGCCGGAGCCGAGCAGCGTAATTTCCCGCATCCCCTGTTCCTCCACTTGCCGGATCAACCCGAACCAGATACTCTCCGAACCGAACGAATCGTAGTTCTTCAAGGCGTGGTTGTACAAATAATAAGGGCTGCGCAAAGTCAGCGTTCCTTGCGGCCAATTCATGTTCAAGGTGGAAGGGCCGAAGTTGCAAATGCGCAGAAACTCGGCTTCTCCACGGCTGAACCAATGGTCCGATATAGGCTGACAGATCGGGATGAATTCGCTCAAGTAGTGGTCCTGGTGGTACAGGCCCCCGAGCAGCCGCGCCTCGGTCGGCGTCGGCATCGAGATGGCGCGATGGAGCGGCTTGTACCACTCCCGCGAATCGGAGACGCGCTCGGCCAGCCCGGGCTTGAGGAGACGCAAGGCGTGGTAAGCCTCTTGAAAAGCCAGCACCCCGGCATGGCAGGCGAGCTTCGCCCGCAGCTCCGCGCGGTCCTGCTTTAGCGGAGCCAACACCGGAACGACGCGTCCACCCGGCTCCTCGGTATAACCGAGCGCCGTCCCGAAGTCGCCCATCATCAGCTCCTCGACGAAGGCCGGACTGCGGCGGATCGTGCGGCCCAGCTCCTCATTCTCGCCGCTTCGGTCGAGGTGGCTGCGGATGTCGAGCCCCCGATTCAGCAGCCGCTCCAGCCCGTCGCCTCCGATTGCCAGCAGATGGATCGGTTGTACCGCACCTCCACGGCCTCCAGCGGCTCCCGCGTCCCCGGCACCGCGAGCACCGCCGACACCGAGGACACCTTCAGCGGCAAGTACGTGCTCCAGGCGACTCTGCATCGACCCATGGTACCCGATGTCGACGGTCACCAGCTTGCGCGGATCGGGGCACGTCTGCCGGAGATAGTCGGCCAATAGCCGGCGTTGGCGCCGGATCGACGCCTCCACTTGGGCTCGAATGTCGTCCCTGAGCAAATAACGGCGAAGCCCCTCTAAGAGCCCTCCTCCGGCGGAGTCCATCCTCGTCTCGCACTCCGACACGGTTAAATGCAGCACGTCCCGGAAAGGCTCGGACATCGCCTCGATATCGAGAATACGGAACAATTCCTTCACCGTACAATCCGTATTCAACAATCCGCGCAGCTCCCGTTCCCCGAACCGCTCCAGCGTCGCGAGATACGTCGCCTGGCGGGAGACGTACAACGGCTTGACCCGGATGGCCAACCCGCGCTGCCGGGCGATCTGCTCCAGCAAGGCCATGAGCAGCACGCCCTCCCGCATAAGCGGATGCACTTCTTCCCGCCCCTCAGCGACGCAGACATCGAGTACCCACTCACAGAAGGCCGCTAAAAAAGGTCCCAGAGTGCGCACCCCGGTCTGGTAAAAGAACCGCTCCGACTCCCCTTCCACCTCGGGCGGAATAGTCGATTCGGAGAGCTTGCACAACGATTGAAGGGACGGCAGCACCGGCCCATGCCGGACTCGATCCCAATGGTAGCCTCGCTCGAACGTATCGGGAATGACCCCGTAATGCAGCGCCGGGATGCCGGCTATGGCGGCCCCTTGAACGTCCGAACGCCACTGGTCTCCGATATGGATAACTGCATCTGGCACAAGATCAGGGTACTCGGCCAGCAGACAGTGGAATAAGCCGCCCGAGGCTTTGCCGCAATAGCGCTCGCTCGACACGAGCAGCAAGTCTATATGATCCGCCTCCAGCCCCGCTCCCTGCAATAAGCCCCTGAGCTGATAAGACGACAAGTACATGTCGGACAACAGCGCCACCCGAATGCCTCTAGCTCGGCACCATCGGATAAGCGACGCTACGTTAGGATTGAGGTAGAGCACCTCGCGCTCCGCCTCGAGCTCCAACTGCAGCAGCCGCTCCCGATCGCCGATGCGGGCGGGCAGCTCCTCATAGATCAGCTCCAATGTCACTTCATCGTGGCCGGCGGTACGCAGCTGCCGGTCGCGCGCGCTTCGCTCCGCCTGGATGCGCATGAGCCGGTAGTCGGCCGGTGTGATGGCGCCAGGCCATATTCCGAGCCGGATGGCAGCTTCGGCAACCATCTCGAACACTTCGGCGGGGTCTGATACCATTCGGAATAACAGTGTATCGAAGATATCCAGAGACAACAGCTTTTTCGCAGGGAGATCGTGCGCGAGTTGGCGCAAATAACAGTCCTGGTTCCACAAAACCTCGGACGAAGATTGAAAAGGGGATGGCATGGGACGACCTCCGAATTTCGCCGCGAAACCAGCGGGTGGATCGCAAGCTTTCTGCGTCCATTTTGACACACGGACGTTCCCCAATTCAAGAAGCATAATTCAGTTGAAATCGGTATTATACATGTATATGATGAAGGTGAATCCATAAAAAGGAAGGTGATTCCTCTACACCACTCACCGAGAAGGAGTGTCACGGAGCAGACGTTCTACCTACTTTTCAGGGAAGGAGGCTCATCTTCGCGAGCGAGTCAGACACGATATCGATGATTGCCCCGCCGGGGCCGATTCAGCCCAACTAATCCACCTTAAGGGAGGAAATTTGGAATGATGAAATCACGTGTCAAGCGCCTTAACCGTCGGATCCTGCAAGCTTGTGTGGCCGCGACCCTTTTGTTCAGCCTCGTCACGCCTGCCGCCGCTTCGAACAACCTCTGGTATGACAAATATCTCGCGCTGGAAGCCAATATCGGCGACGACCTCTACACCAGCACCGAGGGCAGCAATCTGGCCTGGGGCGAGAGCTACATTCTGAACAGCTATTTGGACTTGTACACCCTCACCAAAGACACCGCATGGCTCAATAAATTCACCACCCACGCCGACACAATCGTAGGGAACGCCGACGACATCGACAATGACGGCTACTTGGGCTGGAGCACCTCCACATACTCTCCCGTCGAAGACGACAACTGGGATTTCGAGACCGCCGATGCCGGCGACAGCACCCTCCCGGCCAACTGGATCCGGTTCCAATCCACCAGCGCGACCGCCTTGCGCACGACCGACCATCCCACAGGAGGCGGCAGCTACGGCGTCAAAATCCTCACCGAATCGACCGGCACGAAATGGCAAAGCCTCTACCAGCCATTGAACACGTATGACCCGGATACGGTCTATGTGCTGCGCATGTATGCCAAGACGAACGGCTCCGCCGCCAAAGGCCGCGCCTACATCCGCGACAAAACGACCGGGACCGTCATCGCTTCGATCAATTTCGAAAATACGGCCTGGGAGTACAAAACGCTAGAATTCCGGACGCCGGCCGCTGCTGGGCATATCCTGGAAGTATGGCTTGGACATCAGACTTATACTGTCCCTAACGGGGCCGCGTACTACGACAATGTGAAGGTCAGCGCCAAGGTGCCCTACATGGTGCACGACGGCATGGTCGGAACGCCGATCGCCAAGTTCGTCCGACTGGTCAACCAAACTCCTGCGCTCTCCGCCTACTCGACTGCCGCGGCATCCTACCGCACCTTCCTGGAGAACAACATCGTCCCCCGTTGGGAAAGCAGCTCCTACATCGGCAATACATGGACGTCCATTTCCAGCACGACCGGGATGTATAAGCAATCCGCTAACTTCGACGCCTTCTCTCATGGCTCTACCTGGACGTATCTCCCCTACAACCAAGCGCTCGCCTACGTCAACATGCTGATTGTGCTTTATGACGTTAACGGCAGCGCCACCTACTTGGATCGGGCTAAGAAGGTCGCCCAATATTTCAAGAACAGCATGGTGGCGAACGGCACCGCCTATTCTTGGAATTATGCCTACTATTCGAGCGGGAAGGAAGATACTTCTCATGCAAACCTCGACATCAGCTTCGCTCTGGAAATGTACCGGCATGGGCTCATCTTCACCGGCGCCGATATGGATAAGATTACAGATGCGTTGACCCTGCATATGTGGAACGGATCGCTGACCGCCCCGCTCGTCACGAAGTATGTAGATGGCAGCGGCGACAACTCGTTCACGAAGTACATGTCCGTCTGGACCGAGCTCGCGCAATTCGATAAGCGCGTATTCACGATTTCGTCCGAGCAGTTCCGCTCCTATACCCCCGTCTCTTCCGTAGAGCTGCTGAACTTGTCCAATATAATGAAATGGGATCGCGCGAAAATCGTAAATCAAGGCTTCGAGCTCGTGTTCACCGGGGACGCCACCCAGCCCGCCCAGTGGAATCGCGTCAACTCGACCTCCGCGACCGCTTACCTCGACAGCGCGAACAAGTACGAGGGAACCTACGGCGCGACGATCAAGGCGAACGGGACGACCGAGCAAATTCTGAACCAGACTTGGGAAGGCTGGCTGCCCTCCACCTCCTACACCCTTACGTTCATGGGCAAAACGGACGGTACGGGTGCGGGCGGCAAAGTGTACGTCAAGAACGAAACGACCGGTACGGTCGTCGCTTCCCTCTCCTTCTCGGATACGGCCTGGACGAGTAAATCGCTCACGTTCACGACGCCGGCCACCGGGACCAACGTGCTGCGGACTTATATCACCAACGACAATGTAACGGTAACAAACGGCAAAGCTTATTTCGACAATATCAAGATGAAGGCGACAGCCGACGCTTGGTAAGGAATGAGTAAAGCGGAAGGGCAGCGGAGCGATCTGCTGCTCTTTTGCGTTAGCTTCTAAGTATATAGACATTTCCTATTGCGCTTATAACGTTCATATATTTCATCTATATGTTTACTCACGCTACAATGGAACAGAACACATATGGTCCCCGGGAGGTAGAACGATGCGAGCCACCAAACACATCCTATCTGTAGGCGGCGTCCTGTTCCAGGAGAATACCGTCTTGCTGGTTCAAGTGCAATACGGTCCGAACAAAGGCCGCTGGATGCTGCCGGGCGGACTCGTCGAAGAAGGAGAATCGATCGAAGCCGCAGTCGTGCGCGAAGTCCACGAGGAGACGGGTTTGACGACACGACCGGATGGCATTATCGGGTTGAGAAGCGGCGTGACGTTAAGCGGAGAGACCACGATCTACGTCGCCTTCCGTCTGGCGGATCCGTCAGGCATCCTTCAACCGGCCGATCCGGGCGAGATCGCCCAAGCCTCCTTCCTGCCGATTCCTGCCGTACTGGCGGAGCCCAGGGTGGTCGACTTGACCAAAGCTTTCGTCCGCAGCGCTCTATCGCCCGACCATGGCCTTTGCCGCGAGGCGGATCCAATCCAAACCGGGCACTCCTACCGCTGCTACGCGGTCTATAGGACCGAGGCCGCTTACAAGGACTGACATCGTTACCGGATTTTTTGTTTGACAGACGTCGAAAAATGAGTATGATAGTAAAAGTACGCCTCAACATGTACAAGCTGATGTAGCTCAGAGGCAGCCCTTGTAGTATAGTACCGACATGCTTTTACTTGCCCGGTTAGTTAAACGGTATAATAGATCACTCGTAATGATCAGTTGGCAGTTCGATTCTGCCACCGGGCATAAGGAGGCGGCCAAGCTTTTTTGTTGGTCGTCTCTTTTTATGTCAAAAAAAGACGTTCCAGGGATTAGTTCCTCAGTGAACGTCTTTTGGTTAAATTCACAAGCGCTTGGGAATTTTAATCCCATGGAGCCTTATTTGCAACGGTTGCTCCAAGAATATCCGAAAACGAAATCCATTCGATGTCATTGTCGATATCTATCTTGAGGGCACGCTGCTGTTGGCTATAGCTGCATGGTACCCCGGTGATTTCACGGTTCTTATACTGGTCAAACACGGTTAATGTGATCTCGGTCTTCTCCCGCAAGGCAGTTGTTATCTCCTGGAGAATACGATCCTGCTCCTGCATATCCAGTGTTGGCTTCTTCTGTCTTTCACCCACTTTAGCTTGTAGGAGTGATTGTTCTTTATGCTGCGGCAACATCATCCGACTCGACTCCCATAGTCCGTTGTGTTCAAGCTTCTTACCCATCTGCATCCCCCCAGTTGATTAGTCCACCGGATTGTCCACTTGCCAGATATCCAAGAATGGGACCTTTGTTACTTGGCCATACCTGGTGATGTGAATCGTTTTGGTTCGCGGGTCCATTTCCGTTATCAGTCCACGAACCTGTTCAGTTCTTCCCCATACGGTTAGCACCACCTCGGAGTTTTCGTTTTTGGCTTCTGAAAGTCTTTCCCCAAGAGACTCCAGTTCAAATTCATCACGTGTCGGCCTTTTAGGTACTGCATTTTTACCGGTATTTTTCGCCATTTAATCTGCCTCCAAAGAATCCGATTTATGTTTTCAAAACACGCAATTCGCCTGGCCGGACCTCGATGGCTCCCACTTCGATCAACAGCTTAATGCTCTCACGGATCTGCGCTTCCGTTCTCCCTGTCATCCGGCATATCCGTGGGAAGTCGGGCGGTGCCCATGCTGACTGATTGAGGTTCCAAAGGATTCGGGCAAGTTTCCGTTCCGAATCGTTCACACCATTGCACCTCCTGTCGATAAATAATACGAACATGTATTCTTATTATACTCAGAACACTTGTTCCTATACAACAGAAAAAACCTGCCAACCACAATTGCTTTGCGGTCGACAGGTTGTTAAAGTGAAAATTGGTTTTATGATGTTGATCTATTAACAAGGATCACGTTGTTCGCAACATCGAGCTCTGATCGTGTCAGTGTACCATTGTATGCTTTCTCCACAAAACGATAGTCACCAAGTAATCCGCATTGGTAGGCTTTCGAAAGAGAGGCAGCGAGCGCTCCCCATTGTTCGGTTGTAAGATTCACGGTTTCTTCCTCCTGATCTGTTGTATTGTCTACAGCCTTCTTGAAACTTTCCCAAGCTCCGGGTGCAACATCGTCCAGCCAGGGCAATGGGCACCTTTTCCCTGTCACATCAAAATGACGTAGATAATCACACGTTTTCAATCCCCATTCGGCACTCAACCACTTTCCAAATTCGACCGCATTGCGAACAGTCTCGGGGTGAAATGATCCATCCTCTTCGATACAAAGCTCAATGCCTATGGAATAGGGGTTTGCTTGGCTGGCGTGCCATGACTCTTCGTCTAGTGGGATGATTACGAGTATTTTCGTCTTGTCGATAAAAACGTTTGCCGAGGCATACCGAAGTCGCTGATCACGCTCTTGCTTCGTGATCTCACCCGCTGAATAGGCCCGTTCTGTTTCAGCATTCATTCCAGGCAACGTAAAGCCAAAGTAGGTATAATGGCCATCTGCTGATGCACCGGGGTTTCCTGTATAGTGCCACACGGAATATCGGGTAAATGATCTTACCTTTCCCGGCCTCGTATATGGATTAACGGGAATGAACCTGTACTCGATGTCAATCATTTCGGATCACTGTCCCGTTTTTTGACGTACTGGTAAGCCCCACTCGCCGTTAGCCCGATCAAGCAGATCGTCAGCAACTTGTCCTGGACGGCATCCGGAATCAAAACAAAGACCGCGCTCAGGAGTAGCGCGGCCACATGGTTATGTTTAGGATCAACGTTGTAGGCTTTTAACACCCCGACAAGTGCGGCCACGACAGCAGCCAATTGCAGGATTTCATTTGTCATTGTCCCACGACCTTCCATAGTAGATTAATCGCGCCGACGATCATCGCGGCGATCACCGTTCGCCATAGCCAAGTGATGTCCCCCCGGATCTCGTCAATCCGGTGATGGGCTGACCGGGAGCGATGGTCTGCTTCCTTGGCGATATCGTCGGACTTGTCCCACTTTTCAACAAGACGGTTCACGTTGGCCGTCAACTCGTTTGTAGCCCGAGCATTTGCCTCATGGAGCGCTTCTAATCGACCGAGGCGGACTGCTATCTCATTTAGCGCTTTTACTTCTGAATCGCTCATTTAGACACCATCCTTTTTAAAATAACGTCTCACATTAGGATTGCTGTGGTGTCGCGAGGATCGTGGTAGCCTCGACTTGCGTGATGAATCCCTTTGTGACATAGGACTGAACCTTAGTCTCATTGATACGTTGCAATACCCACATAACTAGCACGAACTCATACATGCAGCCACTCCCCCCCTTATGTCATATCCATCAGAAATAAAATAGCGCCTTCCGTAGCTTGAAGGCGCTGTTCCAATGCGGTTTTTTCCTCTTGAAGTAGAAGATTGCTAGCTTCGAGCAGGGTTACTTTGTCTTCTAGTGTAAGCGGTGGAGTAGTGGGGTTGGCTTGAAGATCGTCCCAAGCTGCTTGAAGATCAGCTTCCGACGGCTGCGGCGCATTGATGTTCCATGCGTGAATGTACTGAATACCGTCCCCGTCATCCCGAACCTCAAAATCACCACTAAAAGGATTAGTTCCTGGAAAAAGGTGCATAATTGCATGTGCTTTGTTCATTCGAAACATTCCACCCTTTTTATAATTTTACGATACTGAGATTATTATAAATATTGCTACTTCCACTACCTTGAATAGTGGCATTAGCACCAGAGTTAATCATATTGATTGTGAATGCTTCGCCAACAACCGCATCGACAACGACAGTAAAAGTTCTTTTGTACATCATAGTACCAGTATTAGTCCACTCCAGCTGCCTGTACTGCGATCCGTTCTTATATAATTGAATGTAGAGTTGATTCCCCGTACTTGTACCCGCCGATGTGAATACTTGAAAATTAAATATATACGCGCCGCTAACAGGGACAGTAAATGTACTTGACGCTGCATCATACGCGTTATGCGTATCGACCAATTCGCCAGTATAGTTTAATTTTGTACTAACATCTGCGGAGATAGTTTGGTCTGCCGACCTGAATGCGTGAACCTGAACGGAACCACTAGATAATCTCCATGAACTACCATCCCAATATTCCATTATTCCGGCATTAAGTCGAGTCTGTGCCATCTGAGTGCTGCCTTGTACAAACCCTGCCGATGATGTGATAAGCCCGGATGCTCCCAGTGTCCCGGCAACCGTTTGCCCGCCTGCGAGTTTCAGATATGTTGTGTCGTGGTTATGGTCGCTCTTAGCTGCTGTTGTCGCCGATCCGTTACCGCCGAATGATACCGCTAGCGTCCGATCAGCAGCCAATGAGCCGCCTCCCGTCAATCCGGCTCCAGCAATAATCTGCCTAGTACTATCGACCTTGTTACTGTTAACCTCGTTCACGGCCGGGACTAGGATTTTTGCGGTTGTGTTTAGTCCAGATGTCACACCTACGTCGAAGCGTAGATTTTTAATGTAGGCGTCGTCCTGCAGGAGCTCCCAATCTTGAATAGTATTTTTCGTCTTCTCATCGGTCACGTCAGCAACAAGCGCCGAGACGGTTGTCCCGATATTACCGCTATACGTGCCAAAAGTATCCGTGTTTGTGGACGTGAGACTGTACTTGTCTAGGGCGACATAGGTCACGGTGTATTCTGCTGTAGTGTCGAAGTCAGATTTTGCAATCTGAGCTGATTGCTTCCCGTTAGAATAAGGAGGAGTATCAGAAAAGATAAACCACTTCGAATCCCTAACACCGTTTTTGTATACAGCGAGGATTTTTTCGGTTCTGTTCTTTAGCTCGCTCCCTGTGTAACCTGAAAAAGAGTTATTTATGCGATACAAATTATCAGCCGGTTTGAGGACAGGGTTAGCTTTCTCCCGTACGATCACACCTTCGCCTATTTCAATCTGATTCCCGCCAGGATGAAGCGAAACTGCACCCTCAACACTGACAACTTCGGTCTGAGTGACCGCGAGCTGATATGTCAATGTGTAAGGGGTGTACCCTGTCGCAATCGTCGTTGGTGTCACTGTCACCGACCCCGTGTTACTCGTAGCATTCCAGGTTGTCCAGGTCTTGGTTCCTGTTCCGTCGTACGGCGTGCCAAAGGTACCGTTGTTCATCTTCCAGCCGTAGAAGTAGGCTTTGATCTCCGTTCCAGAGGGTGTATATCCCTCTCCCCAGCCCGTTTCACTATCAGGAACCGAGAAATAAGCAAAATCTCCCCCTGAGCTTCTTGAAACGACATTCGGCCCTGTTCCCGATCCTCCAGTCCCATAGGGAAGAATCATCCCATCATTTCGAGTCCCGACCATATTGGTTGTAATAGCCATTACCGGAGACAATGAAGTACCAACTGCCTTGAAACCGGTGTAATCAACCGAGAAGATGAAAGTTAACGATCCATCAATAGTGAACTGATTCCAACGCTTCGTCTTATTCCAAGCTCCATCCCGGTATGTGAGCGAATCTTTAATTGTCCCGTCCACGCTCGAAGCCAGCGTGACAGGCGCGAATACATAGTCATCATTGCGTGGCTCAAATGCAGTTGATGTGCTGCCAAGTTCAAGCTGCGGGCTTACAAAGATGGATGTTCCTGCTCCTATGTTTGTAAGCTCGACCTCCAAGAAGAAAGTATCGGATTTTGTAGTAATTGTATAAACGCTTCCTGCTGAAGAACCTCCGTTATTCGTGCCAGTTGATTTAAACTCCCAGATGTTAACTGATCCCGTTCCAGATCTAGAGAAAGTATAGGTCGTACTAGGCATCACCGGCACTCTATACGTAGATGACTGAAAGTCAGCAGTTGCATTCAATGTCAACTTATACGGCTCTGTCACCACCGCATTGGCATGTAGCTTCCATTCGTAAAACGGCGGTAACAAATTTTTACCGTACTTCGTGACGCTGGCACCATTCAAATGCTTCACACTATCCACATAGGGGAAGCGAGATGCAAGTCGATCTCCTGTCCATTCAGGGTCCACATCGATCAAAGCGTATTGCGCGGAGGTTATTTCATACACTCGAATCGAGTCGATGTTCCCATACTGTCCATCTGCTCCATTAATGTCGAAATAGATGTATTGCCCCGTTGAAAAATTGGACGGCTGTAACCTGATGTATTTTGTCGCAAATGTTGTGGGTGTGTGCGATGTCGAGCCAATGTTCCCCGAACCGTTATAGAACCTAAAAACGACGTTTGTTGCCGTCCCGTTCTTCAGGTCAGCCAGCATTACATAATACTTGGATGTGTCGAGTTGGTTCAAAAGGTTGAATTGGGTAGACATATTGGTGAAAGCCCCAACAATTGTCAACCTGATCCCGCTTGTGCCTGTAGTGAATGCTGTCGTATCAAGTGTAGCTGTCCCTTGTGATGCCGCAAACTTGCTCGGATCGTCACAGTTTCCAACCCTCCCCAACAAGTTCACTAGAGTTTGCCCACCGATGGTCAGATTTAGCGGCGACGCCTGGCTGGCCGACAAATAATTCATCCCGCGCTTCAAATTGACGCTGAGGATTTGCTGATCCTTGATCCGGCTGTCCAGGTCGAGCACGTTCCCCCGCAACGTGTCGTAATCATAGGCCGTGAAGTACCTGGCCACCTTCGTCCCGATCGACCAGGCCCGTGCCGTTCCCTGGAACCCACGAGTTACGCCGGTTAGGTTATTCCCCACCTTGCCGGTGTATTGGATCGTTTCCGCAATCTCCCCGCTACCGATGACAGCCAGGTTGGGGGCTGCCGGGAGCATCCCGGCATTCAGCACGCCGATCGTCGTCACGACACTATCGATTGCGGCCGTCAACTCAGTCACAGGAGAGTTAACCTGTCCGGGGAACATTGTCTGTTGTGCCATGTCGCACCTCCATGCAAAAATAGACCCCAAGAGCATCTAGGGTCAAAGCGGTAATTTATGGTATACTCAACTCCAAAAAGGAGCTGATAGAACATGAAAAAAATGATCGTCGGTTTAGTGGCTGGCCTGCTGATCGGCACTACCGGCACAGCAATAGCCGCTCAGACCGAAACCGTTCAGGCGGTGTTTGCGAAGTTCAACGTAAAGATTGATAGTAAGCAACCCACCGAGGTTGAGGCGTTGGTTTATGATGGAACGTCCTACTATCCGATCCGTGTCATTGCTGATATTTTAGGGCACGATGTTGGATACGATGACTCAAGCCGGACAATAAATCTATCTGCTGAAAAGAAAACGAATGTTCAAGAAACGAATTCTGTGACTGGAATCAGAGAATTACTAGAAACTCTAGGACGGAAATATCCAGAACTAACACCAGATAAGAACGGCGGTAAATCTAAAATTTCTTTTGTCCCATACGAGAATACGTTATACTTTCAGGACAAAAAGTATGTGTTGAATCCAATCGGCGAAGGACGATTCGATGCAAAACCCCTTATCGATGCCGGAATCTTGACTGCCGAGGATATTCAATAGTTACCGCCTCCCCGACTTTGTACAAATATTTGAGTATTCACTGTTGCAATAATACGCCCAAGGTCATTGGGCGTTATTTTTATTTCATGCCAGGTTCCCCGCTGAACCTTACCACTTCCATCTTTTGAAAGAAATGAAATTAAGTCGACATCTTCCTCGTTAATATTGAGACCAGGGACGGAACTTCCATCGACAGTGACAAAAATAGTCGTAGGTGTTGCTCCCTCAAAAATTCCGTATTGTATTTCATGAGTATGAGCGGGAATCTGATGTGTGTGTTCCATTCCATGTGAATGGGCCGGAATTTGATGTGTATGCGGCATCTCATGTATATGTGGTGGAACATTGTGTGTGTGCTCCATGTTGTGAGTGTGCGAAGGTACATTTATCCTATGAGCGTGGTTATATAACGCATGTGTATGATCTCCGGATTCCAGAAATGTATGCCAGCCTCCATCCTTATCAACAAGAATGACCCCATTTGGTAGACCATGGTTGTGAAAGCCGGAAAAATCAGTTCTGTCCAATGGGTTGATGCCAGGAAGAATAATCTGAACGTTTGAATCCGTATCTACGATAGCCCCACCACTTGCTGTAGTTGTTGTACTACTCGGTCCCGAAGTAGCTGCTCCGCCAGCAGAAGTCGTAGTCGTGCTACTTGCACCAGAAGTTGCAGCTGGCGCACTTTCGGTAGTCGTTGAGCTGCTGGAACCGGATGTAGTTGCCGGTGCCGCTTCAATCGAACGGCTATATGCCCGAAACGCCTCCGATCGATACGACAAAGTGACCTTATTGATACGGACCGCTTCCTCCGGTACCCAAAAGCGAAGCACGGCGGGATGTGTTGGATCGCAGTTATCTGCAAAATCATGGGAGTCCACGTTCGTCGCGCCCTGGGCGTACGTGTCGTTTATCCGTTGCTTTGTTGTGAGGTCAGCCAGCAGCCCCACTACATTAATCGGTTTGTTGCTAATTTCTAGGTTTACCTCCCCTGGGGTTCCGTAGAGGTTTGGTTTCCGCTTGTTCACGATCCGGGCGACTATGGAGACCCCCATCTCCTCATCCTTCACTCGTACCATTTGCCCGCTCCGAAACTTGTAAACGGGTTGATCTGTGAGTCTGGATAGGTCTGCTGCGTTCACGGTGTATGAAACTCGGGGAATCTTTCGTTCCTCAAGTATCGCTTGACAGCGAGCAAGCAATGTTTCCGGATACATGATGCGTCGATCCACATACACGTCCGAAATTACTCCAAATTGGCTTTGCGTGTCCGCATCGAGGTAAGGCAAGCCGCTGTTGAGATCTGCAAAGGAAAGTTGATTGACCCCCTCCCCGTACCCAAGCCCGTAAAGACGGGTACAAAGTCCACGAGGATCAACCTGTTTATCGATACCCCGGAGGTTCATGGCATACCGAATCTCTGCCTCGATGATGCTGGGCGGCATGACAAGATTCAGTGTCCATGGATACACCGTGGTGTCCCACGTCCACATGTATTCTTCCACAAATGGACTTGGAATCGAGTAAAGGGCGGATAAAAGGTTCTCATTTTCCCAATTGTATTCAAATTGCCGATCAAATTCGATCGCGCCGAGCTGCCACCTTGCCGTGAGCTGCCGGGAAAGCACATACTGAATCACTTCTGATGTGTAGACGCCTAGATTCCCGACCGTGTGAAACTGATAGAGAATATCGTCGATCAGCGTTCCAAGTACGTGTTCGCACTCGTACGTGATAGTCTGGCCGTCCTGGCTTCGAATTGCGGTGGATGGCATGATCCGAAAAAGCTCGACCCGCTCCCGATCGTCAAAGACTTCAACGAAGTAAAAGGGTACGCAATTCGCGTTTTTGGGGTCATTGGCCGGTAGGGTGAACGACGCTTTCCAGAGTTTATTCATGGGTTGCTCGTAGCTGATCGCATCGGCATTCTCCAAATAGGCTACCTTTTGCATGTCACGATCATAGACAACTATGGGTGCTTTCGGCATTGTGTCCCCTGCCTTATACGAATTTGTCCCGGTGCGTGATCCGGATAATCACACTCCGATTGGACTCGCTGTCTTTGTACAAGATGTCATTCTCGCCCAAGTTCAAACTAAAAAAGTCCCCCGATACTTCATGCAGCGCGTTCACGCCGTTCTTCGTGACCGTCAGCGTGCGTGCATCGATGACGATCCGATCGCCGGGTGCTATAACACCGGTGTATTCAATAATCTCGTACCGGTAGCGACTGACAGCAGCATCGATTGTCGACGCGCCATGTATAGCCGCTTCAAGGCTAAGGATGTCTCTCCCTAAAGTCGAGTCTTGCGTTCCGCTTCCATGGAGCTCGATATCCGCGAACAAGTCCCGGATCGTGGATATTTCCATGACTCCAGTCCCGTTGAGAATGGCCGTTAATGCGATCTCAGCGGTGGGAACCGCCGAGAAAAGTCCGGACCCATGGACATCCGCCGATAAATACACCTCGAAGCTTGAATCTCGATTAAAGGGGACTTGGTTGAATCCAGCTCCGAACATGCCATCACCTACCCGATCGACACGACGATACTGTCCGCTGCAACGCGCATCCGGTCGCCGGTTTCAATGGTGCGTGGATTGTTGACAGCTCCGAAGTACATCAAGTTTCCGGCTGTCAAGGCCGTTCGAATCCCGACATGCGTAATCAGCCCCCATGGAGCCGTGGCCACCGCAAACACCAATTCGGCATTGGATTTCAGCGTCCGTCGAGTGACGGTTTCCGCCACGCCTGTTTTGATGTCGTAGAGATTGAACGATTGCCCCACCGGTGCCGCAAATGGAATTGCAATTCGTGCATAGGCCCCGCCTGATACTTCAGTCCCCGTGTCGGCTGCTGTGGGATTCGAGGTATACAACGCTAGATAGACGGTGCTGGGCGGTGTCCATGCTGTATTCCGGAATGCCAGATTCAGCAGCGAATCCGAGAGCCAATTCGATAAAGTCAGCACATTGTCAACCTCCTACTCAATTTCGTACTCATTGATAATGGAGAAGCCACTAACAGGGCTCAATCCAGTGTTGGTAATCATTAATACAGGTTCGGCCACCACGTTCCCGCCCGAATACACTGTGATGATCTCGGGTGAATCCGTTATCGTTTGCTCGACGAGTTGAGTGGAGCCATAGGCAAAAGGATCATAGGCAATCAGCGGCAAGGTGAATTTCCCGAGTCCAACCAAGCGATCGATCGGCAAGTTCCCGGAGTACCTGACGGTATATTCGCGGTCCGGCTGATAGTCAAACACAAGCGACTGCTCTTTTGGCTTCCCATAGATGGTCATTAAGGCAGCGGCCAGATTGGAAACGACCTGTTGAAGTGCTTCAGCCGATGGAGAGAGAACAGCACAATCCAATTGAAACGGGCGCGGGCCGATATCCGCACCAAAGTCCCATTCGCCATTTCGGCCAGGAATGGCCATCGTTCTGTCCACGGTTCCGGGAAGGATGGGACGTTGCGACGACCGGAGCATGTGCAACCCTAAGCTATGGGCCGTACGTCCCCCCAATGTAAACCCGCCATTGTTCACCTTGTCACCCCCTGATCTCGCTTAGGACGAGATTGCCAATTTCCCGAGCCGTCCGCATGATATCTCCCTCATTCCGAACGTTAAACACCGCACCGCTCAGCATGCCCTCGAAGTTATACGTGTTTGTGGTGCTCGTTCCCGCGATTTGCCCTACCCTTCCAGCGGTAGCCGTTCCCGCTTGGTTGAGCGACACCTGACCGTTCAGCTGTTCCATCGCGGCATGGACTTGTCGGGTACTGTCTACGATGCCTTCCGCCATTCCGGCCCCGATCATCATCCCGACTTGATCCCTCATTACCCGTGACGGGGAATGGATATCGAGTACATCCTTGATTCCGCTCACGATGCCGGATGCAAATCCTTTGATCTTATCCTTGATCCACCCGGTCATGGCGCTAATCCCGTCCCATAGTCCGGTCACGATGTTTTTCCCGATGTTCAACATGTCGCCCGGCAACCCGGAAAAGAAATCGACGATATTACTGATGATCCCAGGCCCTTCATCTTTGATGAGCTGCACCATGTCTACAAACCATGATCCCATGGCCTTCAACGCATTCGAAAGGGCTGAAGCGATCCTTCCAGGGAGGCCAACAAAAAAATCAACAATGGCCGCTATGATTTTTGGCACTTCGGTCTTCACCCAATCGAGCGCATCGAGGCCGAATTGCACCATCTTTCCAAGTCCGAACCCGAGCGCATACCCGATTTTTCCCGGCAGCTCGTTGAAGAACCGCGCCGCCTCTTCGGGCAGCTTCTTGAACCAATCGAGCGCGGTCCGGAACGCCTTCGGGATGTCCTCGGTAAAGAACGACACAAGCCACTTCCATAGGGCTTTTCCGGCGTTCTCGATCGCCTTCCACGCGCCAATCAACGCATTTCGAAAGTCATCATTCGTATTCCACAGGACGATGATCCCCGCAACGAGTGCCGCAACGAGCGTTATGACGAGTGCAATCGGGTTGAGCGCCTGGGCAGCGTTAAGGGCGATCTGTGCGATGGTCATCCCCTCTGTCGCCACCCGCCATGCCTGAATGGCTTTGACAACCCCTTGGATCATGGTCGCCACGTTCCAAGCGGCCATCCCCGCACCGATGCTGGCCGCAACTGCCGCAAGGTTGCCCGCATTGTCAATGATCCAGGTCAGCCCGTTCACGATCGGCGTCACGTCGACGTTTTTCAAGCTCTCCGTCATTTCCAATATCTTCGGCTTCAGCTTCTCCTCGATCGGATCGGCAAGGCTTGTGATAAGCTGCCGCTTGAGTCCTTCCAGAGCCGACCCTGCGTCATCGTACCGAATCTCGTTAATCTGCTGAAGCGTGTCCGCCGTGGAGCTCGTCACATTTTGGACATTGCCAAGCGATAGGATCGCTGACGCTTCCAGGTCTTCAAACTGGGTACCAAAGAGTTGAACCCCGACCTGGTTGCGAATGAGAGGGTCCTGGATGCCATTCAGAGCCGTCAGTACCTCACGAAAGGCTCCTTGTGCCTTCTCGCCTCCTGCGGCGAAGGACGCCCCCATTTTTTGCGCGTCAAGGCCCAACGTTGTAAATGCCTCGTTCGTACCCGTCGACATGTCCTTCGAGCGGATCGTAAATTCCTTGATGGCGTCGCCGACCTTATCCACTTGGAACGCGCCGTCCTGGGCGCCCTGGATCAAAATGTCGGTGAACTGCTCGGCGCTGAAACCAAGCGCGGAGAATTGCGGCGCGTACTCGTTGAGCACGTCGAGCAAGTCTCCGTTCTTGTTGGCCCCGTTTTGGGCTCCCTGGGCGATCAGGGTGTAGGCTTGGTCGGCGGTGATCCCGAACTTGTCCATCAGCGAATTGACCGTGTTGATACTCTCCGGTACGTCGAAGCCAAACGTGTCGCGCATAAGGAGCGCTTTCCTGGTCGTGTTCTCCAGCTCATCTCCGGTCTGCTGCGTTACTTGTTTGACCGATGCCATGGAGTTGGCCACATCGTCAATGCTTTCCCCGAGGTTGGACGTATAAATGGCCTTTGCGGTATCGCGGAATTCGGCCATTTGTTCTGCTGTCGCCCCGGTTTGAGCCTGCAATTTGTTCATCGCTCGGGTCGAGTCTCCGCTGAAATTGAGCAGCCCGCCGATCGCCGTCACCGCTGCGGCTCCAATGGCCGCGACACCGGCTGCTGCCGCCTTGGCCACGTTGCCGCCAATTTCCTTGAGCGCCTGCTGGGCTTCGTCGACGCTCTTGTCCAGGTGATCAACGTCTTTCGTCGTAGCCTCCGACTCATCGCCGAAGCTCTTCAGCGCTGCCGTCGATTTGTTCAGCTCCAGCATGTTCTTGTTCAGCGCTTCCGTCTCTTTGTTGATCCGGACTTGGAGATCCTGGGCCGCTTTGCTCGTCTCGCCTTTCTCGGCGGCAATCCGCTCGTATTCATTGGTCAGGTTGGCGATCTTCTGCCGCTGGAGATCGGTGATTTGATTCAGCGACGTGATGCGCTCTTGAAGCCCTTCTTCCGATTTGCTCCAGTCATCCATTCCGGCAGCTGCGGCTTTGAATCCCGAATCAATCACCTTGATTTGCCGATTTAACTCAGCGATCCCGGCTTTAAATTCGGTGACGTCTAGGCCGACCTTTCCGCCGATATCGTTCTCGTTTGCCATGGTTCACCTCCTCATAGCCAGGATGGGGCCTTCGTTGCCCGGTGATAGGTCTTGCCGTTAATGACCCGAATGTTCGGATCGTCGCTCGGCTTATACTGGATGAAGGCGATCAAGTTGGAAAAATCGGTTTCATCCACTTGATGAAGCGACCAATCAAATTCCCGGCATATCGTTCGCTTCAGGCCGACGATCGTTTTGCGGTATTCAGCGGGGGTGTCTTCTTGCGGAAGCTCCCCCGCCGTCAGTTTTTTCGCATGTCTCCTGAAATTTTCGAACAAATGTCGTTAAACACCCGCATGATCTCCGATTGTTCGGCCCCCTCGTTGAGCTCATCATAGGAGAATTGCCCGCCAAAGATCGCCACAATCAGCGCCTTTAAGTCTTTGAAGAACTGTCGGGATTGCTTGATATCGGATTTGCCGCTCTTCAGCTGCTCCGCCTGTTCGGCGATGTCGAATATCGTGTCCATCATCCCCGTTTTCAGCGAGCAGGTGGTAAACGTATTAGTGGTCGTGCCTTGCGCATCCGTAAATGTGATGTATACCGGTTTCAATGGGGGTACCTCCTTCAAATGATCGAACAAAAAAGGAAGGCGAGTTTATCGCCCTCCTTCTCGATTAGGTTCCTGTCGTAAAGTCTTTTCCGGATGCGGCCAGCGCCTGGCCATACACATCCACGACGCCGGCGACGGCTACGATGTATTTGGTTGTCGCGGCCAACTGGGCCGAAGGCGTCAACGTCAGCACCTTCCCGGCCACGTCCCACGATTTCGTGAAGGCAACCGTATTGCCGGTTGTGCTGTCGAGCAGCGTGATGGCCTCGGTTGCAATTTTGTTGTTGAAGGTCAGGACAATCACCCCGCTGCGGCTAAACGCCGTTGCGCCATCGGCAGGCGCGATCGTGGAGAGCGCAATCGCGGTCGGTGCCATCGTCGTGTCCGGCGTTTGAACTTGCGAAAACCATCCCGCCGCCGCGAACGCGCTGTCGGATGTGTCGGCGAAAACTCGCTTCAAAGACATGGATTGTCCGCCGATTGTCCATTCCTTCGTAGTCGTGACCGCCGTATAGGTCAGCTGATACGTACGAATATCCACGTCAGCCGACTTGGTTGCCGCCTCTTCGGCCCCGCCGCTGAATGTCCCTTTCAGGTACCAGTAATAGCGGTATTCGCCCGGTCCCACATTGTACCGGAACCCCACGGCCACGCTCGGGGGATTCGGCTGGCCGCTATCGTATACCCGGCCACTCGCGGCATCGAATAATTTCCCCAATAAGGTTGCCATCTTTGCCGCAGGGACATTGGAAGCGGTAATCGTGATCGTGGTCACGCCTTCGCTTACGTAGTTAAATGCGGGCTTGTTGTCGTAGTACGTAGGCGTATTGTTCGTTTCCGCTTCGCCGCTAATCTCAGCTGCAGGCGCGAGATATACCGGCGTGCCGGTTACAAAAGCGGTGTTGTCATCCTGAAGAATGGGCGCGTAATACAGATTGTCGACGCCCACGAATTCCCCATATTTTTTATCCGTCATCGGTCATTCCTCCAACTCGTAATAGCGATAGTCGCAAGTATAGGCATAATGCCCGGTCTTCGGATTGTATGGCAAATCCCGGCCCCCCACCCGGAGGAAGCCTGCCGGGAGCATGACCGCCTTGATCGAAGCGTCGGCCCCTTGCTTTAAGGCCGGTTTCTTGCTGTACAACGTGATTTGTGCGCGGGTGGTGCGGCTCGTCGGGAGGTTGTCGGCGTGGCTGTTGTTCGGCGTATCCACTACAAAATACGTGATAAACGTTTCCGGCAGCTTGTTCTCATCCGCAAAGGTCCCTTGTTCCCGGACCGGGTACCCGATACCGCTCAAGGTATCGGCTAGCAAACTATAGATATCACTCAAGCGGCAACCCCTCCCGAATCAACACTTTCCGCTGAATGCTCTTGACCTTGGATCGATTCCGATCAAAGGCGAGCCGTATCCCAGGGTCAGCCGGTTGCGTCGGCGTGCCATACTCGACAAAGGTGGCGTGCCAGGCACCCGGCGATTTATCGTCATTGATTCCCACGGTCACACTGATTTCATTACCCGACTGAACCGGCTCGGAGAGGTCGACGCCCTTCAGCATCGTGCCTGTCAGCTTGTGTTTCTCCGCCCAGGCTTCAATTTCCGCCCGAATCGGCTCGGCGCTCTCATGGATCGCCATCTTCACCGCTGCATCGACGCTCCCGCCCGCATTCGCGATCCGCTTCGCCGCTTCCTCCAGGCCGGTTAAGTCCAGCCGAATCGATCGGCCTGCGGTGTATCGTTTGGCCACTAGGCATTCACCGCCCGGCGTACCTTTAGGAGCAGCCACATGTTGCGCATCTCGATGTTCTCCGGCGGGCCGATGATGTCGTAGGCGAGCTCGGTCTTGTCATGGAGGAGCAGCCGATCCTGCTGATTGAGATCCTCGCGGAACCAAAGCATGACCTCTGCTGTGTCTTCGACCGACAGCGTACCGGATTCAGTGCTTTCAGTGCCTCCACGGCTTTTCCAGTTGCAGTAGTCAAGCGCCGGATCAGCGTCGATATAGCTGACGTCCGGAGCGCCGTTCACATCGGTTGCCACCCGATGCTGGACACGAACGACGGTTGCGAATTGTGCGGTCGGTTTGAACATGTGGGTTCCCCCCTCGCTTACACGAAAAGATAGAGGTCGACCGGCGTCCCGTTCAAGGCGCTATTCAAGGTCACGGTATTCGCCTCGATGGCGGTTGCCGATGTGACCACGGTTGGCGCTGTTCCTTCCCGAACATTGTTTCGGTAGGCGTCCTGGATCGTGTTGTGCGCCAGCTTGTAGGGAAGCCCCAGCTTCGTACCGAAGCCGATCGATGTCGTGGCACCGGTCCCGTCATGGGCCGGGATGGTGACTTTCGTGATGGTTTTGAATGCCTTGTTGCCTGTAACAGTCCCCGCCGTATCCACGGTGAAGGCGGGCAAGGTTTCCGCGATCGCTTCGTCCGCAAAGTTGGTCCCCTCCACAATGACTTGGATCGCCTTGATGTCCGTTGCGGTCCCGCCAGCGGTCGCCGTCACATTGCGAGGATATGCCGGGTTCGTGAACCCGGTCGTAATGACTTGCTGTGCCCCAGAGTCGGTGACGGCTGGGAGTATACCCGCCACCGCTGCCGCGACAGCCTGGACGGAAGATAGGGCGATCCGTGCCAAAAACGATTGTTTGGCGGCGAATCCAGGGGCGTCGGTTTGGATTTTATGCCCCTTTTTGTAGTTGAATGGGTACATGGTACTGACCTCCTTCTAAGATTGTGGCAGGCTGGCGGTCGCGAGCTGCGTCGCAAGCGTGAGGAACACCGGGGAGAATCGAATCTCCCCGCTTTGAATGTTCCATAGGTCCGTGACTCCGACCACGATCGTCCCCACCGCGAGATCGGTGTCGAGCTTGGCTTCGGACACCCCTGCCCCGAGTAGATACCCCTTCACGGCAAGCAGCTTTTGACGGAGTACCCCGTCGAATCCGGTACTCGCAAGCGGGATATTCAGGCCGGTCTTGCATTCCGCAAGCAATTCGGCTTCGGTCATGGTAGACCCGCTCCTTATCCCTTCTTGATAATGACCACGCCGTTCGGATCGATGAGCTTGCCGTCCGCGATCAGGATCGCTTTGTCCACCCATTCGTTCGTGTCGTGGTCAAAGTATCGAAACATCGTCATTTGCAAGTTCGAATTGATCCCGTAGTTCCGCAAGTTACAGTAAATGGCCACGACATCGCCGGTCGCAGCGTCATCATAGGGCGTGATGACGTCATCTTCGACCTCGATGACTTCTTTCCCACCAAATCGACCCTGCGGTCCTTCCGTGATGCCGTAGTTCACGCGACCGATCGGCTGGCCTTGCGCATCCACCATCCCATTGATGTACGCCTCGAATGTGCCCGACGCCATCAGGAACGTCGCGCCCGCTTTGTAGGCCAGCGGCATTTTGGCGAACACTTTCTTGGACCATCCGTCCCAGCTCGAAAATTCCTCGGCGGACAAGGTGACTTTTTGTGCGGTTGGAACACGAGTGTCGACCGTGATGCCCAGCATCTTGCCGGTCCCGTTTGCTTTGATGACGGCCATGTCTATCGCTTGAATCATGGCTTCCACGATCAGGTCCGTGATCGTCGTCTCGAATCCCTCCAGCGTCACGGTGCTTGCAAGGAGCGAGATCGATACCTTGCATTCCAGGCCGTAGTAGCTGAACGACACCTTGGTGTTTGCTTGGACCTTTTGCTTGTCCGACGGCGTCGCTTCGCCGATCCAGGTCGCGACCGGCTTCAAGGACAAGATCGGAATTTCTACGCCACCCGGCACGTTCAGCTTCCGGACCCGGCTGTATACTTGCCCATACACGGTCAATCGCCGGATGACCTCATTCAGGATCGTGGTCGGGATCACAGCCGAAACATCTGTGGTCGTGGTCATGGCGTTTGCACGCAGCTCCGGGAGGATTTGCCCGGTTTTGGCGAAGGCCATGAACGCTTTCCGGTATTCAAGAGTCCCGAAGAATTCATCCGGTTCTTGCGCCCGCTGCTGACCCTGGCCTTGGCCCGCCGCTCCGACCCCATAGCTGCCCATAATATGGGTAGCGCCGACAGGCGATGACCCGCGCTGTTCCGGTTGGGAGGTTGTTTGACCGCGCTGTTCAGTCTCGCTCTCGTCATCCGGCATAGCATCCGTGATGCTGCGCAGCTCGGCGATCTCCGCGTTCAAAGCCTCCAGTTCCGCATTAATGCTTCGGAGTTCTTCCACGGTCGTGGCGGCGTTCGCTTTCGTCCCGAGTTCGGCCTTGCGTGCTTCTTTCTTGCGGAGCATTTCGAGCAGTTTCTTCTTGTTCATGTGGTTCACCTTAACCCTTCATCAGAATTTGATTTTTGAGACGCAGCAGTTCGAGCTCGCTTTTCGAGTTATCCAACTGAGACCGGGCGTTCTCCAACGCTGTTCGCGCATTATCCAATGCGTGTTGGTCACGAGCATTTATGTCAGTTCCCGTATAGGCCGGGAAGTTGACCGCAGACACTTCGATTACTTTCGTAATGCGCTGAATACGACGGGTAGGGATTTCCGAATCCAGGTCTTCCCACTTCTCATCACCGACGTAAAAAATAAAAGACATCCCGTCGATGTCTTCTCGCTTGACCGAACTATGGAGCGCCTTCGCTTCGGCATTGTTCTCACTATCCAGACTAGCGCGGATATATAAACCGACATCATCGGTCCGCAGCTGCATGGTGCTGTTGCCGTTGTTGCGTCGGCTGCGGGCCAACGGGATTTTGCGAAGGTCATGATTAACACTGAACAAAACGTCATCAAAATTGCAGCCGTCGAACGCGCCGCGCTCGATGATCTCGTAAAACCATCCGCCGATGTTCGTTTTCTGGTCGTAGACGGCTGGATGCCCTTCAATGTAATTGCCATCGTCCACCGCTCGGAGATCAACCAACCCGAAACTACGCTTGACGGGTTCCTCGCGGCCCGGCAGTTTAATTGGCTTGCTCATCGCTCTTTCCTCCATTCGTGCTCCGCCCCATTTGATAGGCGTTCGCGAGATTGACGTCGATATAGTTTAGCGACATGGTTCGCCGGTCCCCACCCTCGATCGGCGGATACCCAAGCAATGCGAGCTTTTGGTTGTCGCTTAAAAGCCCTTGTTCGCCTGCCGTCTTGAGCAGGTTCAGTTTGGCGGTCGTGCTAAGGTACATCATGTCTTTTTGATAAAACACGATTTCATTGCCCATATCCAGCTCCCGAGCCGTGAAGATCGTCTTCGAAAACGCTTGGGCCAGTCCGATGACGAGCGGTTCCAACGTGTTCTCATAAAACGCTTGGTACTGCTCGTCGGAATAATCGCGGGAGAGGATCGCAAGCGACACCCCGTACCATTCCAAGACGTTGCTTTTGAGGAATGCAAGCGTGTCCTTGTCCACGAATTTGGGGTCGAGATTGAGCGGCGTCAGTTCTCCCTTGAGATCGATCGGGAGAATGCCGGAATCACCAGATTGCAGCAGCTTCTCGAATCGTTCCCGCTCCGCTCGCTGCCCTTCATCGTTCATCATGGTGTTTATTTTCAAGACGCCACGAATCGACAGGCTAGTCTTGATCCCTTTTTCGAGCCCTTGCAACACGGCATCATTGATTTGCAGCACTTTAAGTAGCGCGGCATTATCTGGCTGGCCATTCAGCCCGCCGCCCATGATGTCGTTCACGGAAAACTTCTTCCGGATGTGGATCACATCCGAATAGGGGAACGTAAAGCTGTCCCCGGAACGAAAGTACAGTTTCACGAACAAGGTCCCCCGTTCGTCTTGCAGAAAGTCCACCTGATACGGATTGAGCGGATAGAACCCGGTATAGGTCCGTGACTCGGTTCCGTTGGCCGCTTTCGTGTACTCGTAGGTCGGGTAAATGAACACGTTATAGTTCAGGTACAGCAGCCAAACCAGTTTCTCCAGGAAATCGCGGGTACTCATGATCTCGTTCGGCGCGAACTTGAACAGCCGGTTTAATGGTCCCTTCGGTACCGTCTGCATCCCGCTCCCATCCACCCGGATATGGCGCGGCTGCAACTTGCTGATCTCCGTTGCGATGATGTCGATGCAGTTTTGCACGATGTCCGACGCATAAATGTCCTGCCCGAATTGCGAGAATATGGGAACGTAGCCGTTCAAAATCTTTGCTCGCACGAACTCCTTACCCTTGCTCACGAACCCCTTCAGGCTTTGCAATAAGGCCAATTCTGTTTCACCCCTTTCGTCCAACCAGGGTCAGAAACTCCGATCGGTTGTCAATATAAATTCGGTAGGCAATGATGATCGTCACCGCGCCGTCGATCTTCTTGTCTTCCTTCCCCTCGACTTTCACTGGCATGATCTCCAGCTTGTTGTTGATATTGAGCGCCGTGTTCTCCAGACAATAACGGTCAATCGGGTGATTGTTGTAGTTGATCAACTTGCTTTTCAGGTCGGCCTCGACGAGCTTCATCGGCTCGCTCATGCTGCCCCAATCCTGATTGACCCGTTGCATGTCGAACCCGTGGTCCTCCATCTCCTTGACCCAATACACCGCCGACCACTTGTCATATCCGACCTTGAAAAACCGGATGCCGAACTCCTTGTACAGCCGAACGAACCAGGCCGTCACATGCCGGAAGTCGTTTTCGTTTCCGTCGGAAACCGTGATCAGGTCATCCCGCAGCCATTGTCCGAACCGGTCGCGCTCCTCACGGTTGAGGTTGTCGAGCTTGGATTGTGGAATGAAGTAGCGCTGCACCGTGAACTTCTTGTTCCCTTTCATGAGCAGCGCCCGCGCACACGCAAGGTCGCCGGATTTGGAGAGATCCACCGCGCCGATCGCGAAGCCGTCCCGGAAGTCCTCCAGGTCGAACGTCTCGTCGTTGACCAAATCCTCTTGAAGCAGCCAGGCCGTCGCATTGTTCTGCTTGATGTTGAAGTCCTTGGCCAACATAAAAATCCGCTCGGCCTTGTCTCGCTGGGCCTTACGGATTTGGTCTTTCAGGTATTTCGGTTTTTTGATGAGCCCCAAGCTCGGGTTCGATTTCTGCCAAGACTTCTCATCTTGCCAAATCTCTTGCTCATTGTCTTGGGTGTACAGCCATGTCAAAAGCGTCTCGTCCTCGACTTCCTTCGCGAGTACCGCCCGGCCATACTTGAGCTCATTATCCAAGTAGCCGCCATTGACGAATCCCTCCGTCGTGATGTTGATAAACCACGGCTCGTCCTTCGTCGATTGCGATTGGTCGATGGACTTCGCGATTGTGTTGTCCTTCATCTCGTTGGACTCGTCCAGGATCGCGCCGTCGATGTTCCGCCCCTCTTTGTTGCGGGTTCGGTCGGAAATCTTGAACACCTTGCTCTTGTTCTTCGTGTTGTAAATGCCCTGGAGATTCTTATGGGTTCGCTTGTCCTTCGGATCGAACTGCTGCCGCATGTGGCCGATTTCCTCGAAGATAATCGAGGCCTGGGCATCATCGTTGGAGGAACACACGATGTCGTTGCCGCCATGGCCACACATGAGTTCAGTCAGGCCCAAGGCCGCGCAAAGGGTCGACTTTCCGTTCTTTCGGGCAATCAGCAAGATCGCTTTCTTGAACCGGCGCAACTTCTTCTTGGGCGGGGCCTCTCCATAATAATTCCGATACCCCTCGTCGCTCCACTTGAACGAATAGAAGGCCTCGATGAATGCTTTCTCCCACAGCTCCAGCAGGAACGGCTTGCCATAGAACGGGCTCTTGGTATGCTTACAAAACCGCTCGACGAACATGATCCGGAAGTGGGCATCCGCTGTATCGTAGACGAAAGCGGGACTATCCAAGTCCGCGATAAGGTTCTCAAGCTGCTGGATCAACTCGGCCCCGGCGATGATCTCCCCGTTTTGAATCGCCTGCCTGTATTCGAGAAGGTAACTATGACCCTTTTCGGGATTCTCGCATGAATTCTTCAAAATCATCCTCACCCTCGAATCCGTTCTTGCTCAGGACGCCGTTCAGCGTCTTGATGACCACGGCATAAGAGTTTAGGTTTTTCAGGTATTGCTTGGCGGCTTCGGTTGTTCGCTGGAGGTTCGGATTCGTCGGATGGATTTGAACGGTCCCCGTCTTGTCGATCGCTTCCCGTAATACATGGTTGTCCGCAGCCAAAAAGGCCGCATCCTTGATCAAGCCCTCCACCAATTTCGCTTGGGCAGGGTCCACTTCTCGGAAGATCTCCTCCAGCTTCGCCAGCTCATTCCGGTACACGTCCGATTTCGTCAACGGAAAATCGCCTCGCTCGATTTTCAAAATTTTTGGTTCGTGTGAAATTTGCCTTCCCCCTACGGTACCCACGGCATCGCAAGTATTTCTTGACCGGGGGGTGGTCAAATAAAAAAAAGCACCCGATAGGTGCCCTAGTAATATTTTAAGAATGTTTCTGTCTTCCTGAGTTCAGCTTCGACTTTTTTTATTCTGTTAAACAAACTCTCCAGGACATCATCAAAATTCGAAACTAGCTTTATGGTTGGGAATTTCTCATTAACAATTGAAATCATCATCATATACCCAATGCATGTATCCGCAATCCACCACATTCTCATTTTTGTAATATCGCTGTGTTCCTTGTCAAAGAAAAAAATTGTTGCTTTCCCATCTTCTTTGAAAAGATCAGTGTTGTAAAATGAGGGAAGGATGTTACCATGTACTGAAAATTTGTTGATGCTCTCCTTAATGTTCTTTATTTTTTCGCTTTGTTCAGGCAGAATTTTATTCAACCAGTTGTACGAATCAGATAATGCTTTAGTTGGTAATACTGTACCATCCCCTAAATATTTACTAAAATACTTTTCCTCTCTAAACTCCATGCTGTACAAGGATAGGCAAATAGTTTCAAGCGTGTACCGAAGCATCATGCTTGTTTGAATATCATGCCTTCGAAGCGTTGATAGAATTGCAAGCTGAAGGCTTTTTTGAATTTGAGCTAAAAAGCCAAGGAAAATCCAACAATCTGCATTTGTCTCATAGTGGAATCGCCATAAGAATCTGATGCAAGAATTAGCAACATCAAAAAACTCCCCATATTCGTACTCGGCTATGGAAACAAGTCTTGCTTCTTCAAATGCCAAATCAGTGACATTAAACATACTTTCACCCCCACCACATATGTTCTATACGTTGGCGGTGATTCCTGTTCAATCTACACTATAAGTTTCGAACCACTTCTCGATGAATACCCGCCATTCATCCTTTCTGTATTGCCGCTCCCCGTCCACATCCAAACGCCGCAAACATTCTTCTCGGCTGATGTTGCAGAAGATGAGTTCCGCCCCAAGCTCCGATGCCAATCGCTGACGCTTAAACCGATCCGCATAGCCCCCGATGATCCAGGCACTTCGCCACTTCCCAAACCGTGTCTTGATGTTGTCAATCAGCTGATTGTGGATGCCGATCACGTTACTGAATAACCCGTCTAGTTTATCGTAGTAAGGCAGCATCGAGACAGCAGCATATAGCCGATCCATATCCACGACGAGATCGCCCCTAGCCATATGGTGACGAACATAGTCGGCCTTTCCTGACAGCGGCGGACCGTACACGATGAACACGCCCGCCTCTTTCTTATAGCCGAACCGGTTGTGTATTTCATTGTGGCAATCATGGTGAACGACCATCACATTCGCGGGATTCAGCGAGATCATCGGATCGTGAACATTCTCAGGAGTCAGTTCGGTAATATGATGCAACGTGAGCTCCTTCGAGTTAGTCACACGTTGTCCACAATGTTCACACTTCAACCCGCGCTCGATGATGATGACCATTCGAAAGTTCTGCCATGCTTCGCTTGTATAGAACGCATGGAGGATTGCGTACTTGGCCACATCACCACTCCTTAGCTGCCAAGATTTTGTTCTCCCGATTCAATCGCTCGATCCGCGCCCGTGTTTCTTCGGCGGTTAGCTCACGCGCCTCGATCTTGCAAAGCAGTTCGATGCATTTTAGCTTCTTGTCCTGGATACTGGTCAACGCATTCTCGATCGCAAGAATACGTTCGAGCTTTTGACTCGTCTTGACGGTTCGCTCAGTCTCCTTCATCACCGTCTCGCGTCGAGGCCCATTTTTCAAGAAGCCTTCTTCATCGAATTGTGGTATATCCCCGATTCCTTCAACAACCTCCGTGAATGCCTCGCTCTTGGTGGAAATGCTGGACGCATCCCATCCTTCCAAAATGCGGGCTCGGAGTTGGAGCATTCGCCGTTCCCGCAACTCCAGGAATCGAAGATGGTTCTCGACTTGTCTCACTGGATCGGTTTCGACGAATAAGAGCTTGGCTTGCTCCTCGGGGTCAAGCACATCTTCCCAGATAGTCGAGTAAAGTCCCGTCTTGAACGCATTCTGGTTTTTCAGCGGAGCGCCGCCGCCCTTGTTCCCGATGGCATTCTTATTTCCTTTCGGAGCTCCTCGCCGACGTGGACCCGGATCGGGCCGTTCTTCCCAATTCCCTTCATGCTTCCACTTGCGGATCAGTTCCGGCTTCACGCCAAGCTCACGTGCAATAGAAGCAAGTTTTCGCGTTCTGCCACCCTCACACCAAAGCTTAAAAGCTTGCTCGCGAAGAGGGCTTTTTTCTCGCGCCATTACATTTCACCTCACCCCCAAAATGGTCTAGGAAAATCGGATCGAATGACGAATTGAGTTTGACCAGTACACTTTGACCTTCTGACCAAAACCGTTACTATTGAAACCGGCTATTTGCAGCTGATCGGCCTCCACAATTTCCACTAATTCTTGGCAGTAGAGTGAAACATAACACTGATTCTGTTACACTCGGACGAACGAAGAAATCCGATAAAGTCAAGCTTTTTTTGCTTCGCTTCTTTGAGTGTAACAATGACCGGATTATGTATAACTCAAACCTCGAATTGCGGCATCCATGGCGTCTTGGGTAAGCCCCAAATATAGCAATGTGGTGGTCATATCCTCATGTCCGAACATCTTCATTAGTAACGCTAAGTTTGTAGGATCGTCCATGTAGAGATGGTATCCCCACGTCTTTCGAAGTGAGTGTGTCCCGATCTGCTGCACCCCAAATCGCCGGGCCACCTTGTTCAACATACGGTAAGCCGTTACCCGGCTGATCGGTTCCCCGACCGCTCCGGTGATCGTCTTCCGCTGCCTGCTGGCGAATAAATATTCGTCATCATCCATTCCCTCGATGAAGCGGCGAAGATCCTCTGCAATGTCCGGATGAATGATAAACATCTTTTGTTTGCGCCTTTTCTTGAGCCGGGACTTGATTTTCTCGGGTACATACACGACATGTAGCTGATCCCGAACATCCCGAACCCTTAACTTCAGCAGGTCCGAAACCCGGAGACCACTATGGACACCCATTCCGAAGAAAATATAGTCCCTCTCGTTCGTGAGTTTCAGGTACAGGAGGATTTGTTCGACAATCGACTTGTCGCGGATCGGCTGGACAACGTTCATCCGACAGCTTAACCTCCTCCCTTATACAGGTCGGCTTTGGACAAAATTGCTTCACGCCATCGAACCTACCCCATATGCACCCGACGCACTTCATCGGTTGTTCCGCTCGCTCTCGAACTCTTGGTGTCGTGTAAAAAACGTTCATGTCGATCACCATCCCCGCAAAAAAGTGGTATGCGGCAACGCATAGCAGAAGCTACGCGCTCCAGCCTAACACTTGTCGCAAAGTAAAAAGAGAGCCGACATACGGCTCTCTCGCTTCATAGTGGGGCATCGAACCCCGCCTCACATCACACCATCGACGCTAATCGTCTAAGGATGGTTCTCGTATCCATCCCACAGCATGACCGAGTGTCTACGTGATAAGGGGTACAGTAGACCATCCCCGAACCGAAACATTCTCGGTTCCTATGGGTTCTACTGTACCGCGCGGGTCCGGACATTTTGTGGTCATGCTTGAGACATGATTGGGACATAAAATGGACATTTTTACTCGATGTATAGCAGCGTGTTAGCGACCGACTCGATTCCCTCAAGGATTTTGCGGTCGATCGTCTTGTCGGAGTAGTTCCACGATGCGAATTTCATTAGGGTTGCCGCCCTGGAATTGCCCTCCAGGAAACGGAATTCGATGATTCGCCTTACCTGCTCGTCAAGGATTTGACCGACCGCGCGTTCAACGGTCTTGGTCTCACGTGTCGATAAAGAAAGTGCCATCCTTTGTTTGTCTGAATCTGGCGGGTTCTTGATTAGATCGTCCTTTAACCGCTTATGTTTTTTATAGCTGCTCAGTATGACTCTAGCTCGCGCAATGTCATCAGCAGTTGCGGTGGGAAACAGATCCTTAATGCTCACCGACATCATTCCCCTCACCCTTTCACTTTGTGGTACAATGAAATAGTGAGAACAACCATTCGCCCCCGGTGTCCTATCCCCATAGGCCGGGGGCCTTTTCGTGGTTCGCTTGTCCTACAAAATCGAGCCTTGTTTTTCCATTATGTGGGTGTTACGCTTTATTCATCCGGTGCTCACCGCCGGATCAGAAAGCCTTTAGGGAAAGAATCCCAGGGGCTTTTTATTGTTTAGTCATTTCCCGTTATGCTTGTCGCTTTTTCGGCGTTGGTTTTTTTGTGGTAGCCATGCTTTCTTCTTTCTTCATCTTTTTGATTTCTGCAAGCTGTTCATCGGAGTAACCACGATACTTTACTATACACCTTCCATCCTGGAGCTCGTGGAGGACGGCCTCGTATTTCTTTTGTTTTTCCACTAATACTTGATGAGCTATACTTTTTTTGAAGGCGTGGGTTTGGTACCACCCACGGTCAACGCCTGAATATGCGCTCATTCCTCTCGCCACTCCCTTCGCAATACATCTATCAGTTATAGCGCGGGCCTTATGGCCCCGGATAATACACATCGACGTGATCCACATCAGCAATGATCGTCGCGCCGGTAGCGTACAGTCTGAACAGGAAGTCGTCAAATCCGTGGAATCCGCGGAGTATATTCTTTTTGTCCAATTCCTGCTCCTTGATTTTTGGGCCGATCATACGACCGCCCTTCGAATGGTCTTTTTCATCAAACCATTCGATACGGAAATGATAATCGCAGCTGTATTTGTGTTCTCCTTCATCTGGATGAATGTACACGTAAGACCATGCAGAGAAGTTGTCGTCATATTCGAATGTGATTCGGGAACCCCACTTTTCATCATCCTCGTTCGCTTCCGCTTTCATCTTTTCGATGATCTCCGACAGTTTCCATTCTGATTTTTCGAGTGGTGAGAGCAACTTAATCATATCCTCCCGGATGCGATTAATACCTTCCGTCTGAACGACGTTATCTAACGTTTCCTTGATCGATTCAATAACAAGCACGTTGTAACCAGGAATCGTAAGATTATCGAGATCGACGGCTAGAGATTTCTCGATGTGCGCCTGCAATTCTTTTTTGAAAGTGCTGCGGTATCCGCCGAATGTCTCGTCGACGATCTCCTTGATTGCCTTCTCAAGTGTCTTTCGGACCATACCCTTAACCGTTCCGTCTGCCACTAGCTCCGTCAATGCTTCGTTTACTGCCACGTTCAAATCCATTTCCTATTCCTCCCGTATTCTTTAATATTCAGCGAATGTTAATCAGAACATTGCTAATTGTGTGTGTGCAGCTGCTAGTGCTTCCGGCATTCGATCGGGTTTTAACTGTAGGGCGAGTAGTCCCCCTTTGGTCTCCCCTGCATACTCAAAACCGGACTTCTGCCAGGTGTAACCCCATGTCGCTTGGCCACGAACCATTGTAGGTTTCACCTTGCTGCGGTCGATGAACGTTACCATCCCGAGTTCCGGCGGGTCCCCATAGTAAGCACGTGTAGCTGCTACGGCTTGGGTAATCATTTCACTCGCAACCCCTGCTCCTTCATTCCGGAAAGCTGAACACATCCATGCTCCTGCCCATTCGTGCATGACGTATTCCGCAAACGGCCATGATGTAACCCAAAAGGCGCGTCCACTTCTTGTTTCAGCGTAAAGAACTAGGCAACGTCCAGGAGGGACAAATTGAGCCGAACCTATTTTCTGCCGATTATAATGCCTATCCGCGATGAGTCTTGCTTTCATATCGGCTCTATTCGATAGTTCCCAGATCATTCTGTCGTCCTCCTCATGTCCTTCCGTATTCACGAATGTTCGTTTCGAAAGTGTGCCCCGCGATCCTTTTCTAGCTCCTGTTCATAAAGCTTTTCCCAATACCTTTCTTCCTGACGAACCTTGAGCTTGACATATGGTTTCATGATGGCTTTTGGTAAGAGGGATAGGGGACAGAATTCTAAATGATCTCGGTGTAATGTGCATCCGGCGTCCCATTCGCCCCAATAGTCGACGTTTTCCCAGAATGCCGGGCATTTTTCGCAACGCTTGCCGGTAATGTCGTGGAATTTTTGCGTTGCCAAGGAGACGGCATCTTTTATTGCTTCGATCAATGAAAACCCTCCTCATGTCCTTCCGTATTCAGTCGGTGTTCATTCCACATAACCCTGCAGAGCACGATAGGCTTCGTAGGTTTTCCCTTCGGTCAGGAGCTGTATTGCTCTGCCGTGTACCTTCTGCATCGCCAGCACAATCCGATAAAGCCCCTTGACTCCAATCCTCTCGGCCTCCGTGTCAATCTCTGCTTGATCAGCCTCATACTTGGATTTCCAAGCCGCCTCCGTTTCTTGCTGAAACTTTAGCAGCTCCTCTTTGTGATTTTCAAAGCCCTCGGTTTCAGCCAAATCAAAACACGGATCGTTAAGCCAATCTTGTTTTAACCGCTCAATTTCTTGGGCTGTCTTCATCCTTTTCACTCCTCATGTACTTACGTATTTAAATGGTTTAGCATCAAGAGCCTTGTTTCCAATAAAATCCTGGAATATAATTCGATTTATAGATTCGTCATTAAAAGGAGTGACCACTAGTGGCACATAGGAACAAAAATGTTGAAAGTTATTTTAACTGGGTCAATGAACAACCTAGGTATAGAAACATCGAAACTAATGAAATCGTTCAATTTGGCGGATCGACATTTGACGTAGATACCGGTAAACGAGGTGTGATGATCTTTAGCGATGATGATGTTGCTATGGATATCCCTTTTGCAGAATTTGAAAGTAAATACGTCAAGGTTGAATCGCCGCTCGAAGGGACGAATTGAAATGAACAATGTAAAAGTCGTCACTGATATTCTCCAAGAATTACGAATTGCATCGAGAATAATTAAGTCTGAGGAAGATCTGAAAACAACCATGCGCAAGTACGACATGCTTTTTGTTGGTGAAAAGTTCAACACCATTTACGCCCGCGAATTGCGCCATTGCCTTGACAAAGTCTTCGAGAAACAAATCGCTATGCCCGATTTATTAGAACTTATTCCTGATGTTTGTAGTGTCCTCGGAATGAAGATAGAGGCCATGACATTCGTTGACGATCCCGAAAGAAAACTTGCCGATTACCAGATCACTCTCTTTTAATAAAGGCATCTGCGGCCGGTTCACCGATCGGTTCAAGTCCGAATTTGGCGCGGGCTTGGTTCGTCGTCATTTCGCCTTTTTTAATCGAACCCAACACTTCCGCCGCCATTGCGGCGGATTCCTTTTTTTCTTCCATACCTCTCATGCCTCCTGTATTGTTCATTTTGTTGTATCAGCCGATTTTTCCGCCTTTTCTTAACAGACAAGCGTTAAGGAATACCCCGAACAGCCGATTATCCCACGAACATATCCCATCTTCTAAATCAAATCCCTTAGCGCCGTTATACAAATTCATAGCGGCCAGAACAAGACGCCTTGCCCCACCAGACAATCCTGCGAATCGTTCTCCTCCAGTAATCATGTCTCCATGCTCATCCACATTCTTGAAGTCCCGACGATAGTAGGAACCATCCTTCGAATAATCCCATTCGTCATGTTCTCCCACTTTCACTGTTTCATAGTCGTAGCACCATGAAAATAGCCATTCAAGTTGATTCGGGTCCCCTACATGATTAAAAACGTCTGGTAATGCTACGATGTATGCTGCCGCTCGGTAATCGCTTGCCTTCTCAATTTGTGGGTATTTCTCTCTTAATTTTATAAAATGGGCTTTATGTTCAACGCTTGTAAATTGCACGGTGTTTTTCACCATTTCCTTACACGCTCCTATAATTTTTGATTAGTGCAGCTGCAAGCCCATCCCCCTACGAATTTTCAGGATTCAGAGCGCCGAGTGATTCTAAAGCGAGGTTTACATGTGCGATTGCTTGGGACGTGGACTCGATTTCTGTTTCGTCCCGATTGTTCGTAATCAGATACAAATGGGCGTTCTGTGCCTTTTCCTTTGCTTTGCACAGCGTGTTGATAAGGTCATTTTTTCTAGCAAGATCGTGTTTGCTCATTTGTCAGCACCTCATTCTGATTATTTGATTTCCGTCTTACCCACGCGAAAACTCGACCGATACGTCCCGGATCTTCGATGATGTATGCAAAGCCCTTCGGAACATACTCGGCAGGCCAGATCCGCAAGCGGCCATACTCGGTATTGACGTAATCTCGCTTGGCGATATCAGATAGCGGGCAAACCATGAGCCGAAGACGGCTGAGGTCCACGCCGCTCCCTATTCGCATATGTGGCCTTAGAGCGTCGTGAATTAATTGCAGCGCCTTCTCGTTCATACACCAAGCCCCTGTTCGAGCAGTACCTGATTCAGCACCAATTTACTGATCCCAGCACGCCGAGCGAGTTCGGATCGTGGGAATTTTCCGTAATTATTGACGATGTACAACATTTTGCCGCGAGGAATGGTCGTGTTGATCGTTATGGATTCCGCCTGTTCCCTCGCCGGTTCAGCGATAAGGTAGGTCTGAGCAAGGGCCTTATACACTCCCTTACGAACCCGAGCAATAGCCTGTTTGTCGATAAGCACCTCAACGGTGCGCTGGATGTGATAATCAGAAACGCCATAACGTTGCAGCAGCCTGATAAGCTCGGATTTTGAAACTTCTCCCGAACCTTGTTTTATGGCATCGAACACCCTTGCTTGATGCTCCGTTAACACCATTAGAATCCAACCTCCTCACCAATCCAATTGGGCAAGCAATTCGATGATCTCGTTTCGATATTGTGCAAAATACTGCCGTTTCGCGGCTTCGAAGTCCTCCGGTTTGTCCCATACCCCATATGGGGCAAGTACCGGATCGAACTTAATACCATTGTGGGTCCAGCGGACCGTTGTTCCAAAGGCCCGTAGATACCACAACCTGACGGCTAGGACCTTGGATATTTCGCGGTCCTTGATCTGGATCGCCAACCGGATAAGCCGTCTCCAGTGATGTGTATCCCTAGTAAGGTCGGGCCGGGGGTCGTCGAGTAAACAATCAAATGGGGTTCCCATCACCTGTCACCATCCCGCCGATTGCTCTGTGAATCCAATTTACGAGCTCTCGCAAGCATGATTTGGATTTCCTCGTCCGTAGGCGGTGGCCCTTGAGGCACATCTGAGATTATGGCGATTTTAGGTTTACCGCTGGGTGTTCGATCCGACTTGGCATTTTTATGCACCGGCGGTATCGGTTTCTTTTCTTGTGCCATCTGGATAGCTAAATCTTTGAATTTATTTCGAAGCTTTGAAGCGCTCAGTATATTTGATTTCCAGAAATGATGTGAGGTTGACCAGTCAATAACATCGCGTATGAGTGCTTTATCCACCTTGTCTAGTTCAAGAAGCTTGCGGCAATCATCCGCCCATTTTTGCAGATTGGATTTTGCGATTAGGTGTCCAACACCTGATTCCTCTGCATGCTCCATAATTTTTTGATAAAGATAAAGGGCCATTTTGTACGCTGGGGAATCCTCGGGATACGTTTTTGAATCCCGAGGGGGGTCCTGTGGTGGTTTATTCCTTTCTTTTACTTTACTTTTACTTTCCTTTACTTTACTTTGTGTACTTTCAGTAGACGGATTGCCTTCAGTAACTTCGTTTCTGTCATCAGAAACACCATTTCCGGTATCAGAAACTATTTGAGGAACAAGCCGCAATTCGGATTTAATTGCCACTTGTACCCGCTTAGAGGTGGCCATCAGATACCTTTTTTGAATGCCCTTTGAGGTCAATACCATATATTCATCGAACAGTTTCTGGTGGAAGAAACCCCACTTAAAGCATTCATTAACTACGCTTAAAACGGTGTTTATGTCAACATTTACCTTGTTACTGAAAGCATATTGCTCTCGCTCTGTCCAAGTATAGAAGTACCCGTTCTTATAGATTTCTGCCATCAATCGAACAACAATGCCGAATCCAAGCATGCCGTATTTACCAATAACAACAACTAACTTGTCGTCCTGGTCCATGTCGACATCTATAGGGAAATATTCGAGCCCTTCCTTTTTGGGTCTTGCCACTTCCCTTCACCTCACTAGCTCAATCGGAAGCTTGTCCAGCTGGAATATGGGATGTTCCGGCATACTTGTTCATATTTGCTCGCATGCTTGATGATCCCCCTTGTTGACTTCTTGCTCGTACGGTACACTACAAATAAGTGCTGTTTCGTAAACGGGCGCTTGCTGATAGTCACCCTGGCCGGTGGCTATTTCTTGTTCTAAAGTTAAATCCGCCTCTAGTTCGGCGATCGAAGCGCTGACGAAACATTTAGCGGCTTCGAGAACTTCCGGATCGAAGTCAGTTGGAAACTCCATCAATCGGGTTTGGTACGCAAGCAGAATGTTCAGTCGCTGATATGCCTCTACAGGCTTGGACAAATCAAATGTGAGCATTAACGTTCTCCTTTCTTCGTCTCCATTTCATGTTTCTGGATCAGGCGCTTCCGATCTAAACAAAACTCTTCTTCGAGGATGCCCCGGAGGATTGCGGACTTTCCTTCAACATCCATAAGTTCTTGCCAGACACGTACAGCACTTTCGCGTCGCTTCTCGGGATCAAGATGTTTAGCCAAGGTAAGTCCCTCCAGTGCTGTCTCTGCCTCCGCGAGCTCTTTGAGCAGAAGATCCTTTAGAGCAGCCGGGTGTAAGTCAAGGTTCGGTACGTCGCCCAACAGATACGAGATAAAGCCGCCTGTCCGCAGTTCCGCGATCTCCAAAGCAAATTTCCAAGACATTCCGGCCATCTTCGATTCCACTACCGCAGGGATTTCACGTTCGCCGCTTTCGATACGCGATAAGAGTGTACGATCAATCGGAAATTGTTCGGCCAGCTGCTGTTGCGTTAGGTTCTTTTCTTTTCGGTACGATGCAAGGGCTTGTCCAATTGACACTTTCTAATCACCTCCTTTGCAGAGTCTGCACATCAAACTAGTGGTTATGTGACAGGGGCAAGTAGTATGCTTATGTTGTTCACCGATGTCCCTTGCCCGCTTAGTTCATGGCGGGATTTTTCTTTGATTCAAGCAACTCACGCTGTCTTCTAGCTCTGCGGAATTTCATCATGAGTAGGACAGCGTTAAAGATCGCTTGTTCTGAGGGTTTATTCAGCTCATTGACAATAAATGTTGGTTGTTTCTGAGCCGCTGATCTATGTTCTTTCCGCAACAGGGCACCGCCTTTCCGTTGTTTGCCGACAATGGTTTGGTTAAAATAAAAACCTTCCTACATCAAGGTTCTTGTTTATACATAATTGATAAATACCTTTGAAAAGCTTGCCGCCGCCATTCTTCTTACCCTTAATGACACGGTGAAGATATGAGTATTCCACACCTAAATTATCAGCAAGCTTTGGAATACTCCATTGCTCTGTATCTGCCAGGAGAAGTAACTCTTCTATGTTGACATTCAATTCGTATCACCCCTTTCATTGTCTGCTGACAATAGTTATACTATCATGTCCACAGACAATAGTCAACCACTTTTATTGTTTGTAGGCAATGATAAATTGTGCCGCAATATTGCCCGTAGACAACACCTATTGTAAGATGGAATCAGAGGTGGTTTTGTCATGGAATTTGATAAAGAAGCTTTCTCAAAACTCCTTGAGTTATCGAAGGGGAAGCGATCGATAAATAAATATGGTTCTGATGCTGGCGTCGATCCTGGTTATATTTCTAGATTACTGCGCTGCCTAGTTGATACTCCTCCAAGTGCTGCAATAATTAGTAAGCTTGCTGACAAAGCTCACCACAACATAAATCGTGAGGATTTTATGAAAGCAGCTGGCTACTTAGAGGGCGAAAAGAGTAACATCAACCAGGATGATTATGAGGTCGATCCAAATATTAATGTGGCTTACCTCGGCGGAGTAAAACATGAACTAACACCTGAAGTCGCTCGCAGGCTTAAAGAGGATATTGAGCTCTTTAAACGCTTAAAGGAGCAGCATCACCAAGATAACGTAAAATAATACAAATAGCCCTTACTGGGCTATTATTTTTAGACTATAATACGAACATACATTCCTATATTTCGTGATTCAGGAGATGATCATCATGGATTTGTCACTATATAGGCTGACTGAAATTGAACAATGGGTAAATCAGAAATACATTGAAAATGGAATTAAATACGCATCAGACATGGACCTAGATCGAATCGCATCTATCTTCAATTCAGTTATTCACCCAACAAAAGATGTTACTCGGGCCATTTATGATCACGATTTATTCGGTTTGGTATTACTTAATTCTTTTCATTCAGCAAAAAAACAACGATTAAATTTTTTCCATGAACTCTGCCATATACTGCGCCATTCCGGGGATCAGAATAAAATGCCAAAATCCTTTGTCGATCTCCAAGAAGAACAAGCAACGTGCTTTCAAAACTATGCTGCACTCCCGGTATTTCTCCTAGAACAATACAACTATATACAGGATCGTAAAATCTACATAAAAACTCTTGCTGACGATTTTTCACTTCCTCTATCTTTCGTCGTTCAGCGTATTGAGCAAATCGAACGCAGAATTCTACAAGCTATGTTAGATCGTGAACTTGTTGAATTGTCTACTCCAGCTAAGGTAGAATTCGACTACTATCCAGAAACTCACCGCATCCTCGCACAACTATATAGACAGATAAGTCTAAAGGGGGCCTCCGGCCGTGGCTAAACTAAAACTTGTATATGATGAGGACGGCGATATACCGCAAGCTATGGCTATTAGTTTTAGAGCGGGAAAAATGCAATGGGACAAACAATCCTTGTATATCAACATTCTGTCCCCTGTTAAAAAACATTCATTTGACGAATTTGGCGATCTTCCCGTTTACTCGGTTTTTTTAGAGGATCTTACTGTTAATGCTCTACGACCTAATTGCTTCGGTATTGATGTGAATTCCGTACGCTCACGATACTCGATTTCCGAGTCCACAAATACCGATCCAATCCATTTAGTGGTCCGGCTAACTGATGTAGAAGATGTCTTACTTATTGATTTAAGAACTCATTTTTATTGGGAGGTAGCTGCTCAATGAAGATACTAAAGACCTTACGCGTCGGAATTTACGCAAGGGTAAGCACGGAGGAACAGGCAAAAGAAGGTTTTTCAATAAGCGCTCAACGCGACCGTAATGCTGCGTTTGTTCAGTCGCAAGGATGGGAGATCCATGACTTTTATATCGACGAGGGACAGTCTGCTAAGGATACGAATAGACCAGAATTGCAGCGGTTGCTTGGAGATGTCGCCGAAAAGAAAATAGACATTGTGTTGGTGTTTCGGCTGGACAGATTGACGAGATCGGTGCTTGACCTTTATAAGTTACTGGAGACATTCGACAGGCACGGAGTGGCCTTCAGGAGTGCCACAGAGGTCTATGATACCACTAGTGCGATCGGAAGGCTGTTTATCACACTTGTGGCCGCTCTGGCTCAATGGGAGCGTGAGAACCTTGGTGAACGTGTCTGGTACGGCATGGAGCAGATGGCTAAGGAAGGTAAGCGACCGGGCGGAACGGTCAACTATGGTTATATAAGCGACAATGGCCTGCTTATTCCGGCAGAGTCTCAGGCAGCGGTTATTCGAATGATATATAATCTGTACGAGCGGAATATCGGTATTCGTGATATTCAAAAGCAGCTCGTCGACGGAGGGTACCCACCACCCCGTAGTCATTGGTCGCCGACCACGATCAATCATATTCTTCGTAATCCTGTGTATGTGGGCAAGCTGCGATGGAATTACCGTTCGAGAGCCGGTAAGACGGGCGAAGAGTTTACAGTTCAAGGTGGACATACACCGATTATCAGTCAAGAACAATATGACCGTGTGCAGGGCTTGCTGGATAAACGTAAGATAATGGAGCCGGTGGCCGCAACAAGCGACTACATTTTCTCTGGAGTCGTCTTCTGCTCACGATGCGGGTACAAGCTGTCAGGAACCAGCCGGAAATATGTAACGAAGCGCACAAAGTATTATTCTTGCATTAATCGAATGCACAATAATCGTTGTGACCTCCCATATCTCCAGGAAGAATGGATCGAAACCGCATTTCTTGACAAAATAAGTTCCTTCTCGCTACAAACGGACTCCATTTCGAGGCTCGAAGTTGCAGCCAGCAAAGAAGATGACAATGAGGACGATGCAGTTCAACGCGTAGAGGAATTGAATAAAGAACTGGAAAGGGTACGTGCTCGAAAGAAAAGGTTCCAACTCCTTTACGTGGATGAAGAGATATCCAAGTCTGACTATTTGGAGCGAAACAAAGAGCTAACCACGGAAGAGGAACAACTTTCCCGTATGATCCAGGAAATTGTAATTCCGGATGAATCGATTAGTCGCGAAACAGAGTTAATTGAAACCCTGATGAACTATGCGGAAATGTATGGTACACTCGATACAGGCGAACGTAAGACCATCATTCAAGAAATGGTTCTAAGCATTCGAGTGGATGCACATAAGGACCAGGAAAAACGTGACAAACCCTCGTTATCGCTGGAGATTCAATACAATTAGGTGGAATAGTTGACCATGTCGGTACTGTACTACACGGGAGAGCAACGCACTCGTAATGCGTAGGTCGGAGGTTCGACTCCTCTCATCAGCATAGCATCACCCCCATAACAGCGCGGCTACTCGATAACGAGGCGTCGTGCTGTTTTATTATGCCCTTGCCACGTCAATTTGTGGGTTGTTTTACATAGGAAAAAGAAGCCTTGCGGCTTCTTTTTGTTGATGTATAGGTTACGGACTGAAGGAGATGTTACAGAGGTTGAAGTTGATCAACCATTAACGAGTAGCACGGCCTGCAAGGGATTGCTCAGCGATTTGCACGAGTGTCTTGGTGATTTGACCACCAACCGAGCCGTTTTGACGAGAAGAAGTTTCAGCTCCCAGGTTTACGCCCAAAGTAGTAGCAGCTTCCATCTTCAGTTGGTCGATCGCGCTTTGGCTTTGCGGTACCAGAAGGGTGTTGTTGTTGTTTCTTGCCATTTGTAACTCACCTCCTTCCTTGCTAATGTGATAGTATTTTGACGCGAAAGCGGGATTCGTATGCATGGTTATCAAAAAGTATTTTTTTCCAGTATTTTGATCCTCCGTCCGCGATGTGCGCATCGGGGAACGCTGTGGTACAATGAGGCCAGAACACGGGCAGGAGGCACAAATGGAGATTACGAAAATTTCCCCGCGCAAAATCTATGAAGAAATCGCCGACCAAATCAAACAGCAAATCGTAAGCGGCCGCCTGCAGCCGGGGCAAAAGCTTCCCTCCACCCGCGAGCTGACCGAGAGCTACCAAGTAGGCCGATCGACGATGCGGGAAGCGCTCAGCATGCTGAAGGCGATGGGGCTGATCGAGATTCGCCAAGGAGAAGGCTGCTTCGTCCGGGCGATGGATGACCGCGAGCTGGACGTGCCGCAGTTCGAGCACCTGTTCACGAGCAAAGAAGCGATCTTCGACCTGCTGGAAGCGCGCAAGGCGCTGGAGACGGCCAATGCCGGACTCGCCGCCGCCAAGCGGGACGACCAAGATCTGCAGCGGTTGGAAGCGATTCTGGCGGACATGGACAGCGAGCTCGGGACGGAGGCGGTCGGCGAGAAGCAGGACATGCGGTTCCACATGGCGCTGGCCGAAGCGACCCACAATCCGATTATGGTCAAGCTGCTGCAGACGATCTCCGCCCAGGTCGAGGTGACGATCCGCGAGACGCGGCGGCTGCAGCTGTACCGCAACAAGTCGCTGACCCGGCGATTCTGGCTCGAACACCGGGCGATCTATGAAGCGATTCGAGACCGCGACGCCGTACGCGCGCAAGCCGAGATGGGCGATCACCTCTACTATGTCGAAGAGCAAATTCGCGAATACATGAACCGGAATGACCCAAAAGGCCCGAAGGCGTGAAATGAGCGGAAGCGATTTCACTCCGAAATGCCTCTTTTCAAATCGTCAGTTGTCTGATAACCTGATAATATGCATAAATGGCCGGCCGCTACTACCCTCGTCCGGCACCCATCCCACACAAATAAGGTGATCTCATGAAGGTGTCTCTATTCATCACGTGCCTCGCGGATCAGCTGTATCCGGAAGTCGGCGAGAGCGTCGTGCGCCTGCTCCACCGGTACGGCTGCGAGGTCGATTTCCCGGCGCTGCAGACGTGCTGCGGCCAGCCGGCCTTCAACAGCGGCTACCAGGATGAGGCTCGCGAGGTGGCCCGCCAATGGATTCGCGCATTCGAGCGCAGCGACTACATCGTCTCCCCCTCCGGCTCCTGCACCGGCATGGTGCACCACTATTATCCGGATTTGTTCCAAGCGGAGCCCGAGTGGAAAGCCAAGGCCGAGGCACTGATCGAGCGCACGTATGAGTTCTCGCAATTTCTAGTTCAAGTGCTGGGCATCACCGATCTGGAAGCGAAATTCCCGCACAAGGTCACGTACCACCCTTCCTGCCATGCCATGCGGCTGCTGGGCGTTCGCGAGGAGCCCCTGGCCCTGCTGAACCGCATAGAGGGCATGGAATTCGTCGAGCTGCCCCGCAAGGACGATTGCTGCGGCTTCGGCGGGACGTTCGCGGTTAAAATGGCGGATATGTCGGAAGCTATGGTATGTGAGAAAGCGTCGTGCGTCTGCGAGACGGGCGCGGAAGTTCTGGTCGGCACCGACATGGGCTGCCTCATGAACATCCAGGGCCGGCTGAACAAAGAGGGCAAGCCGATCCGGGTCATGCACCTGGCCGAGCTGCTCGAGGAAGGAGTGAAGGCGCGATGACGACGCATACGGGGAAGGATCCCGAGCTGGAGCTGATCGGCAGCGGGCTCAAGAAGCGAACGGAGATCGCCCTGGACGACCATTTCTTGCGCAAAGCGGTGGCCTTCACGACCGATAAGCTGAAGACGGGCAAGCTGAACGCAACGGCCGAGCTGGGCGACTGGGAGACGTGGCGGGAGCGTGGACGCGCCATCCGCCAGCATGTCGTGTCCCACCTCGACTATTACTTGTCCCAATTCGCGGACAATGTGGCGAAGGCCGGGGGGCACGTCCACTTCTGCCGGACCGGCGAAGATGCGGTTCAGGCGTTCCTCGGCATCGCGAAGCGTCACGAGGCCAAGCTCGTCGCCAAGGGCAAGTCGATGGTGTCCGAGGAGATCCACCTTAACCACCGGTTGGAGGAGGTGGGCATCGAGGCGATCGAGACCGACCTGGGCGAATACATCCTGCAGCTGGCGCGCGAGACGCCGTCGCACTTGATCATCCCGGCGATCCACAAGAACAAGCAGCAGATCGCCGACATCTTCGGCGAGGAGGCCGGACGCGAGTTCCCGCCGGAGACGAAGCCGCTCGCGGCGTATGCCCAGCAGCGGCTGCGCAATTATTTCCTCGAGGCCGACATCGGCCTCACCGGGTGCAACTTCGGCATCGCCGAATCCGGCACCGTGACCCTCGTGTCCAACGAGGGCAACGCCCGGATGGTGTCGACGCTTCCGAAGGTGCACGTGGTGGTCATGGGGATGGAGCGCCTCGTGCCCACGTTCGCCGACGTGGAGGTCATGCTGAACCTGCTGGCGCGCAGCGCCACCGGGCAGAAGCTGACGACGTACACGTCGTTCGTCACCGGCACGCGCCGCGAGGGCGACCTCGACGGGCCGGAGGAGCTGCATGTGCTCATCCTGGACAACGGCCGGTCCGCACAGCTCGGCGACCCGGTGTTCCAGGAGGTGCTGCACTGCATCCGCTGCGCGGCGTGCCTGAACGTGTGCCCGGTGTACCGCCACGTCGGCGGGCATACGTACGGCTCGGTATACAGCGGCCCGATCGGGGCCGTGCTGACGCCTCTGCTGCAGCAGGACATGAAGGAAGCCGGCCAGCTCGCCTACGCCTCCAGCCTATGCGGAGCGTGCTATGAGGCGTGTCCGGTGAAGATCCCGCTGCATGATATGCTCGTGCAGCTGCGGAACCGCAAGGTGAAGCTGGGGCTGACGCCGGCGCTCGAGAAGCTGGCGTTCAAGATGTACGCCACGACGTTCGGCAACGTGAAGCTGTACCGTACGGCTACGAAGGCGGCGTACTACATGCAGATGCCGCTCGTGCGGCAAGGCTCGATTCGCAAGGGCATCGGCCCGCTAACCGGGTGGACGCAGTCCCGATTCATGCCGATGAAGCCGAAGCAATCGTTCCGCGACCGCTGGGAAGCGCTTCAGCTGGAGCTGCAGCAACAGGGGCAGGCGGCGCACGCGGGCGCCCAGCCTGAGAAGGAGGAATCGCGATGAGCGGGGAGCGCACACTTTCATCTACCTCTTTGAATTCATCGTCGTCTACGCCGCCAGGACGCCCTCACGCCGGGCCCGGGACGATTCAAGGGCGCGAGGCGTTTATCGGCCGGCTGGCCCAGCAGTTGGGCCGCCCAGCGCCCCTAACCGAGCCTCCGGCGCGTACCGTCACCGGCGTGCCGGAGCACTATGCCTCGATCCGTCTCAGCGAAGAGGAGCGGATCGAGCTGTTCACCCGCAGCTGGACGGCGCTGACGGGCCGGGTGTGGGTCGTCTCCGCCGCCGAAGCGGCGGAGGCCATCCCGGCGCTCGTGCGCGAAGTGTGCGCCGAGCTGCAGATCGACCGGGTGACCCGTTGGGAGCACCCGGACTTGACCGCCCTGCCCCTCGACGCAGCGCTCGAGGGTGCGGGCATCGCCGTCGTGCCGTGGCGGCCCGACGGCGCAGACGCCGCTGGCGCCCCGGGGGCGCCAGCGGCAGACGCGGCGGCTCGCCCGGCGAGCCGCTGGAGCGCGCGCAGCCCGCTGCTGCAAGCCGCCGAGCGCTGCCGCCTCGGCGTCGTGTGGGCGGACTACGCGCTCGCGAATACGGGCACGCTCGTGCTGCAGGCGCACGGCGGCCGGGGCCGCTCGGTCAGCCTGCTGCCCGAGGCCTTGTTCGCCGTGTTCCACGCCGACAAGCTCGTGACGCGGATGGGCGAAGCGCTGGCCGCCATCCGCGAGCAATACCCGGACGCGGCGGGTTTGCCGTCCTCCATCAACCTCGTCACCGGACCGAGCCGCAGCGCCGACATCGAGAACGACCTGACGATCGGCATCCACGGACCCGGAAAAGTGTTCGCCGTTATTGTCCAATCGTGACGCATCGACTATACTGGGGTACATGATCTCATTTTTTTACTAGCCGAAAGGGGATTTGGAATCATGAAATTGGTAACGATTCAATCGCAGCAGGGCGCTCAGTTGGGCGTCCTGACCGGCGAAGGCATCCTGAATGTGCCGGAAGCGCTGGCCGTCGTCGCCGACGCGAACGCGCCTCGCACGACCCATCAAGTGATCGAAGGCGGCGCGAGCGCCCTGCAAGCGCTTCAGAGCTATGTCGAGCGCGCCCTGGCGGCCGCTCCGGCCGACAAAGCGAAATTCATCAAGCCCGAATCGGACATCGCCTTCGGCCCGTCGGTACCGAAGCCGAGCAAAATTATTTGCGTCGGCCTGAACTACCGCCGCCACGCGGAAGAGACGAATGCGCCGATCCCGGCATCTCCGATTTTGTTCAACAAATTCGACAACACGCTGACCGGCCACCTGTGTGACATTCCGCTGCCCCGGACGTCGTCCAAGGTCGACTATGAGGTCGAGCTGTGCATCGTCATCGGCAAGCAAGCGAAGTATGTAGAGAAGGCCGACGCCCTCGATTACGTCTTCGGCTATACTGTCGTGAACGACATCTCGGCCCGCGACCTCCAAATGCGTACGTCCCAATGGCTGCTCGGCAAGAGCTGCGACGGGTTCAGCCCGCTCGGCCCTTACCTCGTCTCCGCGGATGAGGTCGGCGATCCGAACAACCTGAACTTGAAGCTCAGTGTGAACGGCGAGGTGCGCCAAAACTCCAATACGTCAGACATGATCTTCCATTGCGACGAGATCGTCAGCTACATTTCCCAGCACATGACGCTCTATCCGGGGGACATCATCCTGACGGGAACGCCGGAGGGTGTCGTGCTCGGCTATCCGGAAGACAAGCAAGTGTACCTGAAAGCCGGCGACGTCATGACGGTCGAGATCGAGAAGCTCGGCGTGCTGACGAACCGAATGGTGAGCGAATAAAAAACACAAAACAACCTCTGGAGCGCTTCAAAAACTCCAGAGGTTGTTTGTTGTTCCGTGGATCGACCAGAATGGGTTCGCTAACGGATGCGGATTCATCGCGCACTATAGAAGCGATAGCCATTTTTGCCCTGCTCCTTGGCCTCGTACATCGCCTGGTCCGCGTGCTTGATGAGCTGCTCCGCCGAATCGCCGTCGTCCGGGTACATCGCGATGCCGATGCTCGCCGTGACGAACGTCGACTGCTCCCGGTACCGGAACGGGATGGCGATGTTCGCCATCATCCGCTGCGCCGCCGTCTCCGCCTGCTCGCGCGTCGTATTGGGCAGCAGGACGATGAACTCGTCGCCGCCCAGGCGGGACACCGTGTCCGTCTCCCGGACGCTCTGAGCGAGCCGCTGGGACAGCTCCTTGAGCAGCATATCCCCCACGGCGTGACCGAACGAGTCGTTCACGTGCTTGAAGCCGTCCAGGTCGATGAACATCACGGCTACGAGCAGCTCATATGACCGGGCCGTCTCCAGGGAGGAGATGACCAGCTCGCCCAGGAGATTCCGGTTCGGCAGTCCGGTCAGCCCGTCATAGTAAGCCATCTGCTCGACCGATTGCTCCAACCGCTTCTTCTCGGTGACATTCCGTGCGATCGTCAGGATAAACGACTTGCCATTATCTCGGACCCGGATGGAGTTCGCTTCAATATCCACCGGTGCCCCGTCGAACCCACGAATCCGGATCTCGATGGGGCCGGCCTTGTCTTCGGCGCTCTCAATGGAGCGCAGCCACGCGCCAATCTCGTCCCGGCGACCCTCTTCCACCCAGTCGTAGAGGGAGCGGCCGACGAGATAGGTGTTGTCCGGCACACCGGTCAGCCGAACCGTCGCTTCGTTCGCGAACAGGACGATGCCGTCCCGGTGGGCGAAGATCGCCTCCGGGGAGCTGTCGACGAGGCGGCGGTACCGCTCCTCGCTCTCCTTCAGCGCGGCCTCCGTTTGCCTGCGAACCGTAATATCCCGGATATAGACGGTATATAACGGACGACCCTGCAGGCGAACCCGGCTGATCGTCACCTCGATCGGGAAGTCATAGCCGTCGGCATGAACGCCATAGGTCTCGAAGCGTCTCTCCCCTTCTCCACTGCTCGTCTGCACCAGGAATTCCACCGTCCTTCCGGCCTTCGACGGCTCCGGGAACACGATGAACTGCTCCAAGCCCCGGTACAGCGCGCGCGCTCGGCTGATCCCGAATGCGGCCTCCGCCGACGGGTTGAATTCCGTCACCCGCCCCTCTGCGTCGACCAGCAGAATGCAATCGATCGCGGACTCCAGAATCGAGCCGTTGAATGCGATCTGCTCCGCCAGCCGCTTGTCCGCCATATAAGAGCCGATCAGCACGATCTGCTGCACCATGATCGTGGCGATCGTCACATAGACCGCGAGCACCGAACGATCGGTCGTCACGATCGAGCTGCCTGTCTCGCTGTACGCCGGGGTGAAGCTTGCCGCCGCCATGCCCGTGTAGTGCATGCCTACGATGGCGCCGCCCATGATGACTCCGCTGCCGAGCTTGGCCCAATGCAAGAACAAGGGGTGGTCGTCCCCGAAGCGGAAGGACAGCAAGAGGGCGGAGAGCGATGCCGCGATGGCGATGAGGATCGACAGCGCCACCAGGCTCGGCGAATACTGCGTCGCGACCCCTACCATGGCCGCCATGCCGATATAATGCATCCCTGCGATCGCGGCTCCCATGAAGCCGGCACCGATGAGGATACGCTTCCAGCTGAAGGCGGAACGGCTCCCGGCATACAAGCCGCCGAGCGACGCCAGAATGGCGACGAGGATCGAGACCCCAACGTGCAGCAAACGGTAGGTGACCGGAACCGTCAAGTCGAGCGCCAGCATGGCGATGAAATGCATCCCCCAAATGCCGACGCCCATAGCCGTCGCCCCGCTGATCAGCCAGGCCGTGCTTCTCCACCCCTCGGCCATCTTCACCCGCCTCGCCATGTCCAGCGCCGTGTAGGACGCCATCACCGCGATCATGAACGACAAGACAATGAGCGCAATATTATAACTCCCTTCCAAATGAGTAGGATTCATTAGGCATCCATCCAATCTATCGAGATTTCATAGAATCGGTCCGCTAGATCCGGCACCTCCGGCCGCTATCGCATGCTCGGTAGGGCAAGTACGAACGGCTCAACTTATGTATATGCGCGCTGGGAGTCGATTGTACCAGTTCGATGGCTCGATCTGCTAGATTTGGCGAAGTGGATGCTAGAAAAGCACGGCCCAACACAAACAGCCTCCCCTAATCGCGAGAAGAAGCTGCGCGCTTGAGAGAGGCTCAGAAACCCCACAAAGTGACGTGGGCCTTTGAAGCTTATTCCTATTACTTTGCGGGGACCCCGGGATTAAAGGCTTACAGCTCGAAGGAGCTCTTGAGCGAAACGATCCGGTTGAAGGCGATGTTGCCTTCCTTCGTATACTTGGGATCTACGTTGAAATACCCGTGACGGAAAAACTGGAATTTGTCCTGCGGCTCGACGTCCTGCATCCCCGGCTCAATGTAGCCTTGGACGATCTCGAGCGAATTCGGGTTCAGCCGTTCCTTCAGATCGGCTTCGTCATCCACGTCTTCTTTCACCAGCGACTCGAACAAGTAGAACTTCGCCGACACCGCCTGGCTAGCTTCAACCCAGTGGATCGTCCCCTTGACCTTGCGGCCGGTGAAGCCGGTCCCGCTCTTCGTCTCGGGATCGTAGGTGCAGCGCAACTCGACGACGTTGCCGTCCTCGTCCTTGATCACTTCTTCGCACTTGATGAAATAGGCGTGCTTCAGGCGTACCTCATTGCCCGGGAAGAGCCGGTGATACTTCGCAGGCGGATTCTCCATGAAATCGTCCTGCTCGATGTAGATTTCCCGGGAGAACGGAATCGTGCGACCGCCCATCTCCGGATTCTCCGGGTTGTTCTCCGCCTCCAGCGGCTCCACTTGCCCTTCCGGGTAGTTCGTAATCACGACCTTGAGCGGCCTCAGCACCGCCATCGTACGCGGAGCCTTCAGCTTCAGGTCCTCACGGATGAAGTGATCCAGCATGCGGGGATCGACGATACCGCCCGTGCTCTTCGAGACGCCGGTCTCCCGGCACAGCTCGCGTATCGCCTCCGGCGTTACTCCCCGGCGGCGCAAGCCCGACACGGTCAACAGACGCGGGTCGTCCCAGCCGTCGACGAGCCCTTCTTCCACGAGCTGGCGCAAGTAGCGCTTGCCCATGATCGAATGGTCCAGGATCATCTTGGCGAATTCATATTGGCGCGGCTGCGCTTCGAACTCGCACTCGCGGATGACCCAATCGTACAGCGGCCGATGGTCTTCGAACTCCAGCGTACAGATGGAGTGCGTCACGCCCTCAATGGCGTCCTCGATCGGGTGGGCGTAATCGTACATCGGGTAGATGCACCATTTGTCCCCCGTGTTGTGGTGATGGGCGTGCGCAATCCGGTACAGCACCGGATCCCGCATATTGATGTTCGGCGAGCTCATGTCGATCTTGGCCCGCAGCACCATTTGCCCGTCCTGGAACTCGCCCTGACGCATCCGCTCGAACAAAGCCAGGTTCTCCTCGACCGACCGGTTGCGGTATGGGCTGTCCTTGCCCGGCTCGGTCAACGTTCCGCGGGTTTCCCGGATCTGCTCCGCCGTCAGCTCGCATACGTAAGCTTTCCCCTTCCGGATCAGCAGGACCGCGCGATTGTACATTTCGTCGAAATAATCGGACGCGAAAAACAATTGCTCCCACTCGTACCCGAGCCAGGCTACGTCCTCTTTGATCGATTGCACGTACTCCACGTCTTCCTTCAGAGGGTTCGTATCGTCGAACCGCAGATGCGTCCGGCCGCCGAACTCGTCCGCCATGGTGAAGTTCAGCCAGATCGATTTGGCGTGTCCGATGTGCAAGTACCCGTTCGGTTCAGGCGGGAAGCGCGTGACGACCTGCTGTACTCGGCCTTCGTTCAGATCGTCGGCGATGATCGTTTTAATAAAATTGGACGATGTCGGTTTCGTTTCCATGTTCCGGGCCTTCCCCTCTTCAAAATGAATATACCCTCTATCATACACCAAACAATTGGCAAATATAAAGAGGAAGGCCGGTCGAATCGGTTACCGCGCGGGGCCTTGCATTACGACATCTCCAGCCGTTCCATGTCCATGCAAATTTCGTGCAGCCATTCCGTGTCATTCGTCATGGAAGCAATAAGCGACAAGTTGGCGTACTGCGCCGCCTTCCACACATACGCCGCGTTGGCCGCGAGACAATGCTGCTGCTCCAGCGCTTCCGCGGTCGTCAGTGGACGGCTCTGCTCAATGATCCACAGTTCGGCCAGCCTTTGGTGAATCGCTTTTACCTTCATCGTCCTCTCCCCCTCTCAAGAAACCCCACAAAGTTACGTTGGTCTTCGGAGCTTATTCACATTACTCTGCGGGAGTATCCAGCGTATTTACGCTTTCTACTACCATCTTCGCCAGCAAGGGGAAGGCCTAAACGCCTATTTGTAGGTTATCATGCGACGATACATCGTTTTGTCCTTCAGTCTCTTGAACAGCGACCGCGCCGGAGCGAAATTCGCTTCGATAATCCAGATGCGGCCGTTCCGATCCACACCGAAATCAATGCCCACATTTTTGATAAAACGATACTTGGGGTGTAGCGTACGGATTGTCTGGATGGAGATACGCTCCAGGGCGGAAGGGATCGAGCCGATTTTCGCGGACGGGACGCCCGAACGCTTCAGTCCGTCACGGAGCGGTAGGACATACCCGCCGCTTCGCGCCGTATTGGTGATGATATACCCGGCTCCGCCTACCTTGATGAGCGACCCGGTTACTTTCCAATCGGAAGCCTTGAGATGCCGCTGCACCATGACCCGAATATCGAACAAGCGGCCCTTGACCTTCGCCAGCTGAATTCGATCCTGGATGATATACCTCCGCTTGATGCGCGAGCCCACCCGCTTGTACAACGCATCGAGGCGCCGCACCTTCTGGACCGACCGTCCGGCCTGCAGCTCAAACCCTTTGCGGGTCCTCCTCACGAGCATGACCCCATGTCCGCCCGAAGAGTCGGCCGGCTTCAGAATAAGCTCCTTCGCTCCGTTCACAGCCCGTTTCAGATTGGATGCGTTGAACGGCATCGTCTTCGGCAAATGCCGCCGCAGTGCCGGATTCCTGCGCATAACCTGGTATTTGCTCCACTTGCTAAACATTCTCATGTACCAAGACCCCTCCCGGAACGTGCTGCACAGCCTAAAACCATGGACTTGTCATTGTGAGCAGTATATGTGGGGGGGCTTGGTCGAGCAACATAGGAGCAGGCCCGAATGGCGGCCCGTTTCGGTTCCTTCTTCCGCTTACTTCGTGCAGATCAATAGTCCGGAGTCTTTCGTAATCCGGTTATAGCCTCCCTCGGATCGCTTGCTTTCCAGAAAGGAAATAAACGCAGGGAAGACGCCCCGGTCGAGCAAAGCATCCTTCAACTGCGGACCGATGGAAAAGATGAATTCCGCCAAGTGCAGCACATCGGTCACTTCCAAATGGCTTTCAAACCGCTTGAGCTGAATGCGCCCGAAGTACGGTTCGAGCTTAGCGGTCGCAGTCTCAAGACCAAAATGGTCTGAATTGCCCGGCTTGGCGAAAGGCAGATTGTCGTCGAATTCCGCCACCCATTCGAAAATTTCTTGAAGGTGGGCATGACCGTTCGTCGAGGCGTACAGAGTGCCGTTTTCCTTCAATACGCGGTGAATTTCCTGAAACGCCAAGGACAGATCGGGCACGTGATAGAGCATATGGTTGGCGATCGCTACATCGAAGGAGGCATGCTCGAGTCCGGTCCTTTGAATGTCGATCACTTTGAAATCCATCTGCTCGGACTCGCCCAGGTTTTGTCTCGCTTGCTCCAGCATGCCCTCAGACCCGTCGGTCAGTGTAATGGTCCAATCCGGCTTGACTTTCGCTCTGTTCTTCTTCCATAACACCCCCGACCCGCAGCCGAACTCGATGATGTTCGCCCGGTCGCCGACCTGCATCTGGTCGAACACCCATTCATGCCAGTCCCCGTTGCTCTTCGAGTACAGGTCGTGCACAGCGATTCGAAGATCCAGCTTCTCCGCATTGTTGTACTGATCCTTCACATATTCGTCGGAATTGGTTAACATGACGATTCGATCCCTCCTTCCCTTATTTGTCGGAAAGAATACGGCCGTGGATTACAGCTTGGCGCTCACCACGAAGACGACCGATACAACAAGGATCGCCGTAACGAACATCGAAGCGGCGAACCGGGATACACTGGCCGCGGGCCTTGCACCTCCCGCATCATGAACTACGGCTGTATTGGATGACGCCAGCTTCTTCAGCATCCGCCGTCCGAGGAGGGACAACCCTATAATGGACAGCAGGATGATCATGCCGCCTCCTCGCTCCATGTAGACCATCCAGAACGGCTTGTCGCCATCGCCCAGCCCGAGCTTCATGATCATGAAGCCTCCGCTGGCGAGAACGACGAACGCGCTCGGATGCGTAAGGATGTTGAACGCTTTGACCGTCTTGCGAAGCAGCCCGTTCCCGGCCTCCGTGCCGAGCTGCGGCTTGAGGAGCAGCAGCATGATGCCGATCGCGACAAGGGAACCAAGCCAGACCGCCATCCCGAATAAATGCAAAAACAATAAAAAGCCGAACATACCATCATTCCTCCCAAATCATTGACATTAGTCACTGTCCAATTAGTCACGCGTGACTATTGAGACGTGAAAAGTATCCCACCTTTTGACCTCCTAGTCAAGCGTGACTATAATGGGAGTATTGCTGGGCCGAAGGGAATGTGACGAATGGATGAACGCGAGCTGTTGATTCTGGGGCTCTTGATGACGCAAAGCCAGCACGGCTACCAGATCAACGATTTTATAGAGCGGAATTTGGGCCGGGTCTCGGACATGAAGAAGGCGACCGCCTATTCCCTGCTCAAGCGGTTGAACCAATCCGGGTATGTGGAAGTTTCCGTGGAGCAGGAAGGCAATCGGCCCCCGCGCCAAGTGTATTCGATCTCGACGGAAGGCGAAGCCCGCTTCTACGCCTTGCTGCACGAAGCGCTCGCCTATACGGAGGATCTCACTCCGACGGGGGATATCGGGCTGCTGTTCCTCGACCATCTCCCGCTGCCGGACGTAATCCGCGACCTGCGGTTGCGGGTGGAGAAGCTGGACGCGCTGCTCGGCCTGTACGACCGTACGCCCAAGCATGGCAACGGCCTCGGTGTCGACCTGTCCATCGAGCACCGGGTCCATCTGATGCGCGCGAACCGCGAGTGGCTGCTCACGACGATCGACCGGCTGAGCCAGTAGCGGCGACAATCTGCCGTTATGCCGCATAAACCCAGCCAGAAATCGGCATTTCGCCGTTACGTCTGGACACACATACGAAGCCGTCCTGACGGACGGTCCTTGGCGTAGGCATTCAGTTTGACGCACGGGGAGGGCAGGCAGATGGGTTCCGACCGCTGCCCAAAATTCGGCATGAGAGGGAATTTCTCCACCTTTTCGATGGATAAGCCGCCGGATTGGCTCCATGAAGAGGAATTTCTCCCCCTTTTTCTATTGAAATCCGTCCAATCGGGGCTTTCGCTTGGAAAGAGAGGGAGGTTTTCCCTTTGATGCCGCCGGAAGTCGTAAAATCGGCCCAATGAGAGGGAGGTTTTCCCTCTCAGCTAAGAGCAAAGTGAGTACAAGCCTCACCCTAATGCCGTTCAGGGGCCCGTAGTCGGTCATCGGATTCCGGAACTCGCTTCCACCCAAAACACTTATCAATTCTAGTATGTCAAAAAAAACCCGGCGCGTGCGCCGGGTTTTTCATGAAAAGGATTCTTACAGCTTAATTACGTTCTCGGCTTGAGGACCACGGTTGCCTTGAACTACGTTGAACTGTACGCGTTGACCTTCGTCAAGCGTCTTGAAGCCTTCGCTTTGAATAGCGGAGTAGTGAACGAATACGTCGCTGCCGCCTTCAACTTCGATGAAGCCGAACCCTTTCTCTGCGTTAAACCATTTAACTGTTCCTGTTTGCATTGTGCAAACCCTCCAATACATTTTTTTAACATGTAAACCTATTTACCTGGGTAGCAAATAAAAAATTCACACATTGGAAAAGGTTCCATACCGATCCGATGACAACCTTTTACAATATGTGAATTAGGCTCTCGTAGCGATCGTGTTCATCATAACACAACAAAACCGGAATAGCAAATCCAATTTGCATACGGTTACAAAAATCTATTCCCTCTTCCGATCCGCTTACGTTTGTTCGGCCCGCTGCATGGCCTTTAGCGCTTCCCGCTTGCTTAGCGGGGCGAGCGGGTGTTTCGCCACGAAGTCTCGCACCGTCTCCGGAGCGGTCTTGGAGTATTCCCGCAGCGCCCAGCCGATCGCCTTTTGCAGGAAAAATTCCTGGGAGCCGGAGCACCTCATTATTAGTTCGAACAAAAGCGACACATCGGTGTTCGTCTTGTACTTCAATTGGAACAATATCGCGGTGCGCTGCAGCCATATGTTCCCGCTGTTTGACCAGGCATCGACGGTCGGCATGATCAGGTCCGGATAGCGGGCGAGCAAGTGCCCGACCAGGTTGGAGGCGAGCGCATCGACCGTATCCCACCAGGATTTCGTCGTGATCAGTTCGGCATACAAATGAATTCGCGTGCGAGGCGCGCCTCCTCTCAACCGGGTGAGCAGGGTGAGGGCCGCATACTGGTACTCCCGCTCAGGGAGGAGCCATAACTCGCGAACGACGGTCTCCGCCTCCTCCTGTCTCGGCAGTCCGTGCCGCTCCAAAAACGTACGGACGGTTGCGTTCAGCATCGGCGCAGGCAGACCCAGGAACTCGAACTGATCGCGCATATAGCGTTTCATCGCGACCGCCCGCTCTGGGTCGGCCTCCGCTTCCATCGCTAATTCCAGGGCGGCGACGTAGGCTTTGTACATGGCCATGGGAGCCTCCTCCTGTGGGAATCAATCACCTTAACCGTATTCGACCCGGTGCCCGCTATCTCCTGCCGTTACTTCTTCCCCGCCTCGAGCGCCGACTGGATGACGCGGTTAACCGCCTGGACGTCTATCGCAGGAATAGGCCCGTCTTGTACGCCGTACTTCTCCTTCAGCTTGGCGATGCGATAGATGCTCGCCTCCAGCCGCTTCTCCGACAACGTTCCGTTTTGTACGGCTCCTTTCAGTGCTTGGAGCACCGCCTTCTGCTGCTCGTAATCATGCCCGACGAGCAGGATATCGCTGCCCGCCTGCACCGAGCGGACGGCGGCATCGCCAATGCCGGCATGCTTCGTGATGCCGCCCATCGTCATGTCGTCGGTGATAACGACGCCGTCGAACTTCAGCTCGCCTCGCAGCAGGTCCGTGATCACCTTTGGCGACAGTGTGGCCGGATTCGTCTCGTCCAGCTTCGGCAGCAGCAGGTGCCCGACCATCACGGCATCGGCCTGCTGCCGGATCGCCTCGGCGAACGGCTTCAGCTCGAAGGCGCGAAGCGCGTCCAGGCTCTTCGGGATGACCGGCAATTCCAAGTGCGAATCGACGGATGTGTCGCCGTGGCCAGGGAAATGCTTCACGACCGGGACGACCTGCTTAGACTGAATGCCCTTCAGCACCTGGATGCCGTGTTGAATGACAACGTCCGGGGTCGCGCCGAAGGAACGGTCGCCGATCACCGGATTGTTCGGATTGTTGTTCACGTCCAGCACCGGGGCGAAGTCCATATTGAAGCCGAGCGAACGCACCTCCTCGCCCAATGCTTGGCCAATCAGATTCGAATAAGTCGGTTTGTTCGTCTTGCCGACCTCGTGCATGGTCGGAATCTTCACATACTCCGCGGGGAATCGGTCGACCCGTCCGCCCTCCTGGTCGACGCTTAGCCAGAGCGGGAACGGGTTCGCCCGGTTTTGTTCCTTCAGTTGGGTGAGCAGCGCCCGCGTCTGCGCCGACCCGGTGATGTTGTCCTTATACAGAATAAAGCCGGTCACCTTGTACGTGTCGATCATTTCCCGGGCGTGGGCCTGCATCGAAGTTCCCTCCAAGCCGACGAGAACCATCTGCCCGATCTTCTGGTCCAGCGTAAGCTTCGCGATCCGATCGAGCAGCGGGTCCTGCGGGACCGGCGTCGCGGTAGGCTTCGCGGTGCCGCTTACGGTCGGCGTCGGCGTCGCCGGTGAGGGACTCGGGGTTCCGGAAGCGCCACCGTTCGAGGAACGGCCGCAACCGCTCATGGCGAGCCCGGTCAGGAGCAGGAGTAAGCCTGCGCGCCTGATGGCTGGGAATGCACGTAGTTTCATGATGTTGATCTTCCTCCTCTGGGTGCAATGGGGTGCAAGTTCCCCCACTTTCATATTCTCCATTCTCGCCCAGACCCAGGCGATCGATTCCATAGTCAAGGCGCACCCCTTCTGATAAGATAAGGGAATGAACAAAATTATTTGGATGGGCTGCTTATCTTACTTGACGATAGGACTGGCGCACGTAGTCGTCGGTCCGATCCTGGATCCCTTGATCCGCCATTACGGAGTGGACTACAACGACGGCGGACAGCTGATCATGAACCAGTTCTTCGGCTTCCTCGTCGGGGTGCTCGTGTCCCCTTGGCTGTTGCCCCGGCTAGGCCGGCGCCGTACGCTCCTGCTCGCGCTCGGTTGTCTGACCGTGGCCGAGACGATCTACAGCTTCCTCCCACCATGGGGGATTATGTTAACGGTCGGCCCTGCAGCCGGATTCGGCTTCGGGATGGTCGAATCGGTCATCGGAGCGATGATCCTGGCCTTCCTCCTGGAGCGGAAAGCATCGGCCATGAGCCGTCTGGAAGTGTTCTTTGGGCTGGGGGCGCTCGCGATGCCGGGCGTGGCCGCATTGCTGCTGCAGCAAGGGCAATGGGCGTTGTCGTTCCCCGTAGTGGCCGCGCTGTCCGGCCTTACTTGGCTGCTCTGGCTGACGCTGTCGTTCGGGACGGACGCCGATCGGATGCTGCGGGAGAAGGGCCGGCCCGGCGCTCCGGCGAATGCCGCGAGCGATGCGGCATCGGCGGCAACAGCTGCGCCAAGTCAGAGTCGAGCGGGCATCCTTCTGCTCGCAGCCGGCTCGGTGTTCTTTTTCCTGTACGTGGGGACCGAAATGAGCTTCGCCAACTACATGCCTTCGATTCTGCACACCCACACCGGCGTCAGCGAATCGGCCTCCGCCTTGGCGGTCAGCTTATTCTGGGGCGCGATGGCGGCGGGGCGGTGGATGATCGCGCCGGTGGCGGACAACCTCCGCCCTTCCCGCTTTCTCATCCTCACGAGCTTGGGGACGGCGGTCAGCCTTGTGCTGCTCCCGCTTACGACGTCGATCCCGATTAGCTTCGCCCTCATTCTCATCCAGGGGTTGATCATGGCCGGGATGTTCACGATGGGACTCGTGTTCATGAATAACGCGCTGCCGGGTACGGAAGAACGAACGACCAGCATTCTCGTTGCCTGCGGCGGCCTCGGGGGCGCCCTGCTCCCCAAGCTGACCGGCATCATGATGGACCGTTTCTCCCCGACGGCGTCGGTATGGCTCATGGCCGGCGGAGCGGTCGGCATGCTGCTCGTAACGGGCCTCGCCATTAGGTTCGCCCGATCGGCCCGAACGATTCGAGGAGGCCGCCTTCCGGACGGCGAAGCAAAAGTTTCTGGTATAAATGGCTAATTTTCTCGTATACTAAACATGTCCTTGGTGAGCTGCCCGAATGGGCAGTTCTTTTCCATTACCCGTCTATGCCGGAATGGCAGCAGGCCGAAGGAGGAACATGACTTTGTACTACTCGAAAAAGAACGTGGAAGAAGTGCAACAAGAGGAAACGAACGTGTGGTTGTGCAGTACCCCGGGCTGCTCGTGCTGGATGCGCGAGAACTTTTCCTTTGTCGATACTCCACTCTGTCCGCTCTGCAAGTCTGAGATGGTCAAGGACATGAAGATGCTGCCCGCCTTAGTAAACAACACCCGGCGCTCCTAGCCGGCCCGCCTATCTCTTACTCGCACAGGAGGACATGACGGACGAAACGGCCCTTGCGCACCTCGCACCGATCCGCGATCCGTAACCCGACTCGTTCGGCCGGCTGGTCGATCGGCTGGGTCGAGATGAGCACAGCCCGCCTCGCGAACCGGCGAACCGCCGTCAACAGCTCCAGCTGATCCAACTCGGACAGTACCGAACACAGATTATACGGCAGATCGACGATGGCCGCATCATACGATTCGGTCACCTCCCGCATGTCGCGCAGCGTCACGACGTCGGGGTAGCCGAAGTGAGCCAGATTGTCCCGGGCGCCCTCGACCGCGAGCGGATTCACATCGCAACCGGTCGCCGCGAAGCCCATCGATAGCGCTTCGATTAGCACGGTTCCCATCCCGCAGCAAGGGTCGATGACCCGGATCCCTTGCGGGCGGGGAGCCGCGATATTGCAGACGGCTCTAGCCACCCGGGTGGTTAGGGCCGTTGAATATTGACGGGGTTTATCTCGGTGCTGCAGCCACACCGCCTCATTATCGACGATGAGGCCCAGCCGCCAGCTCCCGTCCGCTGTGCGAACGACACCGTAACGGCGTTCGGGTGTCCGCATCTCCGCTTTACCTCGCACATTCGCCCCGATCAGCCGCTCGATCGCCCGCTCCTCTTCATACACGATTGGAACGTCTCCCCCATTGCCTGCGTATTGAATTTTGAACGTAGCGCCTCCCAGCTCCAGCGACTTCGCTTGCTCGGCCAGCTGCTCCAGCGTGTCTCCCGCCAGCTCGACCGTTATGCGCTGCTTGACGAAAGGACTCCGGCTCGGATCCTGCTCGACGGGGCTCACGACGAGGCCTCTATGCGGGTCGGACCCGAACAACTGCTTGAATTCCAGCCGGCATAACGCCTGCTCATCCTCGTGGCAAGCGTATGTATACACATATTCGGAAGCGGGGTTGTTTTTAGGCTGCACGGTTCATTCCTCCGGATCCAGAGCTTTTTTACAAGCGAACTGAAATATGGGACAATACTAGCATCATTTCACTATACCTGAGGAGCGCCTCCATGATAAAACGCATTACCTTCATTCTTTCCATTATTATTCTGCTTTTCTTCCTAATCGGGTGGAATGCCCTGTTCTTTGTGAAAAGCGTCGTTCCGATGGAGCATACCGGCCTGTACTGGACCGTCTATTGGGCGTTGTCCCTCTCGTATATTTTGTCGCGGCTCGTGGAGAGATGGATGCCCGCGGCGGTCGCGACCGGACTGAGAATCGTCGGTTCCTGCTGGATGGCGGTGGCGTTCTATGCCTTCCTGCTGTTGCCGATCGCCGATCTGGCCTGGCTCGTGATGGTTTTCACTTCAGTCGCCTATGCCGACTATATGCCGGTGCTGAGCGCCGTCTTCGGTCTCGCGCTGTTCATCATTCTCGCGCGGGGCGTCTGGAACGCCTGGTCCCCCATCGTCCGGACCTACTCGTTCACGGTGGCGAAGGAAGCGGGTGACCTGAAAGAGCTGCAGGTCGTGGCCGCGTCGGACCTGCATCTCGGTGCAACGGTCCGCCGTCGCTACCTCGACGTTCTCGTGAGGCACGTCAATGCGCTGCAGCCCGATCTCGTCCTGCTGCCCGGCGATGTGCTGGACGACTCGCTCGAGCCGTTCATTCGCCAGCGGATGGCCGATTCGATGAAGCGTCTGCAGGCTCGCTTCGGCGTGTTCGCCGTGTTAGGCAACCACGAATACTTCGGCGGGCATATTCAGGACTATGTGCGCCGGATGAAAGAGATCGGCATCGAAGTGCTGATGGACCGCGTCGTCCGGGTCGCCGACCGGTTCTATGTAGCGGGGCGCAAGGACAAGACGGCGGAGCATTCGACCTCCGAGGGCCGGCTCCCGCACGAGGCGCTGCTCGAAGGGACGGACAAGTCGCTGCCGATTCTAATGATGGACCATCAGCCGTACGGCTATGACCAAGCCTTGGAGAGCGGGGTCGACGTATTGCTGTCCGGCCATACGCACCGCGGGCAGATGGCGCCTAACTTCCTCGTCACCCGCCGGTTGTTCGAGCTCGACTGGGGGTACAAGCAGAAGGGCAGCCTCCACGCCATCGTATCCTCCGGATACGGAACGTGGGGGCCGCCCATCCGACTCGGGAGCCGGTCGGAGATCGTCCGGCTCGTCATTCGGTTCGAAACGCCCTAGCTGTAGGGCGTTTCTTGTTTCTCCGCCGCCCCGGGCGCCGCGTGGGCGTCCCGCTTCGAGCGGGGCACGAAGCCGATGGCCGTGGCGATCAGCGCGAGGCCGTTTATCACGAAGACGGCCGGGATCGAGATCCAGCCGCCGAGCGCGCCTCCGGCGAGCGGCCCGGCCATCGTGCCGATCTGGTTGGCCGACTGGTTCAGACTGAACGCGCGGCCGCGGAAGTCTGCCGGCGTCGTCTTCACGATCAAGGCGTTGATCGAAGGGAACACCGCGGCGAAGAACAAGCCGTACACGAACCGCAGCACGCCGAAGCCAACCAGGTTGTGGAAGAACACCTGCAGAATATTGCCGATCCCGCCCCCCAGAAGGCCGATCAGCAGCGTATTGTGGTACCCGATCCTGCCGCCGATCTTCCCCCATACCGGGGCGGCGATGACGGTCGAGATGCCGACCGCCGAGAAGATGAGGCCGGCGCTGAGCGAGGCGGTATCATGGGAGACACCCAGCTTCAGCACATAGATCGTGAGCAGCGGCTCGAGCACCATGATCGAGCTGGCTATGATCATTGTCAGGGTCACGAGCCGCGTGAACTTGCGGTTCGAGCGGGCGACCTTCAAGTCCTCGAACACCCCGGCGCGCTCGGCCTTACGGTTGAAGTTCCGTTCGCGCGCGCCGATCCAGGCGACGAGCGCCGCGATCAGGACGACGAGCGCGGAGAGTAAGTACGACTCCCGGTACCCGAGATAGCGGCTCGACACCCCGCCGACGAGCGGACCGACGATGCTGCCCGCCGCCCCCGCCGTGGAGATGACGCTCAGCGCGTAGCCGACTTGCTTCTCCGGCGTGTTCGTCGCCACGAGAGCGATCGAGGACGGTACGAAGCCGGCCAGCAGGCCTTGAAGCACCCGCAGTCCGATCAGCTCGTATGCGTTTGTCACGAAGTACGTCAGCGCATAGATGAACGCGAGGCTGAACCCCGAGCGGAGGATCATCGGCTTGCGCCCGTATTTGTCCGCGAGCGAGCCCCAGTACGGGGAGATGAGCGCCGCGGCGAGGAACGAGATGCCGAACGCGACGCCTGACCACAGCTCCAGGTGATGCTCGACCCCCAAGTCTCGGTTCAGGAACAGAGCCATGAACGGGACCGAGATCGAATAGGCCATGCTGCAAAAGAAAATGCCGATCCATAAGACGTACAAATTTCGTTTCCAAGAGATTTCCATAAATCCTCCTGCCGGTTGCCGTGCGATTGCCACGTGTCCATTATACCACCCGTATACAACCTCCAAATTCGCCGGTGAGACCGCAAACGGCCGGACCTGCGGACCGTACGGCCGGATTATCGCTCGGATGCGCCACATCGCACAGACAAAGACGCCACCTGCCGGCCGATAAACCGGAGGAAGCGTCCGTAGCGACAACTAGATCCGCAGCGATCTCACAACTATTTCCACAGCAAAGGGGTAATCAGCGCCTCAGGCATATCCCGGAATGCCCGCTCTACGCGATCGCGCGTCCGCTCCGACAATGCCGGGCCTTGCAGGAGCCGCACATTGTCGTCGATCTGATCGGGCGTTTCCGCGCCGATGACGAGGGTGTGGACGCCTTCCAGATCGCGGATGTAGGACAGCGCGAGCTGGGCGACGGACAGCCCCTCCTCCTCCTCCGCGAACGCCCGCAGCCGCGCCAGCGCCTGTGGAGCCGTCTCGCGCAGAACGGCGGGCAGTGACTCTCCGTCGTGGAAGAACAGGCCTTGCAGGAACACGCTTCGCACGACGATGAGCTTCTCCTGCTCGCGGAACTGCCGCAGCGCCCCGCAGGCGATGACGCGGCGGTCCCAGACGTTCATCGGCAGCTGGATCAGCTCGTAGATATCGTGGGCGAGCCATGTCCTGCACTCCGCATATTGCACATCGGGCCTAGCGCCCAGAGACAGTCCCGCACGCTCGATCAGTCCCTCCCGGCGGAGCCGTTCGACAATCCCCGTCAATCGGTCGCCATACACGGACAGCACCTGCGGCTCGTGAATCATGAGCGCCGGCAGCCGGTTGAGCCGGAGACGGTCCAGGATCGTCTCGACCTTTTGCCGAACTTCCGCTTCGAGAGCCGCCTCGTTAGTGAGGTCCAGCGACGTTTTCAGCTTGGATACGAGGAACGGACGCTCGCCCAGCTCTTCGAAGTACCGGCCCAGCTTCAGCTCCGCGTCGCCGTATTCCAGCGCCGTGTCGTAGCAATTGACGCCGTGGAGGCGGCACCGGTCCAGCAGCGCTCGGTCGTCGACGTGCGTCTCGCGGTTCGCGACGCCATAGCCGGACATGCCGAGCTGCGCCGTGCCGAGCATCAGCTTGGACAGCTTCATGCCACGGAATTCGCTGTACGGGATCTTTGCGGTTACCAACTGCTCCACCCCCCGTCCAGCACGAGGTTGTGGCCCGTCACATACTTGGATGCATCCGACGCCAGATAGACGATGGCGCCTTTGATGTCCGTATCGTCCGCCATTCTCCCCAGCGGTGTCCGCTCGATGTAGTTGCGCAGGAATTCGTCGGCTTGAATCTCCTTGGACGTCCCCACCGGATTGTATCCGCCCGGGCTGATGCAATTGACGCGAATGTTGTGTTTGCCATAATAATTGGCGAGCCACTTGGTCATCCCGACCATCCCCCACTTCGCATACGTATACTCGATGCCACTCGTCATGCCGGTGTCCCCGTATACGGGAAAATGCGGCCCGAGAATCCCTTGGATGGAAGCGATATTGATGATGTTGCCGCCTCCCCGTTCCCGCATACGTCCCACTACCGCCTTTGACATCAGCATCAGGCCGAGCCCGTTCACCTGCTGGGCTGCTAGCCAGCCCTCAGCCGAAGTCTTCTCGATGTCGTTCAGTCCGGTGCGCGAGACCGAATTGTTCACCAGGATATCGATGCCTCCGTACGCAGCCTCGGCCTCCTCGACGAACGCCGCGATGCTGGACTCGTCGGCCAGATCGAGCTTCATGCCGTGCGCCCGATGGCCCTTCGACCGCAGTATGCCCGCCTCCTCCTCGCACCGCTCCAAGTTCCGTGAGGCGATCAGCACGGTGGCACCCGCTTCGCACAGCGCCTCGGAGATATGCGCGCCATACAAGCCCGACCCCCCGGTCACGACCGCCATTTTTCCCGCCAATTGGAACATCTCCAGGACGTTCATTGTTCAACCTCCATAAGTATATGATGGTCATACCATATTATAGATTGTAAGGAACGGGTTGCAGAAGTGTCAATGATTTTTTGTTCGGGGAGGGCTTCAGGGTATTGGGGGATCGGGGAGTGGTGAGTCAGGAGTGGCGAGTCAAGGTTGTGTGGGGCGTGGAGTGGTATGGCGAGGTGGGTGTGTCGGGCAGCGCTCTGTCGGGAAGTGGTAATTCGGGGAGTGCTGTGTCGGGGAGGGCTGTTCGGATAGGCCTGCCTCCCCGATTGAAGCTATTAGGCGGGTTGAGTTCCGATGACGACGGTAGCGTCCCATGCCTCGGAGCTGGCTACACGCGGGATTAGCCCGTGGCGAGCGAAAATCTCGACGGTTTGCGGCGACTGCATTTCGCTGGTCTCAATCAGTAGGTGACCGCCCGGCGCCAACCAGTGCGGCGCGCCGGCCGCCACCCGCCGCAGGATGTCCAGCCCGTCCGCGCCCCCGTCGATCGCTGCCCGCGCCTCATGAACGCGGGCTTCCGGCGGGAGCAATCGGATCGCCTCGGTCGGGACGTACGGGACGTTCGCCATTAAAATGTCGACTCGGCCCCGCAGCGTGGAGGGCAGCGGCTCCCATAGGTCGCCTTCGTATGCGCGGCCGCCGGCCGGCGCGACGTTGCGGCGCGCGCAGCTCACCGAGGCAGGGTCGATGTCCGCGGCATGCAGCTCGATCGGTCCCACGGCCGCGGCCAGTGCGGCTCCCAGTGCGCCGGAGCCGCAGCACAGGTCGACCACGACGGCTCCCGACCGGGCAAGGGCGGCCGCCTGTGTCACAAGGAACTCCGTGCGCGGTCGGGGGACGAACACCCCCGGATCCATCACGATCCGCAAACCGCAAAATTCAGCCCAACCGACGACGTGCTCGAGGGGCTGCCCGGCGATGCGCCGGTCCACCATGGCGGCCAGATCGGCCGGCGTCTGAGCCGCGGTTACGAGTAAGCGGGCCTCCTCTTCGGCGAACACGCAACCCGCCGCCCGCAGCCTGTCGACGATGGTTGCAGCATCCTGCATCATTATGTCCATAAACCTCTCGCTTTCGAACGATCCGCTTTCATCGCTCTGTCTCAATTATGATGATATCCACTATTCTATCCCGGTCTTTGTTCGCCGGACAGGTACAACTTCGCTATAAGAAATTCTTCGTATTAATAATTCATACCCTTAACTATGCCGTGCCTGCGGATGCTGCCTGAGGTTGTCCAAAGTGTCCGGCAGGAGCGGGATGTCGAGCTGTTTGAGCGCAAGCATGACCGCTCCCGCTACAGGAGCGAAGGCTGGCCGGACGAGGCGGAAGCTTCTGTTGCGCCCTTGCTCCAACCGGGAGCCGAGCGTTCGCTTCATATACTCGCTGCCGGCCACGCTGCCGATCAAGGCGACGCTCACCTCCGGACGATCAAAATAAGAGGCTAGCATCTCTACCCCTACCACGATCTGATGTGCGGCATGGTCGCATACGAGCCGGGCCGCCCGGCTGCCCTCCATAGCGGCGGTTGTAACGATCGGGGCGAGCTGCCCGAACTTGCGGTTGCGTTCTTGGTGATCCACCACGAAGCCCTCCCGAGCGAGTAGTGCCAGCTCTTGAACGGAGCTACGCTCCCAGAAGGCCAGAATGTTCTTCGTCAATTGGAGGTCGCTCGCATCCGTGTTTCCGGCCAGCAGCTCGTAAGTAGCGTCATACGCGAGGAAGCGGGCCGCGCTTCGAGCATAATGATGCAGATCGTAATTCCGGATCGAATCGCCGGACTCCGGAATCGCTTGGATAATCGATCCCGTCCCCGCAATGACGATGATGCCGGGTTCGGACAAGAGCGCACCGCTGTGTGCCACAATGGCATCGCCCACATGCTGCCTAGGGCAATCCAAGCCTTCCAGTGCCGTTAACGGGACGACCCACTCCAGGTCGGCTTCGGAATCGTACCCGGCCAGACCGGCCGTTAGAGCACGGACGTCCTGCGGGTTCCGTTCGGCGGCTTGGATCGCCTTGGCGATTGCCAGCTGTACATTGTGCTTGGCGTTCTTATCCTTATGGATGGACGAGGATCCTTCTTCTACGTACGCCAGCACCTTCCCCGTCCGGTCCGCGACCATGACCCTCGTATGAGTGCCTCCTCCGTCTATGCCTATCACGACTTCTTGGTTCTGCAGGCTCATGTTCATCCCCCCGTTATGTATGATGGCCGTTCTAACTCTCCCAGTAAAGCACCGCCTTGTAAAGCAAAGTTTACTAATAAGAGGGGCAAGTTAACTCTTTTGGCCCCTTTTCCGAGAAATTCGCTCGATAGTTAGGCTAACTTGCGCTAATAGTAAGGTGGACTGGCGCTAATTGTAAGGATAGGCTTACTACGGAAGCAAAATGGACGGGATTGCGGGAATTTTGTAAAGGTGAGTTAGCTTAATAGTTTATGGTTAACTACACTCTCCCTTCCCACGAAGGGAGACACCGCACCTCCCCATTATTCAACGCTTCGGGTGCGCCTTCAGCCAGTCGAGCACGTCCTGCACCGTCCTCACCGGCACGATCTGAAGCCGGTTCGAGCCTCGCCTAGCCTCCTCCTCCTGCCCGTCCGGGACGAAGAACACGTCCGCTCCCGAACGCTCCACGGTGTACGCCTTCTGCTCGATGCCGCCGATGCGGCCGATGGAGCCGTCCGGGTTGATCGTGCCGGTCCCAGCCACGAGGTTGCCATTCGTGATTCCGCCCGGGGTCAGCTGATCGAGCAGCGCCAGAGTCAGCATCGCGCCATGGGAGGGCCCGCCCTCATGCGCCAAGTAATCATGGAATTCGACCTGGCGCGGCAAGTCATACTCCAGCTCGTCCTCGATCTGGATGCCGAACGCGGCCTGGTTCGGGTTGTCCGGATGGGGCCGCGTGCCGACTCGCTGCGAGACGGTCTCGCTCCCCCGCTTCAGCGTCAGCGTCACTTCGTCGCCTGGGCGCACCCCGCGCATGAAAGCGGTCAGCTCGGCCGAGGTCGTAAGCGCGCGACCGTTCGCCTGCTGGATTACGTCGCCGGGCCGCAGCTTGCCCTCCGCCGTTCCGCCCTGCAGCACCGCCGACACCTTCACGCCGTGCGGCACCGCTCCCCGGCCGAGCCCGGCCCGCTGGAAGGCGATGGCGCTGCCCAGCGCGTCCGCCTCGGCCTTCATGTCCCGCACGAGCGTGTCGTAGGCGCCAAGCGACATGCCGAGGTTCTCCCTCGGCTCGAAGGCGTAGTGCGGGAACAGCTTGGCGAACAGCCAGTCCGCCGGAAACGCCGGCCGCTCGAAGACGAGCACGCCGATCATCGGGCTGTGCGCAGTTCCGCCTTGAGCCGTGGCATAGCGGCTCATGTTGATCGTGATGCCGGGGTACGTCACCATGTACCCCGTCGGCAAGAGCAGCGCGAGCAGCATCAGCGCGCTGACCGCCGTGCCGGCGAGGCTGCGCCATGGGATGGCGCGGCCTCGCCGCCGTCGCTCCGCCAGCGCGAGATCGAGCGCGGCGAACAAAGCGGCCGCGCCGAGCAAGGCCGCGGCGGCCACCAGCCGGCGCGGCTCCATGAGGAGCGCGCCGATCGAGGCGGCGGAAGCGACGGCGACCGCCGCTGGCGGCAGTGCGGCCGCGACCGCTGCGAGCCGGGAGCGGCCCCGGGCCGGCGGGCGAGCGCCGCCGGCAGCGGGGCTACCGGCACCGGCGGCGCCACTCGTGCTCGCGGCGCCACCCGTGCCGGATGCGGCGCCAGCAGGGCCTGCCACAGCCGCACCGGCGGCGGTACCGGCACTGCCATCCGCCACCGCCGGTGCACGCCCGCGCCCGCCATGGCGGCGCAGCCCGGCCGCCAGGCTGCGCACGGCGCCGGCAAGCCACGCGAGCGGCACGAGCAGGATGGCGTACGCGACGGCGTCGATCGCGTCAATCCAGAACAGCGACTTCCCGGCGCCGAAGCGCAGCGGATCGGGGAGCCAAATCAATTCCCCCAGCAAGATGATGATGACTGCCCAAGCCATTCCGACTACATACCATTTCTGCCCGCGTTCCATTGCCGCCGCCTCTTTTCCATCCGAGTCCACAAACGTTTCCTTAATAGCTCCATTGTAGCGAACTGCTAAGCTTTTGATCAAATGTCTATCCCTTGCGCTTAATACGCTATAATGAAAAGCAACAACGTACGGAAGGGAACGGTTCGGAACATGCCTCCGCACAATGCGCGTACCCCTAGCTTGCAGCAACGGCTTGAACAGCAGCAACAGATGAAACTCACGCTAACGCCGGCGGTCAAGCAGTCGCTCGAGCTGCTTCGCATGTCCGCAAGCGAACTGGCCGGCTATATCCTCGATACGGCCTGGGACAACCCAGCCCTCGAGCTTCGATCGCCGCCATCGGCAGGCACACACAGCCCGGGGTCAGCCTCTTCCCGCCCCATAGAGTTCACGTCCGGCTCCATCCCTAGCGATGACTCGGCTCTCGAGCAGTCGCTGCTGGAGCAGCTTCGGCTGACCGATTGCTCGCCGGCCGTGAAGCGCACCGCGAGTTATATCGCCGGCAGCTTGGACCCGAACGGCTACTTGCCCCTCCCGATCGAGTTCATTCAAGCGGCGGTCCGTCAGCCGGAGTCCGTCGTCCAGGAGGCGCTGCATGTGCTTCAAACACTGGAGCCGGCCGGGGTCGGCGCACGCACGGTGAAGGAATGCCTGCTCCTGCAGCTCGACCGGGACTCGGCCTCCGACGCCCCGAGGGGGACGGCTGAAGCCGTGAAGATCGGGCTCGAGCTGATCGCCCGGCGCGATCTGACCCACCTCGCTCAGCGGCTCCACATCGAGCCCGCCCATGCCGAAGCGATCGTCCGCTATATTCGCGATCGCCTGAATCCGCGTCCCGGTCTCGCCCACCAGCCGCTCGACCGGACCGCATATGTCGAGCCGGATGCCACCATCCGGCTGACCGGAGCCGGCCTCGAGATTACGCTGCACGACCGCCACCTCCCGCAGCTCGCCCTTAACGTCTCTTTTGAAGGAGCGCAAAGGAAACATGCCCCGCATGAAGAAGACTTCGCGGCCTACATCGCCGACCGCAGCCGGGCGGCTCGCGCCCTCCTGGCCGGACTGGAGCAGCGGCGGGCCACCCTGCTCCGTGTCATCGCCGCCCTGGCAGATGCTCAGCTCGATTTCGTCCAGCACGGCCCGATCGCCTTGAAGCCGCTGCAGTTGAGGGACGTGGCCGCCAAGATCGGGCTGCACCCTTCCACGGTGAGCCGGGCGATTCGGCACAAGCAAGTGCGTACCCCGGCCGGGCTGTTCGCGCTCAAGCAGTTCTTCGCCCCGTCGCTTCCCGCTGCCGCAGACGCCGAGTCTGCCCAGTGGTCCGCCCGGCAAGCGATGGAGCACATCCGCCGCTGGATCGCCGCCGAGGACAAGCGCAAGCCCTACTCCGACCGGGAGCTGGCGGAGCGACTTGCCCAAGACGGCATCGCGGTCTCGAGGCGAACGGTGACCAAATATCGGGAATCGCTTCGGCTCCCGGCCTCTCCCTTGCGCAGATGCCGCTCTTAAACTCAAAAAACCTCTAGGTTACCCTCCACACAATAAGAAGGGCTCCCAGAGGTCTCTCAACAATATAGCGTTACCCGATCATCATAGGCATCTCGCCCGGCTTCTCGCTGCTCGCCGCCGCTTGCTTCGGCTTGCGCAGCAGCAGTGCGATGAGCGCGCCGAGGATCGCTACGCACGTCAACACGAGGAACGTGTCACCGAACGAGAACGCCCACGACTCGATGAGCGAATGGGTCGTATCGGCCGAGTACGTCTTCATCCGGCTCGTCACGATCGTCGCCAAGCCCGCGACCGCGAACGAGGTCATCACCTGCTGGGCGGCGTTCGTCAGCGAGGTGACGCGGCTCACCAGACTCGGCGGCGCCGACTGGATGAGGTGCGTGTTCAGGGGCATCATGGAGATGCCCATGCCCGCCCCTAGCAGAGCCAGCGGGATCATCATCATAATGACGCCGTCCTCGGCCTCCACGCCGGACATGATGTACGCGGCGCTCGTGACGATCAGCATGCCGATGACGACGAGCGGGCGCGCACCTAGCCGGTCGTACAGCTTGCCGCCGATCGGCATGAACACGGCAGCCGAGATCGCTTGCGGCAGCATGATCAGGCCGGTGTCGAAGGCGGTATAGCCTTTGGCCTGCTGCAGGAACAGCGGAATCATGAACAGCGTGCCGAACAGCGCGATCTGCGCGATCCATTGCACGATGATCCCCCGGGTGAAATCGCGGGAGCGGAACACCCGCAGCTCCAAGAGCGGGTTCGAGCGGCGCAGCTCGACTATGGTGAAGAGGATCAAGGCGACGGCGCCGATCGCGATTCCGGCGATCGTCTTCACCGAGGTCCAGCTCGTGCCGCCTTCGCTCACGCCGTAGGACAACGCGGCGAACGCGATCGGTGCGAGCAGCATGCCGAGCAGGTCAAGCGAGGCGACGGATTGCCGCTCGATGCTCGGCAGCGTCTTCACCCCTACGAGAATGCCGATAATGCCAATCGGGATGTTAATCAGGAAGATCCACTTCCAAGTCGCATAATCGACGAGCCAGCCGGCCAACACCGGGCCCAGCGCCGGAGCCAGCAGAATCGGGATCCCCATCATGCCCATAACGGCTCCGACCTTGCTCGGCGGGCTCAGCCGGTACGTGAACGCCATCGCGATCGGCATCACCATGCCGCCGCCCAAGCCTTGCAGGATGCGGTACGCGATCAGCTGGCTGACATCGGTCGCGAGGGCGCACAAGAGCGAGCCGATCGTGAACATCCCGACCGAGATCAGGAAGATCCGCTTCGCTCCGAACCGGTCGGACAACCAACCGGCGAGCGGGATGACAGCCGCCTGAGCGAGCGCATACCCGGTAACCGTCCACTGGACGACGGAGAGCGAGCTCTCGAATTGCTGAACGAGTCCGGGCAGCGCCACATTGACCGCGGTCCCGTCCAAGATGACCATGAACAACCCGACGATAATGGCGACGAGCGGGGCGAGAATGCTGCGGATGGAAAACGGCTCTTCAGCGGTCGTACCTGGTGCAGCGTGAGTAGACATGCAAAAATCACTCCTATCCATATAGCCGTGCGAAGCGCGTTCCGCCATCCTCGTTCCATTGACCGCCTCTCGGAATTAGGAGTACAATAAAGTCATTGGAATGCGGCGTACAACGCTTGTTTCGGCCTTTACCGGACAATTGTCCGTTTCTATTCCGGATCATACCGGACAATTGTCCGTTTGTCAATATGTGGGCAAGCTGAGATTTTGCATTTTTTTGTGAGGTGAATGAGGTGTCAATCCGGAAGGAACGCAAGGATGCGGCCGAGCATCGTGCCCTCATCCTGAAGACCGCACAGGCCTTATTCAGGGAACACGGCCTCGAAGAGGTCAGTATGCACCAGATCGCCAAGTCCGCCGGCATCGGCCAAGGCACGCTATATAGGCGCTATGCGAACAAAACCGATCTCTGCGCCGACCTCATGCAGGACAGCTGCACCTGCTTCCGGGAGCAGCTCGCCCAGGCGCTTCGCGAGGCGGAGTCTCTTCCTGTCGAGGAGCAATTGGGCACGGTGCTCGATCATTGGATGCAATTCATTGACGACAAGTCGGAATGGCTTACCGCCATTCAGGTCAACAAGAACTGCGACATGTCGAAAAGTTATTATTTCCACTCCCCCTTCTACCAGTACATGCACGATACGCTGCAGCGGCTGATCCGCGCCTATGCGGATCGGGAAGGTCGGACGGATCTGAATCCGGACTTCACCGCACACGTCCTGATGTCCGCCTGGGACCCGAGTCTGTTCGTCCTCCTGCGCCAGCAGGGCTATACCTCGGAGCAGATCCGGCTCAACTTCCGCCAGCTGTTCTTGAAATCGCTCTCCCGCTAGACGACCGCCCTCCCTACGGAGACTGAGCCGATCCCGTTCGACAAGATGAAACAGGGAGAGATAAGTGCTATGCGTATGATGAAAATATGGGCCTTGGGAACCTCGATCGGACTCGTAGGGATGGCCGCTCTGCTGTTCGTCCTCTACTCTCTCCGCGAGGACCATTCCTTAGTGGTCGATTCCGCACCGGAATCCGCCAAAATGGTGACCGTCCCCCTCCAGGAGGAGATTACGTCCTTCTGGAACGACCAAGCGCTGAAGGCCGAGCAGGCGGGGCAAGCGGACGTAGCCGCGGTCTACCGGGCGCGGATCGCCGCGCACGCCGCCGGTGTTCCCTCGACACTGCCGCTAAGCGCCTCAGGCACCCCCGCCCTCAATCCGTCCGCCTCCGTCCAGCTGTACGTACGCTCCGCGAGCCCGGCGGCAAGCGCGGCCTTGGCTGCGCCGGCCAAACACGAGCCGGTGTCCGGCGTCTACCTCGGCATGCTCGGCGCAGACCGCCGGGTCGGCTACGACGTGAACAAGATCGAGCCCGTCTATGGCCGCAGACACGCGCTGTATCTCGCCTACGTGGGGTGGCGCAAGGTGCAGACCGATACGAATACGTACTTCCCTCAGCGGACGGCCGAGCGGGTTCAGGCGCTGGGCGGCGCGCTCCAGATCGGCTGGGAGCCGCGCTATGGGCTCGACGATGTGTTGGACGACGAGTATGTCCGCCGTTTCGCCCGGGAAGCTAAGGCATCCGGGATGCCCATCTTCCTCCGCTACGCCTCCGAGATGAACGGCGCCTGGGTGCCGTGGCACGATACGCCGACCAAGTACATCGAGAAGTTTCGGCTCATCCATGACATCATGGCCGAGGAAGCGCCCAACGTGGCGATGGTGTGGTCGCCTAACTTTTGGCCGCCGGAAACGATCGATGCTTATTACCCGGGGGACGCTTATGTCGATTGGGTCGGCTTCTCCCTGTACACCAGTCCGATCTTGAACGGCGAGGAGCATTTCCAGGGTACGCTGATCGACACGTTCGCCCCGCTCTACGCCAAGTACAGCCACAAGCCGATCATGATCTCCGAAGGCGCGGTCGCCCATACGTCGCTTAAGACGAACAAGTCGTACTGGACATGGGCCGAAGGCCAGTTCCAATACATGTACGGGCTCTTGCCCCGCCTCTTCCCGCAGGTGAAGGGCATCACGTACTTCAACTTCAGCCGGGCCCAGGCGCAGCGAACGAACGGCGAGTTCGTGTACGATATCGGGGAGAATCCGTATATGGACGGCCTGTATCAGCGGATGGTCCAGTCGAATTGGTTCCTGAGCAAGGTCGAGCCGGGCCTTAATCCGGTCCCGTACCGGTATACGCAATTGACGGGTCCGTCTCTTCCCGCGGGTAAGTCCTCGGTGATCGCCTACCCGAAACTGGATCATGCGGCAGGCGAGCCCCCTTTCGTCGTAGCCCTCTATCAGGGCAAGCAGCGGATCGGGGTCAGCTACGAAGCCCCGTGGGAAATGAACATTCAGGTGGACGCCGCCGCTGCCAGCGAGCCCTGGTACCTGGTAACGTTCAATGAAAAGCTGGAGCCGACCGCCATCGGCTCGGGCAGTGCGAAGCCTTGATCGAACTTAACGCCCAAAAAGCCTGCAGTCCGCGGTCCGCACCGCTTGCTGCAGGCTTTATCGTCTCAAAAGAGCTCTACTCCTTGGACAGCAAGAGCTCTGTGTATCCGTTGTAGGCCGTCACGGCCAGATTGTTCAGGAACAGGACGTCCGTGACGTCCTTCTCCTTCACGAAGTCGAAGATGTGCGACGTGAAGTGCCGCGGATCTATGAAGTAGACGGTCTGGAAGTGCGGCAGCAGGAACGGTACGAACGGATTCGCGTACGAATCTTTGATCACGAGCAGCTTTTTGCCGTTCTTATTGTCGGTCTCGATCGCACCCCACGGCGAATCGCCCTCGAGGAACACGGCATACCCGCCGCCTCCCTCCTCTGCATAGCTCCGATCGACGACATTGCGCTTCAAGCCCACCTCATCGACCCAGTGCAGGGCATAGTCGTATGGCACGAACGGTTTGTAGAACGCGACCGTGTCCGGGTTCTTCTTGAGATTTACGTCGAGTGTCGCCGAATAGGCGCTGCCCAGGTAACCGTCCCACTCTTCCGTCTCGTACTGGCTGAGCGGCACCGGCTTTTCCCCGATTCGGTCCATAAACGCCGTATAGGCGTAGTAAGCCCCCAGAGCGGTCCAGTGGTGGTCGGTCCGGAAGTAGATGTATTCGTCCGTATGCTTGCTAAGCGCCGAATGCGCGTCGATCGGCGTGATGTTCGGGCCCAGCGCCTTGTAGATCTGGCCTATCGCGTCCTTCTGGGAGTCGGAGAGCGTCTTGTACTTCGCCTCCTTCACGAACTCGATCGCGGTCGGGGCGAGCAAGTTGTATACCCGGATCTTCGGATCGATCGCCTTCTGAAAATCCCGAAGCGCCTCCGCATACGCTTGTCCATATTCAGGCACATAGCTGAACAGCGCCATCGCCCGGTCCTTCAGCACCAGATACCGTTCGGAATCGGTGTTCTGCACGTCCTTGGCGGCTTCGGCCGCCGCAGCCGAAGCCGCTGCAGCTCCCGCTCCCGCACCCGTACCCGGGCTCGTCGCCGGGGCCGCGGACTGCGCTTCTGCGCCTGTTCCAGTTCCCTTAGAAGCAGCACCTGCATCCTGCTGCACCGAGGCGGCTTTATCCGGCGGCGCGCTCTTGGCGAGATCCTGGAACATGTTGTTCCCGCCCTTCTGCACCACGATCGACACCCGGTCTTCCCCTGTCAGGCCGCGCCAATCCTTGATCTCGCTGCCCGCCTGCACGAGCCGGTCGCGGAACACGAAGTGATCGGCGAAATAATTGTCGAACTCCTTGAAATATTGCCCGCTCCACAAACTCGACAGCGAGAAGCTTGGGAACGCCCGGAGCGTCCGCTTCTCCAGCTTCGAAACTTCCTCCCCTTTGGGGAGCAGCAGATTGAGCGCGAACAGCGCGAATACGGGCATCAGGAACAGCAGCAGGTTCACTTTTTTCATCGCCAACACCTTATCGGATTAGAATCGGAAATACAGGAACGGATTGTAGGTGCTCCCGACGAGCAGCGCCGTGGCCGCCGCCAGAATGACGAGGTTCAGCACCGGTACGGCGACCTCGCGGATCGCCAGCGGATTCAGCCTTAGCCTGCGCAGGGCCGCGGTGATGAGCCAGCCGGCTAGTGGCGTAGACGCCATGATGGCGACGGCGAAGATGACCTTCTGGCTCCGGAAGACGATTCCGAGCTCCATCGTGGTCCAGGCCGCCCCCGACAGCCCGAACATGAGCCCGAGGAACCGGACCCCTTCAGCCAAGTCGGTGAAATAGAACCATACCCAGCCAACCAGCATCGCCACGAGCAAATACAGGTGGGACACGGCCGCCGGCAGTACTCGGAACACGCGGTCCAGCGCAATCCGCTCCAGGTAGATGAGGAGGCCGAAGTAGAGCCCCCAGACGATGAAATTCCAGCTCGCCCCGTGCCAGAAGCCGGTCAGGAACCAGACGACGAACAAGTTGCGCAAGTACATGCGCTTGTTGCCGCCGAGCGGGATGTAGACGTAATCGCGGAAAAACCCGCCGAGCGAGATGTTCCACCTACGCCAAAAGTCGGACGCCGACCGGGAAATGTACGGGTAGTTGAAGTTTTCCCGCAGCGTGAACCCGAACATTTTCCCCAGCCCGATCGCCATATCCGAATATCCCGAGAAGTCGAAGTAAATCTGCAGCGCGAACAGCGCAATGCCGAACCACGCACCCAGCACACTCGTTCCGGCCGCTCCCCCGTCCAGCACATTGGACGCGACTTCGCCGATGTTGTTGGCGAGAATCACTTTTTTGCCCAGGCCGATGATGAAGCGGTTGATCCCTTCGGAAAAGAGGGACAGCGAGAACATGCGGCGCCGGATCTGCTCCTCGATATCGACGAACCGGATGATCGGCCCCGCGATCAGGTGCGGGAAGAACGAGACGTAGAGCAGCATCTGCATAGGCGACTTCGGCGCCTTCAGCGCGCCCTTGTACACATCGGCCGTGTAGCAGATGATCTCGAAGGTGAAGAACGAGATGCCGATCGGCAGCGCGACCTCGTGGTACGGGATCGAGACGTGCAGCCAGCTGCTGAGGTTGTCGAGCAGAAAGCCTGTGTATTTGAAGTAGCACAGAATGACGATATTGATCGTGACGGACGTGAATAATAGCGGCTTGGCCAGCTGCGTATGCCTGTACTTCTCGATCAGAAGAGCGAATTGATACCCGACGAGCGCGCAGATGATCAGCAGCCCGATCATGACCGGCTCCCCCCAGGCGTAGAAGGCGAGCGAGAACAGGATCAGCACCCAGTTGCGGTAGGTGATGCTCTTCGCGACGAAATAAACGATCAGTAGGATCGGCAAGTACAGGTAGAGGAAGATGAGGCTGGAAAATACCACGCGGACGCTCCTTTTCGGAATGGACGATGAAGTCGGATTCAGTAGTATTCTACATGCATCGACAAACTCCTCTGTGCGCCAAGGGAGACGCGCGTACGATTCGACTGACACTCCAAAGGCGTTCGTGCTATAGTGAATGGAGAAGCATTGCAGGCCCCTATACGAGTAAAGAGGTGTCTTCTCCATTGATCCGGATTGCTAGAATTTTGCTGGAGATCGTCCGTGTCCTGGTCATTTATGTGCTCGGTGGTTGGCTTTTGTGGCTCCTGGAGAACCATGTTTACGGAGGCAATCTTGCCTTTTCGAGCATTGCCGCTTTATTTCTGGCAAACACCATGATCATTTTGATTCTTTATCGAAATGTGTTCATGCACACGGGTTGGTATCAAGGCGAGAATGATAAAAAATTACCGAAAAAGGTAACCCTGGGTATGACTGTTGTTATCGCGGTATTAATCGGGTTGCCCCTGTTTTGTGAAAATCGGCTGATAATGAGGAGGCGCTCCCTATGACTACGGTGTTTCAACCTGCACGCTATTACAATACGCTCGGCTCGCATGAGCCGCAGTGCGTCGTTCGGGACGGCGACACGATCGAGACGTACACCGTCGACGCGCGAGGCTGGGATGCACGGGGGGAGAGCGCGGCGACTCGCGGCAACCCGATGACCGGGCCGTTCTACGTCGAAGGTGCCTCTCCGGGCGACACGCTCGAGGTCGAGTTCGAATCGATCGTGCCGAGCCGGGACTGGGGTTGGGTCAGCAACGTACTGGCCCCGAATGTAGTCAACCCGGAGCAGGCCCAGACGCTGCCCAAGGGGGAGATCGTGCATTGGCGCGTCAACGCCGCCGAAGGCTGGACTGAGCTCAAGGACCTGCCGGCCGACTCCGCCCTGAGCAGGCTCCGGCTCCCGCTGCGGCCGTTCCTCGGCTGCTTCGGGGTCGCTCCAGCCCAGGGGCAGGCGATCTCCACCGCCACCTCGGGCCCCTATGGCGGCAACATGGATTATCGCGGCTTCACGGCCGGGGTAAAGGTGAGCTTCCCCGTCTTCGCCGAAGGCGCGCTGTTCCATCTCGGCGACGGCCATGCGCTGCAGGGCGACGGGGAGATTGCGGGCACGGGCATCGAAATCTCGATGGACGTACGCTTCACGGTTCGCGTGCACAAGGCGCGAACGATCGGCTGGCCGCGAGCGGAGACCGCGACGCACTTGCTGTGCGTCGGCAACGCGCGGCCGCTCGACCAGGCGCTGCAGCACGCGACGACGGAGATGCTCGATTGGCTGCGGCAGGACTACGGGCTGTCCGTGCAGGAGGCCAGCCTGCTGCTCGGCCAGGTGGTCGAGTACGAAGTCGCGAACGTGTACAACCCGGCCTACAGCATGGTGTGCAAGGTGCCGAAGGCGGTGCTGGCGCAGCTAGGGGCTGGGCGGGCCTAAAGCGGCCAAGGGCCGGGCAGCGGAAGTGCTGCTCGGCCCCTTTTTGCGGATTGGGTTGGATTCCGTTCCTTTAGGTCGATTGGTTCGTTTCGGTCGTATGAAAGTTGCTTTAGAGCACTCGGACTGGCGGTTTCCGGAGCATCTCAATCATCCAAACAAAAAAAGCAGCCCTTCTCCCAAACCGGAGATCGGCTGCTTCTATATTCATATGCAGGAAAGGGAAGCATACAAGCGATTAACCGCCCATAAAATAAGCAACGAGCGCGACCAACCCGATCGCCCCGAGCACGATAACATGCCGCAGCACATGGCTCCCCGCTTTGCTCGAGTCTTCCCAATACACCAGCGTATCCTTCAAGGCTGCCGCCGAGGAGGTCAGATTCGTGCTGCACGCCGCACACACGCCGGATTTTCCGTTCAAATCGCTATTCAGTTGGGATCCGCATTTCGGGCAGCGCCCGTTTCGAACGTCGTCGCTCATTTTAATCCCCACATTTCCTACTACTTTAGTAAGAATTAACTTACCCTCACTATACATGATTTTTCCACCCTGCGCAAGAGCTCATTCATTAGCTCCGCTTATGTTTTTGATTAAGTTTTTTCATTTGCCGGATGTCCGAGGCCTACCCTACAATAAGATGTGAAGAATCCCTCATCTACATCTAGGAGATGCGCCATGAACCGATTGAAACAACTCGCGCCCGGCCTGCTGTTTACTGCCGCTATGGCGCTTCCCGGTTATTTGCTCGGCCTGCTGATTCCTTTTATCGGCGCTCCTATATTCTCCATGGCCATCGGGATCATTTGGAACCATACGCTCCGCAAGCCTGCAGCTTGCAAGGCGGGCATTACGTTCACGTCCAAGAAAATTTTGCAATGGTCGATCATCGCGATGGGCTGCGGGCTGAACCTAAGGCAGGTGTGGGAGACCGGTACCGCCTCGCTGACCGTTACGCTGTGCACGCTCGCAACCGCTTTCATCGTCGCCTTCCTGGTCGGGAAGCTGTTGAAGATGGAAGGGCACATGCAGACGCTGGTAGGCGCGGGAACCGCCATCTGCGGGGGTTCGGCGATCGCGGCGGTCGCTCCGATCATCGAAGCCAAAGAAATGCAGATCGCCTTGTCGATCTCGACCATCTTCCTGTACAACATTGTCGCGGCGCTCTTCTTCCCTCCGCTCGGCCATGTCATGGGCTTATCCGACCTGGGCTTCGGACTATGGGCCGGATCCGCCATCAACGACACGTCCTCGGTCGTAGCCGCAGGATATACGTACAGCGAAGCGGCCGGCCAGTATGCCACCATCGTGAAGCTGACGCGTTCGACCTTCATCATCCCGATCTGCATCTTCCTGGCCGTCCTGGTCAGCATGAAGCGCCGGAAGGAAGGCACGGCCGGAACCGGCAGCGGGGCAAGCCTGATCCGAATCATTCCTTGGTTTATATTGTATTTTCTCGCCGCGAGTTTGCTACACACGGTTGGCGTCATTCCCGACGCCTTGGTGCCCTACACCACCTTCGCGGGCAAGTACATGATCGACATGGCGCTGTTCTCCATCGGCTTGGCCGTGGACTTCCGACAGTTGGTGAAGACGGGAGCGAAGCCCGTTTTGCTCGGCGGGATCGTATGGATCAGCGTCATTCTCGTGTGCTTGGCCGTTCAGTTCGCAACCGGAAAGGTATAGCAATCCCCGTAGTAAAGGACGCCTCCGAAGCGTATGCCTGGTACTTTGCGGAAACCGCCGATTGAATATTTTTTTGGATTCCGAAGAAGCCCGCCCTAGTGCGGGTTTTGTGTTTTCTGAAGGAGAACTCCACTCCGGCTCACAAAAAAACGCGATTGGAGGAGCTTGAACGAGCATTCATTTTCTGAAAATGCCGACTTCCCGGATACACGCGAGTAACCGGGTTAACGCCCAAAAAGGGGAACACTTGTTTTTACCGTTTGACCCTAAATCGGACATGCTGATACGATGAGGGCGTTTCTTCTCTCTTCAGGAGGTCGTCCACTTGAATCCTTCGCGCTCGCCGAACTGGCTTGTCTTTTTCGTTCGACAACTCACCGGCAACAAAACCGCCCTGCTGCTCACGTCGGTCCTGACCTTGGCCATTACGCTCGCAAGTGCCGCATCCCCCCTCCTCATCGGGCGCATGGTCGACGAATCGCTGCTCCGGAGCGGTGAACGTCTGCTGCTGCTGGGCCTATGGCTGGCGGGCACATTCCTCGCGGCCGAGCTGCTCACCGCGCTGCGCAGCTATGTTTCGATCCGCGCGATGCAGCAGCTGACGTCCCGATTGACGCTGGACACCGTGGCGGCCGTCTTCCGCACGACCGCGGACTTCTTCACCCGGACGCCCCGAGGCGAGCTGCTGCAGCGCTGCATCCAAGATACGCGCATGATCCAGGAATTCGGCTTGCTCACCATTCCTACTCTTGTACAAGCTGCACTGCTAGGCGGAACGGCGATTGCCGTCATCAGCCGCATCCACTGGCCGGTCGCGATCCTGATCGTGTTGACGTACATCCTGCTGTTCATTCCGGTGCACATCTTCGGCCGGAGAAGGGGTGAGGCGCGCCGGCAGCTGATCCGGCACAATGCCGTACTGCGCCACAGCCTGCTCGAGAAGCTTGAAGCCCATAAGCAAATTCGCCTCTTTGGCACGGCGCGCCAGGAATACGAGCAGTTCGCCCGGGAGCAGGAGATGTGGGCTCGACTCTCCTTTCAGGAGCAAATTCTGACCGATGCCTTCAAAGGCTTCCCGCGGCTTCCCGACGCGCTCGCCCCATCGCTCGCCTTCCTGTTCGTCGGCTGGCAAGTCGTGAACGGACAGGCTACGATCGGGGAGCTCATGACCGTCATCGCCTTCATTCCCGCGATCAACGCGCCGGTTCGGCTGTTCTTCATGCAATACGTCGCGCTGGCGGACATCCGCCTCCGCTTGCAGGGCTTGCTCGACTACGTCTCCCTCTCGCTCGAGCCCGGAGCTCGCCCCGGCCTCCTGCAGCCGGAGTCGCTCCGCGGCGGCGCGATCGAGTTCCGCGACGTGAGCGTCCATGGCGAGCGCGGGCCGCTGCTGAATCGGGTGTCGTTCACGGTCTCGCCGGGCGAGCACCTCTCCATCGTCGGGCCGAGCGGGGCCGGGAAGAGCACGCTGCTGAAGCTGCTCGCCCGCCTGCAGGAACCGACGTCCGGGGAGATTCGCCTCGGCGGGACGACGCTGAGCGGGATTGACGCCGCTCACCTCCGCCGGCGTATCGGCTATATGACACAGGAAGGCTACTTGTTCCACGACAGCCTGTGGCACAACCTGACTTATCTCCAGCCGGACGCCGATGCGGCCTCGGTGGAGCGATGGATCGGCGCACTCGGCGCCGACGATATCGTCGTGTCGCTCCCCGAGGGCTACGCGACACCGCTCGGCGACAAGGGCGCCGTCTTGTCCGGCGGCCAGCGCCAGCTCGTCAGCCTGGCCCGCACGATGCTGAAGCAGCCGGACCTGCTGCTGCTGGACGAGGTGACTTCGGCGCTGGACGAGGCGAGCGAAGCACGGGTGTACGCGGCGCTCGACGCGCATGCCCGGAGCGAGCGGATCACGCGGATCAGCGTCACCCACCGGTTGCGGGCGGCTGCCCATGCCGACCGCATTCTCGTGCTCGACAGCGGCACCGTCGTGCAGCACGGGACGCACGAACAGCTGCTGCTGGATTCGTCCGGCCTCTACGCCCGGCTGTGGCACAGCGAGCAATCGGAGAGTCGTATGATGTCCGGCACGGCGAGTGAAAATCTAGAGGAGGAAGCCCGCGATGCCCGTACCCGCCTCATCACCCGCGCCAGCGCCGGTGTCACCGCCACGCTCTAACGTCCGAGCCGCTCTAGCTTATCTGCGTATACGGATGCATCCGTATCGGCGCAACGTCTTTCTCACGGGGAGCCTGATCCTCCTCGGCAGCTTGTCGTTCATGACCCCGCCGTTGCTGACCCGGTACATTCTCGAGCACGTGCTCCCCCAGAAGGACTGGGGCTTGCTCCTGATCGTCTGCTTCTGCTCGGTGCTCGTCCCGGTGGTCGGGAGCGTCGTCATCGTGATCGAGACCTATGCGATGCGCTTCGTGGCGACGGTGTCCGGTCAAGGCCGCGCCGAGCTGTATCACGGCTTCCAGCACCGGCCGCTAGCTTGGCATGAGCGCCAGCGGCCAGGGGATCTGATCACGCGTACGCTGGACGACACGGAGACGCTGATGGACTTCGTCGACAACAAGGTCTGGTGGATGCTGTGGCTCACGATCACGATTACGGTCGGCTCGATCGTCCTCTTCCTGCAGCATCCGGGGCTCGCGGCCCTGCTGCTTTCCCTCTGGGCGGCTCACGCCGTCCTCATGTCGCGGCTAGGCCGGCATGTCAAGCAGCGGGCCGCCGAGACGGCGCGGCAAGCGTCCCGCGTGACGGAGACGCTGCGGGAGACGCTGACGGCCGCGCCATTCCTCAAGGCGTCCGGATGCGAAACGCACGCGCTCGCGAAGCTGACGGACGCGCTCCAGCGCGACCTCCGGACGAACCGTCGCAGTGCGCTCACGATGCAGTCGGCCGAGTTCGCGAACGCCTTCCTCGGCTCTTGCTTCCTGGCCGTGCTATACTACGCCGGAGGCCGACTCGTCGCGGACGGCCGCATGACGATCGGCGCGCTTGTCGCCTTCGCCGCCGTCTACAACTGGCTGCGTCCGTTCGGCATCGCCTATCTAGACACGTACTTCGCCGCGAAGAAAGCGGCGCCTGCGCTGGACCGCGTGGCGGAAGTGGCGTTCCCGGCGTCGTTCAAGCCGGGGCTAGTCCCGCCGGACGGCCGCTACGACCTCGAGGCGATAGACCTCGCCTTCTCCCACGGCGGCCGCCCGGTGCTGCGGAACGTCACCTTCCGCATCCCGGAAGGCTCCGTCGTCTCGCTCGTCGGCGCCCGCGGCTCGGGCAAGTCGACGCTCGCCGAGCTCGTGCTCGGCCTCCGCGAGCCGACCTCGGGCGTACTCGCCCTAGGCGGCGTACCGCTCCCGCTCCTCGACGAGCGCTGGCTGCGCCGCCATGTGGCCGGCATCACCCAGGAGGTGATGCTACGGAGCGGTACGGTGCTGGACAACATCGTGTACAGCACCGGCGAGACCGACCCGGACGCGATCCGGGACGCCATTGAGACCGCCGAGCTCGAGGCGTGGATCGCCCAGCTGACCGACGGGCTGCAGACGCAGGTGGGCGAACAAGGGCTCGTCCTCTCCGGCGGCGAGCGGCAGCGGATCAGCATCGCCCGGGCGCTGCTGCGCAAGCCGAAGGTGCTCGTGCTCGACGAGGCGACGTCGGCGCTCGACCTCCGCACCGAACGGCGGCTGCTCGATCGGCTGACGACGCGGCTGCCCGGCACGACGCTGCTGTTCGTCACGCATCGGCCGGCGATCACGCGGATGTCGGACCGGCTTCTCACAATGGAGGACGGCACCTTGCGGGAAACGTCGGCCTAAGGAGCTTTGTTCGATGAATAGCTGCAACTTTTTCCTATAAATTGTAATCATGACCCTGCTCCAACCGAATAGATGAAAAATTTTCCTCTAAATGTACAAAGGAGCCGATTTTCGGCCCGTTTTTAAGAGATAGCTGAAAATTTTTCTTTTATTGGCGCGTGAAAACCGACGTTTCAAAGAATACCTGAAATTTTTTCATCTAAATATTCTGGAACGTGATCGTGATCTTGTCCTGCTTCGCGCCTCCGGTACTCGCCGGACTCGAGCTTGTGCTGTTGCCGGTCGTGCCGGCCGGGTCCTTCGATCCACATGCCGCCAGACTTACGGCTAGTGTGCCTGCCAATGCTATAGACATCAGTTTTTTCGTAAATGCCGCCGCAATGCTCCCCTGATTGAATCAGATGCCCTTATTATGCTGGGGTGCTGGGGGTGATCAACAAGGCGAGAACTTAGGGAGTGAGGTTTGTTTTTTTAGGGAGAAACTAATTGGGGCTGAGTCGGTGTAAATATGACAACCTTTGTCTTATTGATGCCTTATCATAGGGGAGGAATAGGAAAGGAGCGATAGAGGATGAAAGCTTTAGAGGGAAAAGTAGCTCTAGTCGCCGGGGCCACACGTGGAGCCGGCCGGGGGATCGCGATTGAGCTCGGGGCCGCCGGGGCAACCGTCTATGTGACCGGGCGCACGACGCGTACGCAGCGTTCCGAGTATGATCGGCCGGAAACGATTGAAGAAACCGCGGAACTGGTTGACCAGGTCGGAGGCCGGGGGATCGCGGTGCAGGTGGATCATCTCGATCCCGATCAAGTGCAGGCTCTGATCGTACGGATCGAGCAGGAGCAAGGGCGGCTCGACATTCTGATCAACGATGTGTGGGGGGGCGAGACGTTGGCCCAGTGGAACGTGCCCGTCTGGGAGCACTCCCTTCCCGGAGGGCTGCGCCTGCTTCGGCTTGGGATCGATACTCATATTATTACGAGCCATTTTGCTTTGCCTCTCCTGACCCGGAGCCCTAACGGACTGGTCATTGAGATGACGGACGGCACCGCCGACTACAACGAGAAGCACTACCGCCACTCCCTTTTCTACGATCTCGCCAAAACGTCTGTTCTTCGTATGGCTAAATCTTTAGCCCATGAACTAAAGCCCTACGGCTGTACCGCGGTGGCCGTGACTCCCGGCTGGATACGTTCCGAAATGATGCTGGATCACTTTGGGGTTACGGAAGTCAATTGGCGGGACGCCACCGCTAAGGAGCCTCATTTCATCATCTCGGAGACGCCTCGGTATGTCGGGCGCGGGATTGCCGCTCTGGCCGCAGATCCGGAGCTTGCCCGGTGGAACGGGCAATCGGTGTCCAGCGGGCAGCTCGCCCAAGTGTACGGGTGTTATGATTTGGACGGCTCCCAGCCCGATGCGTGGCGGTATATCGTGGAAGTGCAGGATGCCGGCAAACCGGCGAATGCGAGCGGGTATCGGTGATCCTGAGAAAGCCTCCTGTCCATTAGATGAACAGGAGGCTTTGTTTGTTGTCCGTGTGCGATTACTGGGGCTGATCCCCTAGGACATTCACTTGGAAAGTAACACCGAACTTGTCCTTTATTCTCCCATACAAGGGGCTCCAATCCGTCTTCTGAAGGGGCACGACGACTTGTCCGCCGTCTTCCAAGGCGGCGAAAATTTCTCTCGCTCTTGTCTCTTCTGTAGGATAGAGGGCAATCGTAACCGTATCGCCTGGCTGATAATTCATGCCTGGGTACGTATCGGAGAACATGATATCCGCGTCGCCGACTTTCAAGTGCGCATGCATAACGCGATTCTTCATGTCGTCCGGCAACGGATAATTCGGGTCCGCCGGCATATCTCCGAACGTATGGATGCTCATTACTTTCCCGCCCAGCGCTTTCTCGTAAAAAAGCACCGCTTCTTTCGTGGTACCGTCAAGATTCAAATACGGGCTCAAGCTGATTGACATCAGTTAACAGCTCCTTTGATAAATTGGACAACCTCATTTCAACATTCAACGTTTCCGCATCTTTTTGCCCCTCGCGATCTCGGTCTCGAGCGCGCTGAGCTTCGGTTCCCAGAAGGAGCGAAACCGATCGAGCCAAACGTCGACCTCCTGCATCGGCTGGGCGTTCAGCGAATAGATGCGGCGCTGCTCATCGACCTTTACGCTGGCGAAACCGCTGTCCCGCAGAACCCGAAGATGCTGCGAAACGGCCGCTTGGGTAATGCCGAACTCATTATGGATCACCTCGACAATATCGCCGGAGCGTCGCTCGCCCTCGGCGAGCAACTCCAAGATGCGGCGCCGTACCGGGTCGCCGAGAACATCGAAGGCGTTCATTCGGCCCCCTGCGACCCGCTTCCCGTGTAGAAGGCCGTGGTCAGCTTCGCTGCGGCCTCGGCCTGGGCCGGATTCTCACCGGCTGCTACAGCCGCACGCCGCCAGTCCTCGCTGCAGTCGGCCATAAAAGATTTCCCTTCGCTGGAGGCGCTAAAGGCGTTTTCATCTATACGGTCCGTATCACCCGCCGAAAGGTGGAACTCCAACCCAACCAAGGCTAGATCCCAGCCGACACCGACCGCACCCGGCCCAAACTTTTTCCAGTGGTCGTCAATCGGGCAAATGTGAGACAACTTCAGGCGGGACCGGTCATCCCCTTCGGCGGTTAAGCGCAGCTCGACCCAGCTCATGCCGCCTCCGAATTCCCAGGTCACGGAGAAATATTGCGGCGGCTCACATTCGGTAATTACGCCGCCGGCGTTATTCTCGATTTGATACCGACCCCCGAGCTTTAATTCACCGCTGACCGGCGCAAACCAGCGGACCAACCGCTCCGGATCGGTCATCGCATCCCAAAGATCTTCCGGCGTAGTGTCGTAAGAGCGCTCGAGCGTAACGCTCCGAGCTGGCTTTCCCTCTCGCTCGAGCTCCGACACCGTGCGGGTTACAGCTCCGAAACAAGATTCTAAATTGAACATAATCACTCACCTCGATCGGCATTTTTCCTTATACAAGTTTATGCTTATACAAGTTTGTACTTATATAAAGATAGCTTGTATTTATAGTTCTGTCAAGGAACAGCCTATTTTTGTTGAGAGAAAGAGGAAATCGTGAAGCACGGATCGAAATTTCAACGAATTAGTCCCGGTGAGCCGTTTTCGAAAAAGCATCATCAGTGATGGAGGTAAGACATGGATTACATTACGCCGAAAGAAGCGGTGCTAAAGGTGAAACGGTGGCCTAAAGATCCCATAGCCGCGGGTCGTCGTCATACCGTTGGGCTTAAATCGGACGGCACGGTGACGGCTGTGGGCGATAATAAATATGGCCAATGTGAGGTAAGCGGCTGGCGCGACATTGTGGCGGTTGCAGCCGGTAATGTTCATATGGCGACAAACACGGGTAATGCTCACACAATCGGGCTTAAGTCGGACGGCACGGTGGCGGCTGTCGGTTGGAATAAGCATAACCAATGCAATGTAAACGACTGGCGCGATATTGTAGCGGTTGCAGCGGGTTGGTGTCGTACCATTGGGCTTAAATCGGATGGCACGGTGGTTGCTGTGGGCCGAAATAATGAAGGGGAATGCCATGTAAGCGGGTGGCATGATATGGTGGCGGTAACGGCCGGTGACTGGCATACCGTTGGGCTGAAATCGGACGGCACGGTGACGGCTGTGGGTAATAATCGGTATAGCCAATGCAATGTAAGCGGCTGGCGCGACATTGTGGCGGCGGCCGCGGGTTACCTTCATACCGTTGGGCTTAAATCGGACGGCACAGTTACGGCTGTGGGTTGGAATAAGCATGGCCAATGCGATGTAAGCGGCTGGCGCGGTATTGTGGCGATAGCGGCAGGCAGTTCTCATACCATCGGCCTGAAATCGGACGGTACTGTGGCGGCTGTGGGTTGGAATGAGCATGGTCAATGCCATGTAAGCGGCTGGCGCGATATTGTGGCGATTGCGGCGGGTTGCGCTCATACTCTTGGCCTAAAATCGGACGGCACGGTGGTTGCTGTGGGTGATCATGAATATGGCCAATGCGAAGTAAGCAGCTGGCGCGGCATCCAACTGCCCGGAAATTAGTTTTCAATGTTTACATCAAACGTCCAATTATGTCTCAGCACTCCGCCTAACCACATACGTGAGGCAATCGCAGCTCAGACTCACGTCCCGCCCCTCCCGTTCGATGTCGAACTGAAGCGGCCTCACCGTGTGCAGCAGCACTTCCCACCCGGCGAACGCCTCGGCCAGCGCTTGCTCCGCCCGTTCCGTCGGCAAGTTCACCTCGATCATCGGGTCCCGCGAGGCGTCTGAGGCTACGTCGACTTCCCGAATCTGCGTCCCCATGATGAGGCAATTGATGCCTCCGTCCCGCGTCCCGTCCGCCATGCGGTGCAGCACCTCCCCCAGCACACGCTCCGACTCTACATGCTCCAACGACGAGACGGCGACGATGAAGTCGTACTCACGCTCCGCGATGCCGAAGGTTCCGATATCGGAAAGGCGAGGTTCAATGCAAGCGCTCACCCCGAGCGGCTCACTGTAGGCTTGCAATTTGTCGAGCGCCGCCTGGAGCAGATCTACGCAGACGACGCGGCCGCCCCGAGCCTGCACCGCTTGCGCGATCGGAATGCTGTTCCGCCCCACGCCGCAGCCCAGGTCGAGCACCTGCAGTCCCTCCGCTCCCTCGAACCGTGCCAACGTGTCCATGACCGTCTTCACTGGACGATGCAGCCAGGAGCCCGATTCGAATAGCTTGTACTGGTCGTAGCATTGCTCATGATACAGACGTTCAGCTTGACGGATCTGTGCAATTCTGGGTTCCATTCGTGACAGCCCCTCCCTATCGGCAGTAGGAATAATGCTTGCATTTCATCAGTATATCCTATCAAACTTAGGAGAAGGGAAGCGGTTCCTAAAAAAATTCGATTGCTCCTGATAGATTCGCATAGATTCCGGCATCGATAGGGTAGAGGGAGGATGTGGCGACATGATCAGCATGCAGAGTGAACGGACGGCGGAACTGGAGGTGCTGCGGGCCCTGCAGACGGGTTCGGCCGAGACGGATGACCGCGAACTCGTCGAGCGAGCACGCGGCGGCGACCAGGAAGCCTTCAGCGAGCTCGTCCGGAAGCACCGCGCGCAGGCGTTCGGGTGGGCGAACCACATTACGCGCGATGAACATATGGCCGAGGACGTCGTGCAGGACGCGCTCATTCGGGCGTTTCTCCATCTCGGCACGTTGGTCGACACCGGCCGTTTCTTGCCGTGGCTGCAGCGGATCATCCGCAACCAGGCGTATATGAAGCTCCGCCGAGGGGGCCCCTTCGGGAAGGAGCGTCCGTTCTCCGGCTTCCGTTCCGCTAGCGCGGATGCCGAGGAAGGATCCAGGGGAGACGTCCCCGCCATGGATTGGAGCAACATCGATCACATCCTGTTTCGGCTGTCGCGGTCGGCCCAGGCCGCTGCGGAGAACAGCCACGACCCGGCGAGCAGCCTGCTTCGGCGCGAGCTGATGGACGGACTGCGCGCGCTTCTGCATTGCCTGGGCAAGCGGGAACGACAAATCTTCGAGGCCCACTTCTTCGGGGAGCTGTCTCCGGCCGAGATCGCGGCTATCTTCGAGACGTCGACGGCCAATGTGTACAACGTGCTGTCCCGCTCCCGCAGCAAGGTGCAGCGAGAGCGCATCCGCGTCTCGATCCGCCTCTACGTGCAGCGTCGCGCGGATCTGGGCTTGCGTCGGGTCCACATTTTGCCGCCGCCGCAGTTGTAACGCCGTTTCCATCCCTCCCTACCATATCTTTAGGAGGCTCCCATGAGCGAGACGACCAGCAAAAATTGGACCAAGACGTGGACCACCGCCGCCCAAGCGATCCATGGCGCGATCGCCTACACCGATAAAAATCATTATTCCTTAGTGGACGTTATGGGGATTACCGGGCATGCCTTCCGCATCAACATCGACCCGGATCATATTGACGTCGCGGGCCCAACCATGTTCCCGGGCGGGTACTTGTTCCGCAGAAATCTTTGCAATCTCGGGTTCATCAGCAACTTGTCGGATGCGGAGAAGCCGTTCACGCCGGACAAAGTGGAGAAGGTGTTGGCCCTTATCCAGCAAGCGGTGGATCGGGGCACCCCGGCCATTACATTCGATCTGTTCATGCCGGAGTTCGGGCTGATCTACGGCTACGATGACGAGAAGCAGCTGTTCCACGCGAAGGATGTGTCCAAGGAAGGCACGATCTCGTACACCGATTTCGTGGAGAAGCGCGGAATGCTGTGGGTGACGACAATCAGCGAGAGCCTGCCCCACTCCAAGTACGAAACGCTCCGCATGGCGCTGGACATGATCGTCGACCATGCCCGGGGGCGCGAGTGGCAGCATGTGTTCGAAGGCAAGTACATGATCGGCCTGAAGGGCTATGACGCCTGGATCGCCTGCATGGAGCGCCGGGGAGCCGACCCGTTCGGCAACGCCTACAACACGGCCGTCGTCAGCGACGCCCGCGAGTTCGCGGCTCAGTTCCTGCGCGAGCTGGTCGTCCGCTGGAACGGAACGAATGTCGTCGAACGCACGGTGCGCAAGTTCGCGGCCGAAGCGGCCGCCCATTATGAGCGGACCGCGGCGGCGCTCGTGGAGCTGCGGGAGCTGTTCCCGTTCCCGCAGGGCGGACAGCCGGAGGATCCGGATACAGCCGCACGCGCGGTCGACCTGCTGAAGACGGCTCGAGACGCCGAGATCCTCGGGGTCGACGTGCTGGAGCGTTTGCTCGGCTTCATGAAGGCGTATTGGTCCGAGCAGTGGATTCACTAACTGTTTATTGATGGAGGATGTTTGCCATGCCGTTAACGGACAAAAAGGTGATCGATGCGAAGAAAGGGTTCGAGCTGCAGGATTTGCGGAATGAAAAGCTCCATATGACTTCGTTGACCGGGGCGGAATTTCATGCAATTGACCTGCGATCCACTTCGTTTGCCCACGCCAACTTTGTGAACTCCCGATGGGAGCATATTTATTTCTCTAATGTGCATGTCAACTACATTCAGATGGGAGGAACGATATTCGAGAACATCATCCGCCCCCCGGCCGTGCAGAGCGAGCTCACGGAGGAGCCCGGCACCGACGGATGGGTGAATGTCGAGCCGGTTATGTTTAAGAACAGTGATCTAAGTACGGCTCGTTTTGAAGGCTGCAATCTCTCGAATGTCGAACTGACCGGCTGTAATATTGAGGGCCTGCAGATTGACGGAATTCTCCTCGAAGAGCTGCTAGCGCAGTATAAATCCGGTTCATAACCGAGTTAGGCCTCGACCGCCGGAAAAATCCCTGTATGCATCACGCATCAGGGATTTTTCCTCTTGTCCACCCCGCCGCGCTCATCCAAAAACTGCACCGCGTCGTCATAATGCAGCTTGTACAAAGCTTTCACCGCCTCGCTCGCGAACGCCCGCTGCAGCGCCCGAATCTTCGGCGAGCCGGCCAAGTCTCGGCGTACAGCCACGATGCTCTTATACGGCAGCTCCGCGTCGGCTTCCAGCGCCAGCGCGTCGCGCTGCAGCTCGTAACCGAGCTGCACCGCCGAGCCGGCGAACAGGAAGCCAGCGTCGGACTGCTCGAGTGTTTGCGGCAGCGACGGCTGCGTCACTTCCTTGAACTTGAACCCGCGCGGGTTCGAGACGATGTCCTTCAGGCCAAGCTGCGATACTTCCACGCCCGGCTTCAGCTGGAGCAGCCCCGCCTTCTGCAGCAGCAAGAGCGCCCGGCCATTGTTCGTGGCATCGACCGGAATGGAGACGGTCGCTCCATCCGGCAGCTGTGCGAGCGACGGGTAGGCCCTGGAGTACAGCCCCCCGGGCAGCGACACCACATAGAAGCCACGCACGAGCTGCTTCAGGTTATGATCGGAGACGAACTGGTTGAAGTACGCCTCGTGCTGAAAAAAGTTCGCGTCCGCCTTGCCCTCGTCCACCAGCTTATTCGGCTCGAGAATATCCTCCGCGAAGTACGCGGCGAGCGCATAGCCCTCCTCCTCCAGCTCCTCCCTCAACAAGGCGGCCAGCTGCGACTGGAACGCGCCGCTCATCAGGACGAGCTTGATCGTCTCCGTCTCCGGCGGAGCCGCGGCCGACACCGTCTGACTGATCGGCGCCGAGCGTTCGCCTTGGCCGGCGCAGCCGGTCGTGAGCACCATCAGCAGAATGGCCATGCCCAGGTATGCTACCCTCATCATTCTCTCTCTCTCCCTTTAACAGCAAAAAAGACACACCCGCAGCAGGGGATGTGTCTTCGGTCGTCCGATCAACATATCATAGTGATTCTATAGGAATTATGAGTTTTATACTATCAGCTCCTCTTTTCTCCGTCAATTTATTTTTTCGCCGATCTTGCCGTCTCGATTTCTTTATCCGTTGCCTCTGCCGCTTCCCGCAATGCGGTGTTGATGTCCTGCCCATCCTTGGCGATTTTCGTGAGCGCCGCATTCAATTTGCTGGCCGCAATGGATTGGTACTCGGTAATATTGGACATTTTCGCGAATTGTTTCGGGAACAAGACCGACATATTCCGGCCCTTGTACAAGGGCAATTCCTGTCCGTACTTCTCGAACATAGTCCGATCCTTCAGCGCAGTAGCCAACCCTCTGGCATTCATGGAAGCCTGAAAATCCTCGGAAGCGATATATTTCATTACCTCGAACGCCTCTTCGCGGTGCTGGCTCGTCGAGCTCATGAACCAATAGTTCGGGAATACCTGCGGACCTATATTAGGATAGTCAGGGAACTCCGGAATTCGGACAACGCCCCAGTTCGATACGGCCGCGCCCGGCGTGAATCCACAGCAGCCGGTATAATTCGTAGCCATTGCGACAATCCCTTTGGTGTTGAAATTGGCGGGAGTGGCCTGAGCCACATCGACACCCGGAATGGTCATGAATTTGGTGAGGGTTTGCACCACCCGCTTCCAGGCATCCGTATCGAAGCTTGCTTTGAACGTTTTGGGATCCACAAGATCGAGTGACAGCTGATTCGCTTGTATGTAATTCAAATTATCGTTGGCAAAGCCGTAATACTGCACTCCGCCGTCCTTTCGGGTTAATTTGACGGCGAGATCGTACACCTCATCCCAAGTTATCCCCTCTCTAGGATAAGGGACCGCGAATTTGTCGAACAGATCCTTGTTATAGTATAAGCCGGACGTGCCGATGAAGGCGGGAAGGCCATAGATGCCGCCTCCGGCCATTTGTCTTTGCAAATCGATGACCGTGGGTTCGAATCGTTCCAGGTTGTATCCGTCTTTTTTGATTAGATCGCTGATATCGTTTTGCAGGTCCAGTACACGAATACTGGAATAAAAATTGGAATACGCCCCGAATACGATATCGAGCGGTTCTCGGGTCGCGACATAGTCCTTCAAGCTGGATACGGACGGGAAGTGCACTTTAAATGTGATATGCGGGAATTTTTCCTTCAGGTATTTGCCGTATGTGGTTTCGAACCATTCGTCGTTTTGCCCGCTTGAACTGTACAGATGCAGCTCAATCGGCTTCACTTCTTTCTTCGCCACCGCCGGTGGCGGAGTCGGGCTTCCCGTTGCCTCCCCCGGTTGGGAGGAACAGCCTGCTGCGATCACAATCACGGTTGTGAGCAGCAAGATCCACGCTACAGCTTTTCTGACCCTCATTAATTCCACCTACTTTCATTTATTATGCGTCCCCAATAATGGAACCGCTTGCATAATAAATTAAGGATAGGTTGAATACAACTTAAACAACTGTCATAATTTCATACTACAACTGCCATTTTTTGATAATAACCTCAGAATTTTTGAGTGAAGCTCACGTGAACATTAGAATTTATCAGATTGTGGAGCAACGTACTAGCTCGTTGTTAAGCTAAGTTTACAAATAAGCAGGGGATCTTGACTAATTTCGCGCCATGTTAGCGATTTCCGCCAAATTGTAAGGCAAACCTACGTTATTAGTAAAGTCGACTTTACGAATAACATAAGTTTGGTTAACTATGCAACTCCCTTCGGTTCAAACAAGTCAAACTTGTTAGGGGACTAAGCTTATTAGTGAGTTTTGCCACCTAAAGCAAACGCACTCCCTCGGAAAGGCCTCGACCAAAAGCTGTTCGTAATTTGGGATTGTCAACCGTAACGCGAGGAGGCAGGATCAAATTGAACCGTATCACGTACCCGGAGTACCAAGACCATATTCGGGGGCTGAAGACGACTTCCGGAAGTCGCAAGCGGTTTTATGCGGACATCCGGACTATGTCTTATTCCAAATTGCATCACCACGATTACGCCGAATTATCGTTTTTTGTGGAAGGGGGAGGATCGGAGTTTATTAACGGCATCGGACATCGCCTCCGCCCGGGCACAATTTCGTTCGTTCTCCCTCATCAGATTCATATCATGCACAACGATCCCCTTCATCCGGTCCGCAAGTATCGCTGCATGTTCGATATGGCTCTCCTGCACCTCACCATGTGGAATCCGGAAATGTCCCGCTTGTTGTTCAGCATAGGTAAAACACTGCCTTCCTTTCTCGACCTGCATGGCTACCAAGAGGAACGGATGAAAGTTACTTTCGAACATTTGCTTCATGAATACAGCATGCCGGACTCCCCCGTACGAGAAGAGATGATCAGCCTGAAATTGCGCGAAACGGTTCTCTGGTACATTCGCGCCTCTGCCGAAGCCTCCTCGGTTCCCACACAATCAGAACGGGAAGTGAAGTCGAAATTTTGGGAAATGGTTCAGTACGTACATACTCATTGTTCGGACCCGCTCTCTCTCGAGGAGCTCTCTCGCCAATTCGAGTATAGCGTTCAGCATATCAGCCGGTCTTTCAAGGAACATACAGGAAAGGGCTTCCTCGAATACCTGCATGAACTGCGGATTGCGAGCGCTTCCGCCATGCTCATCCATACCAACATGTCCATCACGGACGTCGCCGTGGCGGCCGGCTTTGATTCCTTCCGCACATTCGCCCGGGTATTCCGGCACGTCAAAGGACAGACGGCCCGGGAGTTTCGCAACTCCGCGGGCCGTCTGGAATAAATTACTTTTTCTCGCCGAAGATTCGAAACGACAGCGTCAGCGACGCGAGCAGCATCACCAAGCCCGTGCTCACGAAAAAGCCGTACGCCTGGAACCACTTCGGCCAAGCTTTCATGACCTGGAACAACTGCCCGCCGAGGAACGGCCCGAGGAATCCGAACAGCCCCGTCATCGACGCATACACCGCATAGTACATCGGCCGGTCCTTCTCCGGCGTATCGCTCATGACGAAGTTGAACACGAGCAGCCCGAACCCGGCCATACTGATGCCGAGGAACGTGTAGACAACGAGCAGCATAGCGTTCACAGGCAGCGCGACCTGAAGTCCCCACAGTATGACGGAGACGGCATTGAGCGGGAACACCCACAACAGCAATTGGCGGTTGCTCCACTTCGTATTCAGCTTGCCCCAGACCGCGTAGGCTGCGATGGACACGATGGCGAGCAGCGTATTCGAGATGCCGACCCACTCGTAGTTGATTTTCATGATATCCAGCATGACATAGCTGAAGAGCGAGATGGTGCTGCCCTGCGCCATGATCCAGAACGACACGAACAGGATGGATCGGATAAAGCCCCGGTCTCGGAACGGCCTCACCAGCACTTGCAAGGATAGTCCGCTGCCTGTCGGCTTATAGGGAATGTTCGGGTAGCGGAACAGGTAGAACATGTTAATTACGGCTGCAACGGTTCCCAAAATAAACAACCAGGCGAAGCCCCTCGCTTGCGACACCCGGTCGAGCCCGGACCCTGCCGCCAGCAGCGTCACCGAAGCGGCTACCCCCGTGAGCGTGAAGCGCATGCCGAAATAACGGGCCCGACGGTCGGGCGGCACCATATCGGCGAACAGGGTCGTGAACGGAGCCGAAGAGATCGATCCGCAGAGGCAGAGCACCACGAACAAGACGGTGAACGCCGTTACCTGCCAATCGCTCGGCACGAGGAACGGGATTAGCCCGCAGGCGCACAGCAGGCCCCGATGGAACAGCAGCGCGACCATGGCGATGCGATACCGGTTCGTGAACTTCTCCATTAGAAAAGCTGAGATCATAACGATCGCCGCATTCATCAGAAGCGGCAGCGCGGTGATGAACCCGACCTGGCCCGCGCTCGCGCCCAGGTACAGCAAATAGCCCGTCAGGTAAGGACCGACGAGCAAATTCGCGAAAATCGTTGTGCTGACCGCCTCATAATGTCCGTTGCGCAATGCCCGCTCGGTCTCGCTCTTCCCCGAACGCGGCATGTGCGGCAACTGCTCTTGGGGTCTGTCGGGCGACAGTTCCATCTGTAGGACCTACCATTTCGGCTCATATTCGCATGCGGGGCGCAGCCATCAACTGCGTGGCCACCCTACTCATGCAGGGCTACTAGTAATATACGCGCTCGAGCTGTCTTTACCTGCTGCCCCGGCAAAATCTTAGGAGATCCGCGCGATCCGGCTCGCCGTCGGCATGAACTGGTAGAAGTAGCAGTCCGCGATGCCTTCCTTGCCCTGAAACGGCAGCCGCGCCTCCTCCAGCTCCTCGAGCGACTCCACCGTTCCGTCCGCATAGTCGAGGAGTCGCGCCACGGCCGTATTCAGGCTCATCAGCAGACCGCCGTAGCGCAGGTCCATGATGTCCCAGCCGAACGCCTTGTTCGTCTGGTGCCAGCATTGGCGGTGGTACGCGTGCAGCTGCTGCACGCGGCGCGTCAACTCAGGCAGCTCGACCTCGGCGATGCGCCGCAGCTCGGCCTTGTCGCCGGCCCGATACGCGTCCGTGATGCGCAGGCCCTGCTCCGCCTTCATCGCCAGCACCGCGCACAGCCGGCGGTACAGCTCGAATACGAAGCCGAACTCGCCGTTCCGGCCGGCATACACGGCCATGTCGCGCTCGAGCTTCGCGTAGTGCTCGCCCAGGCCGTAGCCGCGGATGTTGGCGTCGAAGAGGCCCATCATCACGTTCTGCCAGAGCGCCGAGCGGGACGGATTGTACGTCTCCCGGTTGCCCGGCGACAGCCCCGGCACCTCGTCCACGTCCTTGATCGCCATGAAGTCGTCGTACTCGCCTCCGGTGCAGAACCGGAACCGCTTGCGCAGCTTCGCCTCGTCGAGTGTGTCTGCATAGCCGTGCTCGGCGAATAGCTGCAGGCCGAGCAGCGCCACGAACCAGTCGCACTCCGTGCCGTCATCGCCCCATAGCGTCGCGATGATGTCGGTGACGCCCTCGCGCTTGCACACGGTCAGCGCCGCGTTCGTGGAGGCGAACGTCGCCCCGTAGTTCAGCACGAACCCGCGCCAGTTCCAGATGCCGCCGGCGAACACGGGCGTATGGCCGAACTTCTTATGCCGGTTGATCCAATCGGTATAGAACGCTTCGTCGTAATGATAGTAGTCCCAGTATACCTGCTGCACGCCCTTCGGCATGTCGGCGATGACTTCGTCCGGAATGACGCATTCTTTGTCGTAGTATGCTCCCGTCTTGGACCCCGACCGGAAGTACATGTCGCTCCACATCATCGGGATGAGGCCGTGCTTCTCGGTAATCTGCAGGACGCGGCGCAGGTGATCGTTCATGATATCGAACTTCGAGCGCAAGCCGTTTTTGACCAAATATTCGCCCAGTCCCAGCTTCCACGCCTCGTCCATCCCGATATGGATCCGCTTCGTTCGGACCGGCGCCATCGCGGCGACAATCATTTGCTCGACGAACTCATATGTGCGCTCATAGCCCACGAGCATCGTCTCCCGGTCGTCGCGGATGTCCGCGAACGCGTTCCACTTCAGCACATCCTCCAGATGGCTGAGCGTCTGGATACACGGGATCATCTCGATGCCGAACATATCGGCGTAGTCGTCGAGCTCCCGGATCTCTTCCTGCGTATAGCGCCCCCGCATGTAACCGAAATATGGCTGCGGTGCGACGTCATAGCTGTCCTCCGTGTACAGCATGATCATGTCCATGCCCATGAGCGCCTGGAGGCGCAGCAGCTTCTTCACGCTCTCCGGCTTGATCACCGCGCCGCCCTGGGACACGTCGTACATCGGGCCGTTCATCGTGAACTGCGGCTTCTCTGACAGTTGGAACGCGTCTCGCTGCTCGCGCAGCGCTTCTACGAGCAGGCCGAGCGCCCGAAAAAAATGGATGCGCCGGTCGTACCGGATCGATCCCCGGCCCCCGCCGAAGCTGACTTCCAGCTCGCTCCCCTCCGATTGGGCGACGGTAACGGGCAGCCCGTCGTCCGCCAGCTCCACCCCGATCTGCGGGGCCAGTGCGGCCAAGCCCGCCTGCAAGCCTTCCAATTCCCCGATCAAATGAATACGCATAAGATTTCCTCCTCTGAATCGTTTTACTTCCCCGTCGGTTGTGCTATACAATGAGGTCATTCCCAAGACTGGAGGCGCATTCGCCTTGGCCACTTACTTCGACTACAAGATCAGTCCCCTCCCCATCCAGATTACCGATCTCAAGGTGGACCGGTCCAAGCTGAAGGTGAACAGCCTATGCGTGGCCCAATACGGGCGTCTGCCGGGCCGAACCTATAAGGTGGAATCAACGTACGGCAATCATATGGCTTTCACATATATTTCTCGAGGCCGCGGCATGTTCCAGGCGGGCGAAGGACCGGTCCAAGCGCTGGAGGCCGGCAGCCTGTTCTGGGAATGGCCGGGCGAGCGCTACCGGTTCGGCCCGTACCCCGACGAGGACTGGGACGAGTACTATGTCATCTTCGAAGGCAGCCGCGCCCAGGAATGGTTCGACAGCGGCATTCTGTCCCGGGACGATTCCGTCATGCACGTCGGGCTCGACCCGCTCTGGATCAGCAAGCTGGAGGCCATCGGCACCTACATGGAGAGCGGCATTCCAAGCAACTGCGACCGGGCGGCCCTGCTGCTGGAATCGCTCGTCTATGAATTCTCCCAGACTCACGCCAGCTTCAAGACCGCGCTCTCGAAGCAAAAGCACGAGCTCGTCCTCCAAGTGCTGGAGGATATCGCAGGCAGCTTGTACGCGCCCTGGAACGAGCAGGACATCTGGGAGCGCAACCATATCAGCCGCTCGACCTTGCGAAGAATTGTCCTCCAGAACACGGGGTTCCCGCTTAACGATTATGTGAACCGGCTGAAGGTGTCCGAAGCGAAAAAACTGCTGAAGCACACAAACCTGCAAATCAAAGAAATCGCCCACAGTCTGGGTTACAGCGATGTCGCCTATTTCTCGCGTTTGTTTAAGAAGTACACACAGTGCTCGGCTCAATCTTTTCGCAGCAAGTCCTAGTGGGGCTGGGTTAGGTCAGTGCCTCTTTATTTACTATACTAATTAAACCGTGCGCCGCTGGGAATGAACTCGGTATCCAACCGTTTGCACTATATAGTCGCGTCAGGGGAAGTTACGCCATGCGCCAAGTTGACTCCCGCCATAGAACGCGCTAAGATCGCTGTAACCTAACAAAGGAGTTTCACTACCATGACCTTTCACGCCGTTAATTACGAGGGCGACCGCCCTGAACAATATGAGCTCGTCATCCGACAGCTGGCTGCGCTGATCCATGACGAGCCGAACCGGATCGCCAACTTGGCCAACGCTTCGGCCCTGCTCGGGCAATTCCTGAGCGACATCAACTGGGTCGGCTTCTACTTGCTGGAGGAGGGCGGCGAGCTCGTGCTCGGCCCGTTCCAGGGACTGCCGGCCTGCGTGCGCATCCCGCTGGGCCGGGGCGTATGCGGCACGGCCGCGGCACGCAAGGAGACGGTCGTCGTCGAGGATGTGCATGCGTTCCCGGGCCACATCGCCTGTGACGCCGCTTCGGCATCGGAGATTGTCGTGCCCCTGCTGCGGGACGGGCGCGTGCTCGGGGTGCTGGACATCGACAGCCCGCGCAAAGGCCGGTTCGACGAGACCGACCGCGTGTACTTGGAGAAGTTCGTCCAGCAGTTGGTGACGGCGCTGTAACCAACCGGGGCCCTGTCTGTTCCAATTATTGTCCGGACCAACATAAACCAGGCCCTACCCAACCGGTGCGTTGAGTGGGGCCTGGTTTATGTTCGCGTTTCGCGTACTCCACGTATTCAATATACCTGCGTGCTTTTCCCGCCGCCACGCGCGGCACCTAAGTACGCCGGAATCTGCTCCGCCGGATGAAGGACCGGGGTACCATGGCACACTTCCAGCCGCTCGGGCCGCAGTTGCTCGACGATGACGCTGCTGCGGACCGCTTCCTCCATGTCGGCCGTGAACATCTTCATCGGTTGGCGCAGCTTCCCTTTCTTCGCGGTGAACAAGTCCCCGGCCATCAGCACGCGATCCTCCACGTGGTAATAGGCAACGTGACCCGGCGAGTGACCTGGCGTCCAGTAGGGCTGCAGCGATCCGATCCGGCTGAGGCTTCCGCTCTTACGTCCATCTGCTCCCTCAGGAAGCTGTTCGGCCAAAGGCTGTGCCACGCCTGGTGTAACGCTGGCCGCCGCTTTTTTGCGACGGGGATAAGGCTCTGCACCTTCCATATAAGGAATTTCGATTCGATGTACGAGAACGGCGACATCCGGATACGCTTCACGAAGGCGCGCGATCGCTCCGACGTGGTCGGAATGCCCATGGGTGAGCGCGATACGCCGCAGCGGACCTGCGTTCAGGCCAGCGATGAAGTTTAGGATGCCCTTCGCCATGTTCGGAATCCCGGCATCCACGAGGGTCAAGCCGTCCTCTTCCTTCACGATCCAGACCGTTACCGGAATCAGCATCCAGATTTTCAGGCTCCACACGTTGTTCGAGATTTGGGTGATCTTCATCGTCAATTCCCTCCATGGGTGAGTTTGTGGGTGAATCCGATTAACAGCACTTCGATCGCTTCCCGGAACGTCGAGCCTAGCCGCTCCATCAATTGTTCGCCGGATTCCTCCGAATTGGCGTACGTGGCCATAATGCCCTGCAAAGTATAGAAGTAAATGCGGCTATAGGCGAGCACCTGCTCCGCGGTGTGCGGGACGGGCAAGCACATCTCCACCGCCTGCTGCAGCAGCGCGAACAAAGAATTGCGCATCCGGTTCAGCTCCGTCGCCGGATTCGGTTCATCCACGCGCACAGAGCGGACCGTGAAGAAAATCTCGTACATGCTTCGGTTCGCCAGGTAGAACCGGATCATCTCTTCGCTGATGCGAGTCAGCTTCTCCTCCGGGACCGGTCCGGGTTCGTTCAAGATCGCCGTCAACTGCTCCTTCAGTTCCGCGAGCGGTCCCATGGATAGCTGATGGAGGAGCGCCTCCTTGTCCTTGAAGTAAATGTAGATCGTCGTATGGGAGCATCCTGCAGCCTTGGCAATCTCGCGCATCGTGACGGAGTCGTAGCCGCGTGTGCTGAACAGCTGCCCGGCCGCCTGCAGGATGCTTCGCTTCGTTTCCTCGGAACGGATTTCTTGTTTCGTTGGCATAATGTCATTCCTCGCTTTTCGTTCATAACCATCGGTTACTAACCACTGGTTATAATATAACTCGCATTGCTGAATCTGTCAACAGCAAAGAACCGCCGGAGAGTCCCCTCCCGGGCGGTTCTTTCCTTTCTCGCCGTTTAATAAGTGATCGTCAATAAGGGCCGGTTGCCCGCGGTCGCGTCTTCCGCGGAATAGATGTCCATCGCGATGTTCGACGTATGGTCGATGAACAGCAGAACGCCTTTGTTGCTCGAAGGGTTATTGATCCAGCCTTGCACGACGGCGGGATCCAGATTCACCTCGCGCGTCTGATTCCCTGTAGCCGTGAAGCCTGTGATGGCGAATGACTTGCCGGAGACGTAATCCGTTCCACTGCCCTTCGCACCCGGTGTCGCCCACGTCGAGCTTGCATTGCGGTTCTGCCACCCGATCGAGGACGAGGTTGGATCATAGTCGGTCAGCATGTACCGTCCCTGCATGGTGAAGCCGGAGGCCCAAGTATTGACCGTAAGCGTCAGCTTCGCCGACTGGACGGTGGCGCCGGCCGGAACCGAGAGGTTGTCGAACCGGATCAAGGAGTTGATCTCGTACGGTGTGGCTTGCCCGGTCTGGTCGAACACTTTCAGGGTCCCGTTGATGATGTTGTAGCCATTGCCGCCCCCTTGGGAGCTGATCGAGACATCCTTCGTGCCGGCATACCCGTTCACGCCCTGCTGGAAGGTTGCGGTCCCGCTAGGAACCCCGTTCGAGACCGTGACGGTGACGGACGACGAGACCGTCGTGTTGTTCGCCGTGTCACGGGCGACCGCCGTGATTGTATGCGATCCGTTGCTCAATCCAAGCGTGCTGTACGAGATGGAATACGGCGCCACCGTATCTTCCGATCCTACATTCGAGCCGTCTACCCGGAATTGAACGCCTGCGACCGCCACATTGTCGGCTGCGTTCGCGGACAACGTCACCGTCCCGCTAACGGTCGATCCCGCCGTTGGCGCCGTGACCGAGACGGTCGGAGGGGTCGTATCCGATGGCGGAGTGCCGGTCAAAATCTGCGAAGCGAGCCACGAGTAGCTGCCTGTCGTCCTATGCTCCCAGCCCCACTTGCGGTTCGGCGTGACGCGGTAAGCCGTCTTGCCTGCCGACGGGCCGGTCGGACGAATCCAGTAATTCACTCCGATATCGTACCCCTCGTACAGCTCGCCGATCGTATTTTTCCATGTCGTATTCGGAGCGCCGCCGGTCAGCTGATTGAAATATTCCGCCCACAGCATCGCTCCGGACACATCCAGGTCATGCTCGATCGTCGTGCCGCCATAAGGGTTGGAGGCGCTGCCCCGCTCCCCGTCGTTCGCGTCCGTCGTGCCGTCGTACTTCATCATGTAATCCGGATAGCGCAACGTACCGGTGTACGTATCGTACATGTGGTAAGCGTCGGCCTTGGAGGCGGTATTGAGGAAATTCCCCACCCGCTTGACGAAGCCTGCGATGGCCGTATCCTCCGTGAAAACGTAAGCCCGCGTCATCGCATCCGCCGTCAGCACCGTCATCCAGGAGGAAGCGACCAGATCGCCAGGTACCCCGTCGCCATGCTGGCTGCCGTAGTGGTACAACCCCCCGTCCACGCGGCCTGCCGGCAGAACGCCGCCCGCTCCATTCTGATGCCAGATGAAATCTCCGGTTTGCGTCTGTACGTTCGTCTTGTACGTGCTGTTGCCGGTCACCTCGTAGGCGATCAGGTTCGCCAGCAGCCGGAACGCGGTATGCCGCTCCGTCCACGTAGTCAGGCTCGAGTTCCATCGAGTCGGCTCGTCATTCGTCTCATGCGCCGTTACGACGAGCGGGATGTAAGTCAGCATGTCGCTGTCGCCGGTGAGCCAGTAGTTGTACGCGAGCGACTCATTGTAGCTGTACATCGCGCCATTGCCGCCCGGCCATCCATTGGGATCGGGGTTCTTGAGCTTGAACAAGCCGATCGCCCGGGCTGGTGTCGTGCTGGCCGGGTACAGCTGGCCTTTATAAAAGTCGGTGTGCCGAACCGCTTCCCGCAGCGCTTTTAGCGAGCCGTTCTGCATGTAAAGCGTGAACATCGTCGCGGCCCGGTCGTACAGCCAAGGATCATAGTTCGTCTTGTAATCGCTTCGATAGCCCGAGCCGGAATCGCCCGAGATGACCGCCGGATCGTCTTCGTTAATGAGGCTGTAGAAGTTGTTCTTCATCGCGTGCTCGCGTTCCGTATACCCCGGCCAGTGCTCGGTCGCATCCATCGTCGTTGGATTGGAGCGCGTCTCGGGAATGCTGCTGTCGAATGGGTTCATGCGCGTCCCCTTTAGAACGCCTTTGGCGAGGAACTCCTTGGGCAGTACGGCGTATACGTCCGGCTCATAGACGTTGTCCGCGGCGACGAACGTGCCGGATGTGACTTGATGCCAGGCGGAGCGAGGATTGGTGAGCGTCGAGACGTTCAGGGAGCGGTTCGTCGTGCCCCATTCTACCGTGATCGTCTCCGAGTTGGGATAGACCGAGGTGAAGGTATACTGAATCTGGATGCGGGCGACCCGGACGGAAGCGCCGTCGAGGGAAGCGTTGGTGATGTGGCGCCATGGCGTCTGCATTTCCACGTAAGCCGGAATCTCCACGCCGCCCTTCAGGACGCGAATTTTGGAGACGTTCGCCGGCGAAATGGATCCTCGGGGGAACGGAACGCCGAACGTGACCAGTTTCGTTTGACCGGACGTTACGTTTTCCATAGGGTACAGCTTCACCGATACACTGCCCGACGTCTCGGCAGGCGCGAAGAACGATTGCACGGCTGCGGATGTGAGGGTCGGGAACAGAGCGGACAAAAGAGCGGCAACGAACAACAGTGGCACGATCTTGCGGGACCAGCGGGGGAACTTGCGCATAAATCCACACCTTTCCATTCGTAATGGGTGGGGTCATGGGGATGCTCAGAGCTGTCCTCTGCGATGCCTACGCTCTTCCCTCCTTTCGCGCCTTTCGCGCGGTCGGTTCCTTGCCGGAAACACTTCCATCGTAAGCGATTGGATGCATGAAGGGCATCGTCGTTTTTAACGATCCTTCATTGTTTGTTGCTCGATTGGAAAAAGGATGAAGAATACGAAAAAGCGGTATGTGAGAGGGGGAAGTTGGGGTTGTAGATCGGGAGAATGCACTGTTTTTACGAAGAATGAGGCAGTTGACGGGGGGCTATATCTTCCTTTCCTGAAGAACGTTCAGGGTCAAACTTTACTAAAGGGTCAAAAGAAAAACCTCCAACAGAACTTGGAGGTCAGCAGTACGAAGGGAGACAGCCAATAATTTAGTTGAAAAATTTTCCTCTGTTGCTCCATAAATCAGTTCTCCGCACCGAATAGAGGAAAAATTTGCAGCTATGCCCTCCCTTTCTTCAGGAAATCGAGTTCTCAGAGCAAATAGATGAACTTTTTTCTTTTATTTTCTTAATTAAGGTTGGAAATGATTGATTAAATGAACTTTTTTCCTCTATTCACGTACTAGCTCCAATCTCCACAGCCTACCCGCCCGACACGAGTTGCAGCACGTGCAGCCGGTCGCCCGCTTTCAGCGGAATGTCCTTCGAGGCCAGCCACGCCAGGTTGTCCTCGTTGTAGCACAGCAGCACATGCTTGCGCAGCTCGCCGTTCTCGGCGAAGACATGGCGCTTCAGCAGCGGATATTCGGCGAACAGCCGATCGAGTGCCTCCTGCAGCGTATCGGCCTCGAGGGGGAAGCGGCTGCGTCCCCCGGTACAATCGGCGAGCAAGCCCGGTACCGATACTTCGATCACCATCTCGCCCCTAGTCCTCCGTGATCCAGATTTTGACCGACAGGATGCGGGACAGCTGACCGGGCAGCCGCTGCCAGCTGACGCCGCGGTCGAGCGAGGCGAACACTTCGCCCGAGGTGGTGCCGAAGTACAAGCCGTACGGGTCGAGCGCGTCTACGGTCATGGCGTCGCGCAGCACGCTGACATGCCGCTTCTCCTCCGGCACGACGTCGCCGACCGGCTGCCAGACGGTTTCGTCGCGGTGACGGCGGTACACGAGCATCCGGCCGTCCTTCATCGTCCGCTGCTCGGAGCTCTCCAGGGGAATCAGGAACAGGTCCCCGGTCTTGGACACGCTGATCGGGAAACCGAACGGCGCATCCGCGCCCCGCATCGTCAAGCCTTCCTCGATCGGGTACCACGAGTCGCCCGCATCGTCGGAGCGGAAGACGCCGCCGTGCTCCTGCATGTACAGCGTATCCGGCCGATCCGGGTCGGCCACCATCTTGTGAATGCAGTAGCCGATCTCGTCATACGGCTGCCCCGTCGGTACCCGTGCAAGTCCGGCGTTGGACGTCCTCCACGTCGCGCCGCCGTCCTCGGTGCGGAACACGCCTACGGCGGACATCGCTACCCAGATCCGCTCCGGACGGACCGGATCGACGATAATCGTGTGCAGGCACATGCCACCCGCCCCGCCGAACCAGCCGGGCCGCGTCGGATGCTTCGTGAGCGCGTCGAGTTCTTCCCATGTGCGGCCGCGGTTATGGCTGACGAAGAGCCCCGCCTCCTCGACGCCGGCATACAGCGTATCCGGCTGCGAGGGCGCGCCCGGCAGGAGCTGCCAGATGCGGTTCAACGCGAAGCCGCTCTCCGCCGAATAGGCCGGCCCTTCCTCGATCTGCGTCCAGCTCTGCCCATAGTCGCGGCTTACACGGATTGTCGCGCCATACGCCGCGTGAGACGTCCCGGCGTAGATCGTGTCGCCATGCCGGCTATCGCCCAGCACGCTGTACGCTTCCCAACCCGCCAGGAACGGTCCGCTCAGCTCCCACTGCGTCCGATCCGCCGTCGATGTGTACATAAACACACCTTTATTCGTCCCTACCAGCAGCCTTACCCGGTTCCCCATGCTACCTCAGCCTCCTCTTTATAGTGAAACAGTCCTATCGTGAATGCGCATACATCATGTCAGGTTTACATATTCGCCGCTCTTCCACTTTTTCCTCTATTATCCACCCCATTCCCAACCTTTACTATTTTTTTACGCAAAAGTTAGTTTCCTTTAACAATACAGGTTTATCATGGAACTAGAAGTCTACCGCTCTACTCTATTACTCTATTCCTTTAATGGCAGGAGGCATTCGGATGAGAACGAAAAAGTGGATCGTGGGGCTGACCGCCCTGACCGCGACAGCAGCTTTATGGTCGGCCGGGATAACGGCGGCATCCGCCTCGGAAGCGCTCGTGCACGCGTCATGGATGCAGAAGAAAGGCATCCTCGAGGGAGCGTCGGGCGGCCAACTGGAGTTGGACCGCAATGTGACCTTGGCCGAGGCAGCCACGGTACTGGCCCGGCTGCACGGGAACGCCAATCTGCCGGCTGACCCCACTTACAAACATTGGGCTTCCGGCACATTGGCTTGGGCCATCAAGCAAGGCGTTCTAACCGCCCAGGAAGCCGCTGGTCCCGATCAGGTGCCGACGGCGAGCCGCATTATCTCTATGGCAGGCGCTGCCGGTTATAACGTACCGCTGTCGGCCGCCGAGTCGGTCACGCGGAACGAGTTTTTCAATGCGATCGGCCAAGCCATCACCACCCACATCACGATCGGCCATACGAATGACGTGCATGGGCATATTCAGGAGGACAAGACGAACAAGGAATTCGGCTATGCCAAAATGGCGACCCTGATCAAAGAATGGCGGGCGGACAACCCGAACTTCCTGCTGCTGGATGCCGGCGATACGTTCCAAGGCACCGTCTTCGTCAATCAGTTCAAGGGCGAATCGATCGTTCCGATCTTGAATTCCCTCGATTATGAAGCGATGGCGGCCGGCAACCACGAGTTCGACTTCGGGTATGAGCAGCTGCTCAAGCTGAAGGGCATGCTCGATTATCCCGTCATCAACGCTAATGTGTTCAAGGGAGACGGTACCAATCTCCTGGACCCCGTCCACTACGCTACGATCGGCGGGAAGAAATTTGCGTTCCTGGGCTTCGTCACCCAAGAGACTCCGATTCTCACGCACCCGGACAATGTAAAAGGACTTACGTTCCAAAGCCCCGTCGAGGTCGCGAAGAAATTGGTGCCGGAGCTGAAGAAAAAAGTCGACCACGTCGTTGTCGTCTCGCACATAGGCATCGAGACCGACCGGGAAATCGCGAAGCAAGTACCGGGCATCGACCTGATCGTGGGGGGCCACACGCACACGCCAATCCGGACGCCGGAGCTCGTGAACGGCACGTATATCGTGCAGGATTGGGAATACGGCAAATCGCTCGGCCGAGCGGATCTATACTATATGAACGACGAGCTCGTCGCCTTCGAAGGCGGGTTGACGGAGTATAACGAGAGCGTCGCGGAAGACCCGCAAGTAGCCGAGATGGTGAAGCAAATCGCCTCCCAGATCGACAGCGTCATGAATGTCGTCATCGCCAAGAGCGAAGTGAACCTGGACGGCGACCGCACGGTCGTACGGAAGAAGGAAAGCAACGTCGGCAACCTGCTCGCCGATGCGATGCTGGAGAAGTCGAAGGCGATCAAGGGCTATGAAGCGGACGTGGCGCTGATGAACGGCGGAGGCATTCGCGTGCAGCTCGCTGCGGGCGACATTACGAAGAAGGACCTGTACAGCCTGCTGCCGTTCCCGAACACGCTGGTTATTGTAAACGCGACCGGGAAGCAGATCCGCGAGGCGCTCGAGAACGGCGTCAGCCAAGTCGAGTCCGGGGCGGGACGGTTCCCGCAGATCGGCGGCATGTCCTTCCGCTATAACCCGGCGCTTCCGGCTGGACAGAGGGTGTTGGACGTGAAGGTTGGGGGAGCGCCCCTCGATTTGACGAAGACGTACAAGGTGGCCACGAACGATTTTATCGCCGCCGGCGGCGATGGATATTCGATGTTCGCGGACGGCAAGCCGTTCAACACGGGGATCACGATGTACGAGCTGATGGAAGAAACGCTTATGAAAAGGGGCACGGTACATCCCGTCGTGGAAGGACGCATCGTGGAAGCCGCGAACTAAGCCGGGACCTGGCGGTAAGTTAGGTTTCGGTGAGCACGGTGAGTTCGGGGAGTTCGGTGACTCGGTGACTTCGGTGACTTCGGTGACTTCGGTAAGCACGGTGAGTTTGGTGAGTTCGGTAAGTTCGGTGAGTTTGGTGAGTTTGGTGAGTTCGGTGACTTCGGTAAGTTCGGTAAGTTCGGTAAGTTCGGTAAGTTCGGTAAGTTCGGTAAGTTCAGTGAGCACGGTGTGTTCCGTGAGCACGGTGACTTCGGTGACTTCCGTGAGTTCGGTGAGCTCGCTAAGTTCGGCGGAAGGGATTTTCTCCCTCTTTTCAACGGGTTTCTTGTGCTGCGGTTTCCATGAAGAGGATTTCCTCCCTCTCTTTCCGAAGAAATCAGCCAAATCCAGGCTTTTCCTCCGAAAGAGGAGGAGCTTTTCCCCCTCAAGCCGCCTAAAACGGTAAAAAAGGCCCTAAAAGAGGGAGGATTTCCCTCTCCCATTAACGCCGGCTCCAGGACAGCCGCAAAAAAAAGCCGTTCGCTCTGTAGTTAACCACGTTAACGACAGGCCGAACGGCTTTCTTTTTAATTAGGCTTCAAGCACTTTACAGCCGGACCAGCAGACGCCCTCGTGACCGACCCTGCAGGATCAAGGGAACATAGTCGGCGATCTGCTCCAAGCCGATCTCGGTGTACATGCCGGACAGCGCCGCCGGCTTGTAGTCCGAGGCGAGCCGCTCCCAGATGCGCAGCCGGGTGTCCATCGGCGTGAACACGGAGTCGATGCCGATCAGCCGGATGCCCCGCAGGATGAACGGGAACACGCTAGTGGTCAGCTCGACGCCGCCCGTCAGCCCGCTCATCGCGACCGCGCCGGCATACTTGACGCTGCTCAGCAGCGAAGACAGCGTCTTGCCGCCGACGCAGTCGATGGCCCCCGCCCACACTTGCTTGTCCAGCGACCGCGGCTGCTCGGGAATCAGCGCCTCGCGCGTGATAACGCGGGACGCACCCAGCGTGAGCAGATCGGGCACGAGCTCGGGCTTGCCCGTACTGGCGACCACTTCATAGCCGAGCTTGGCCAGAATCGCCACGGAGACGCTCCCGACGCCGCCGGAAGCCCCTGTCACCAGGACCGGTCCCCGGTCCGGCGCCACGCCGCTCTCCTGCAGCGCATGCACGGACAGAGCGGCCGTGAAGCCGGCGGTGCCCAGAATCATCGCTTCCTGGAGCGTCATGCCAGGCGGCCGCTTCACGATCCAGGAGCCGGACACTTGCGCGTATTGGCTGAAGCCCCCGAACTGCGCTACCCCAAGTTCATAGCCGGTTACGAGCACTTCGTCCCCTTCCCGGTACCGCTCGTCCCGGCTGCGAACGACGACCCCGGCGAGATCGATGCCCGGGACGAACGGGTAGGTCTTCACGATGTTCCCGGTCGGGGCGCAGGCGAGCGCATCCTTGTAATTCACGCTGGAGTAAAGGACGCGAATGAGCACGTCGTGATCCGGCAACTCGGCGAGCCTCATCGTGCGTACCCCTGCCCGGAAGTCCCCCTCGACTTTGTCGACAACTAACGCTTGAAACGGTTGATCCCCATCTGCCTGGATCGGCATGCCGCCCTTTTGTTCCGTGTTCATTTTCGACGCCTCCTCGCTCATTGTCGTTATTTTCTCCCGTAATCCGCCTTAATTTCCCCCCAGCTCTTCGTGTCCCACTTCAGCACCTTATTCTCGTACCGGTTCGTCTGCAGCCAGCGCTCCGCGCGCTCCACGAGCTCCCATACTTCCCGGGTCGAAGCATCCCGCACAAGCGTGGAGGAGACGGCTTTCGCCTTCACCCACTTCAGGGCGTTAACCGAATCGCTGTACACCGTCTTCGTGCTGTTCTGCTGCTTCAAGTACGCCAGTGCATGCACGATCGCGAGGAATTCGCCGAGATTGTTCGTTCCTTTGCTGATCGGCCCCTTAGCGAAAATCACCTCTCCCGTTCGGGTATCCACCCCCTTGTACTCGATCGGCCCCGGGTTCCCCATCGTCCCGACATCGACCGAGATGCTATCATAGTCAATTTCGGTTTTGGAGACGGCTGCCGCACTTGCTTTGGTTTTGCCTCCGCCTGCGCCGGAGCCGGCCCCCCAGATGCCTTTCCACCCTTTGCGAAAAGCGGCCTCCGCTTCTTCGCGCGACTCGAACGATTTGTATTTGGCATCCTTGTAATTGTCCACTTGGCGCTGACAGTCCGGCCAGCTGGTGTACACGCCGGGAACTTTGCCTTCCCAGACAACGTAATATTTGGACTTCGCCATCCGCAACCATCCCTTCTCTTGTATTCTTGGGAAAAAAAAGAGCACCGCCACCGGTACTCCACCCTATTAAGGGTCCTTGCGCTCTCGTTCGACTTCGATTTCCTTCGGTTCCTTGCTGCTGCTCTTCAGCTCTCGCACCATCGTCCCGAACGACTGCACCAGCTTGGGCAGCTTGGAGGGGCCGAACAAGAGCAGCACGATCAGAATAATCAAGATCACGCCGGTAACGCCGATATTCATAATATGCCTCCTTCGTCAGGGATCATGGTCTAGCTTCTATAGCAACGCCGGAGGCTGAGAGATGGGCCTCCATGCGGGTACAAAACGTGTCTTCGCTCTCGAGATCGGCCCAGTATAGCTTGACCTCCCGATTGATCTCCCCAAGCTCGCTGGCCGTAAGCCCCAAGTCGGTGAAATAACGGAAGCCCGGAATCGTCTCTCGGAATAGGGAGAACCGGGAAGGCCGGTACATCGTCTCCTCCCCTTGCCACTCCGCGGCTTGCTTCAACGCAGGCAGGCTGTACGTCGTCTTGCGGATCAGCAGTTGGGTCTCGTAGGCGGTGAAATAATCGACCAGCCGGATCGCCGCTTCCTTCACCGGAGACACCCGATTGACCCCGAGCCCGATGTTCAAGAGCAGCGTCGATGGTGTGCCGAAGTGAGGGACCGGCGCGAGATCGAACGGCACGTGCTCCCTCAGCAGGTAATTCAAGTAAAAGTAGCTCGTCATGATAATCGACACTTTGCCCTTCGCTAGCAGCTGCTCGGATTGCCCGGTCGTGATCTCGGACAAGAGCGGCAGCCTCTGCTTGATGTCCCGGCATGTCCGCAGGGCGTCCATCATCCGGGTGCCGGCGAGGCGGATGCTGCCATCCGGCCGACGATCGACCCGGACACCGAGCTGCAGCGGCAACAGCGGCCACCGGTTCGGCGACAGCAGGTCGCAGTGGAAGCCGAGCCGCTCCCCGGGCATGGCGAGCTTCCCGGCCTGCTCAACCAGCACGTCCCATGTCCAGCTGCTGTCCGGCTCCGGAAGCTGCCGCTCCAGCAGGTGCTGCCGGTTGTAGCATAATACAAGCGGCGAGAAGATGAATGGCTGCACCCGCTGGGTGCCCTCTACGGTGAAGGCGTCGGATAGGAACGGATATACCTCCGGATTCCGCCTCAGCGGCTCCAGCAAGTCCAGCTGCGCCGTCTCGGCGAAATCCTGAAAGTCATTATAGTTCAGCATAACCGCATCCAGGATGCCGCCCGTCAAATATTGCTTGATATGCCCGAAGCTCGAGTGCGGCATGGGTACGGGCTGCACGAGAATGTCCGGGTGCTCCTTGTGAAACCGGGCGACAAGCTCGCCCAGCTGCCCTTCGCTCGTGATCGACGTATGAAAGCCCAGCTTGACCGTCGGTTTGCCTTCCAGCGGCCGGCCGAGCACCTTGCTCCCGACCCGGGGGATTTTCTCGATCAGCCCCTCCGCGAGCAGCAGCTCCAGCCCTTTGCGGACCGATTGGTTGCTTAGGTTATGCAGCTCCGCGAATGCTTTCTCGGAAGGCAAAAACTCCCCCGCCGCCCGCCGCCCGGATAAGATCTCCTCCCGGAGGGTGCTGACCAAGTCGTTTAATCGTGCCCGGGAGCTCTTGCGACCTGTTTGCTTTGTCACGTTCTATACCCCATTTACAATCCTTCGCTCCATCGCTGTCAGGACTAGTATACCATATTATTGCAGTGTCAGAGCTCTTCGATTATTAAATTGCCCATTCGCGTTTGTACCGAGCTGCCTTCATCCGGCATCGATACTCTATTCACGCCTTCCTCGACACACGAAGCAAGCAGGAGGTACTGACCGGCGCTGTCCCCGAACCCGGCATTCGCCGCCTCGTAACGGCCGCCGCGGAATACGGCGCCGACCGCCTTCAGCCGATGCGAGCCGCCTTCGATATGAAAGTGGGCCGTCTCCGCATTCGCGGCCGTACTCGTGCAGCTGCCGAAGCTCCAGACGATCCGGTTGGTCGGGTCCGTGCTTTTCAGGAAAGCGAGCTCTTCGTTCGTACCGCGGAAGGTGGCCCCATGCTCGATCCCGATCGATTGATCGGTGCGCCGCTCGGGATTCGTGCCGTCGCGATTCGACTTGTCCCATGCCCCGATCAACAGGAAGCCGCAATTGTCGAAGCCTCCGCCCTGCATCGTTATGTCGCGGGAAGCTACGCGCACGACCCCTGTGTTCGCCGACGCCCCGATAAACCATGTATGGACCAGCGTGAGCCTATTGATGCTGCCCAGCTCGACGCGCTCCACATTGTAAAATTTGCTGTTCAGGATAGTGAGATCGTCGTCGACCGGCGTGTAGCCCGGATCCGTCGTACCGGTATGGACGCCGCGGGCCAGCTCGGCTCCTTCCACCATGCCGAAGGCGCAGCCGTCAATCACGTTCGGGCGCTTCGAGCGGTTCGAGCCTTTGCTCAAGGTGAGCATCGCTTCCGCGGTGCACCCCCGCATCTGCAGGCCGTCGACGTTCGCCCAGATCGAGCCGGAATCGACGATTCCTTCGACCCGGACCGCATGCACCTCCTCCAGGGTCAGGTCGGTCAGCCACTTGTGGGCGACGACCCGGCAGGCGACGTGCCGCTTCACCGTGATCCGCTTCGCGCTGTTGCCCCATGTCGTGCCGCTGTTCGCGAACGACAGCAAGCCGGAATTGCCGACGAACACGAGGTCGTGCTCGAACTGGCCGTGCGTCACGAACGGGCCGTATTCGTCGCCGTCGGCATGGCAGTTCTCTACCATGCAATAGCCGGCGCAGGTGAAGTCGTTCAAGTGCCGGGAATTGCTCGTGTTGCAATCCCGGACATGGCCGTAGAGCACATTGAGCTGCTGTGTCAGGTAGCCGGTCCCGCCCCAATCGCGCTCCACGGGATTGATCAGCTCGCAGCGCTCCGTGATGTAGTGGGAGCAGTAGCGGCGTTGGATGACCGGCCAGAATACGCGGGTCGCGTAGATGCCGGAGACGTCGCACTCCACGGCGAACTCATAGGCGACCGGGTTCGAGCCGATCTGATCCCACGTCTCGAACGGCCGGGTAGTCGTGGAGATGCTAGGCGGCACCGGCACGCCTTCGAAACGCATGTTGCGCACGTGGCACCGCTGCACGGGATGCATCTGCGTGTACGTGATCTGCCGTCCGGGCGCAAGGGGCCAGCCGAGCTTGTACCCGACACGGATGTGCGTGGCGTCGATGATCTCCGTCACCCTCAGCAGGTAATCGAGCTCACGCTGCGCACGGCCTTCCGCATGGGGTTCGACCCGGGCGATCCACCAATCCTCTGCCTGGAACGCGGATGCGTCGGCTACCTCCAGCACGTCGGTTAATTCTTTCAGCTCGGCGGATAGGACGACCGATTGAGTCTGGCCCGCTGGCGTACCCCGGAAGCAAAGGACAGCGCCGAACGGATTGTCTCGCGTATTCAGCTCGATCCCTGCCGTAGTGACGGTATGATTGTGAAAATCGAGCTCGATGTTGCTGCGGTGGAACACATGGCGCTTCGTGAAATTCAGATCCGTATGCGCTTCGATCCTGTGGATCGCCGGATCCGACATCATCGCGTCGAGCGCCGCATCTGCCGGTACGGTCGGGCCGAACACACCGAAGGTGCGGAAATCGCCGACACCCCGGTGCAGCTGCTCCCATCGGCCGGGGCGGCCGTCCGCGTCGGTCGGCTCGTGTATGGTGCCGCCGTTTGGCGTCTTGGTGCTGTCCGGCTTCCACTGCACGAGCTGCGCGCCGCCGTCGTCTTCCTGAGCATACCCGCTGACATAGACTAGCGGGTGTGCGGCGCGTTCGCTAGTGTTCAGCGCGAGGAGCGCTTGAATATTCGAGACCTGAAACATATGGCGTGTTCCCTTCATTCGCAAATTAGTTTGATTGTGGTTTGTTATTCGGATGAGAATATGGGTTGAAATTGCTTGATGTGATTTGTTTGTGGTTTGTTTTTATCATTATACGTTTGGTCTGTAAACGCAGTCAATCCCTGCCACGGCGCTGTTGCACCGCAATTCGTGCGAATGTGGTATACTCAGACTATTCGAGTTTCCACACAAACGAGGTGACGGAAGGAACAGGTCGGCCGGTTCCTTGACCCCTATGATGACCCCCCATACCGAAGTTCAAGAGCCGATAGCGGCTACTAAAATATGTGTGCAATGCCAGACGGCCAAGCCGGTGACGGAGTTCCTCCGGCGCAGCCGCTCGAAGTCCGGCGTCCCGCGGCGCCGCGGGACGTGCCGGGCTTGCCGGCACCTGAACGGCGGCCGCGAAGTGCTGCCGGACGGGCCGGTGGAGTCGCAGGCGATCGTGCCGGCCGATGTGCGGGCGAGCGCTTCGGGCGGCGGGCCGGCGGATGTACAGGTGGGCAGGCCGGCTGACACGCAAGCGGGCGGGCCTACCATGCCATCAGCTGAGGTTGTGGCGCATGAGCTCGCGCTTGTGCACCCGGAGCCGGGCGCAGCGCCGCTAACTCCGGCGGAGGGCAAGCCCAAGCGCCGTCGCCGCCGGCGCAAGAAAGCGAAGGCGCAGCACGCGGCTCGCGGAGACGCAGCTCTGGTCGCGGCTCCGGGCGAAGCGGGCGCCTCGGGGCAGGAGCCTGCCGCCGAGTCTGCGTCGGCTAAGGGGGCAGCGGCCCCCGCCAAGCCTCGCGCGCCGGGCCAGGCTCCGGCTGCCGCGCGGGCGCCCGCGCCTGCCAGAGCGCCTACTCACGCGAAGCCGCATGTGCCGGCCAAAGCGCCCTCGCCGGCACCGATCAAGCAGACCCCCGCGCATCCGAGAACCCATCCGCTGGATCCCTCCAGCCTGAGGCCGACGCGGAGCGGCATAATCCGCATGCGCGGCAAGACCGACAACGGCCGACGCTGGTACCAGGAGATCGACCCGGAGCTGGCGTACACGCTCGTCCGCGAACGCGCGGCCGTCGTCGTCAACCGGCAGACGATCCAGCGGCTGTATAGCAACAAGGAGTTCCGGCGTCTCATTCTGAACCGGGATAACTATACGTGCCACTTTTGCGGCCAATATGGGGACACGATCGATCATTTGCTCCCCCGCGCCAAAGGCGGCCACACGACGCCGGTCAACTGCGTCTGCGCCTGCAACTTCTGCAACCAGTCGAAGGCGGATCGGGATCTTGAGGAGTTTATGAGCGGGCTCGAGTGAGGGTGCGGGGCTGTAGAGTAGATTAATTACTTTACAGCACGCCCGTCGGCCTTCAACCGCACTGTAGAGTAAAAAAGTTCCTTTCAAGTAAGCATCAAAAACGCTTGTAGGTGCACAAAAAGCAAGGAGCTACCGAAACAGCCCTTGCTTTTTTCTTTTCTCAACGTTACAGCTTAGGAGCCCTTTCCTTACTACTTTAATAAAGCAGCGTTTTACCCGGACCTCTTGTGCTGCAGTCATACAAATAACGTTGCTGCATAACGCTATTCCTCGAAATCAGCCCCATTGTGGAAAAATAACGTTATGGCATCACCCTAATGCCCCTTTGACCGTCTCTTTTTTGGGCAAACGCGGATGAATAACGCTGTCGCAAACCGCTATTTTTCCAGAGGAGGTCGTATCAGGACGAATAGCCTTGCCCCATCACTCTATTTGATTCGCACGACCTGGTTCTCACGGATGGGGATGTCAGGTAGATCATAGACGGTTTATACCTAAGTAGTAACTTCTCAACAACCTATCGGACGCTTTTCAAGCTGTAAGCCTCTAAGGCTTCCACTAATTTCCATTGTAACTTGGCTAATACCCATTCCGGATCATGCCGCCCAATGACCATTTCCGCCATTACCCTGCGTGCCAGATCAAAAGCCCCAATATCTCGTTCCAACTTGATGACATGATCCAGCGAGCGAAGAGGCGGGGCAGCGGGGATATGTAGGTAGAAGGCTTGCCTATTCTTGTTCGCATACAGAGGCACTTCAAGGCCGAACTGCGATCTTATCTCCATCGCACGAAGCGAGGTGAGGGTCCCGTTCCGACAATTCACGGCTTGAAACTCATCGGAAAGCAAATAAGCGATCACGTCATGGGCAGCTGTCCGCTCCCGGCAGGAGGCGCTCATCGACAGCATTAGGTTGCCTGGAATATTCGGTCCCGCAGACGAGTCCGACGGCGTCGGATAGGAAACGACATCCCAGCGAAAATCCAGCGCCTCAGGTTCGAAGCAGCTCGCACAGATAACAGCCATCGCCGCTCGCCTCTCACGGACGAAGACGCCATTGAAGCGAAGCAGCTTCTTCGTCTCCATGGGCAGGTTCCCTGGTATGGAATAGACGTCCCGGAGAATACGAACTACAGACTGCCAAGCATCGCCGGCCACAGTAGGTACTCCGGTAATCGGATGCAGAAAGGTCACTCCCTGCTGCATGCGAAGCAAGGGCCAATCGCCCAAATCCAGGGTAACTATATCTGACGGTGGTTTCCGTTGGGCAAGCAGATGAGCCAACTCAATCATGTCCGCCCATGTCATGCCATCTCGCGGATAAGGGACACCCGCCTCGTCGAAGATGTCTTTGTTGTAGAACATCGGGAATTTCATCACGTCGCAGTATGGCAGCGCGAACAGTTCCCCTTCGGTTCCCAACCCCAAATCAAGAAGCCCCGACTCGAAACGCGACCGATCTAGTGTCGAGCTTGTCGTACTACTCATTTCCTCCAGATTGCGGCACAAATTGTTCTGGATTAAAGTACTTGTTGAAAAGGCCGGCCATAGCTGAATATCGGGGTATTCGCCCACTGAACTCCAGTTGGAAATATACTCGCCAAAATGAGGGTCCTCCCTTCGATACTCCAATCGAATGGACGGGAATTCGGTATATACGGGCTGGGCAATCTCGGTCTGGAATTGTTCTTCAGTAAGACTGGTATTGAATACGAGCTTGGTCATCACTAACAGCCCCTCCCACAAAGCAATAACAGAACATTTGTTCCGCATTTTCATTGTAGCAGATCCAGACCCAAGTCCGTACCACTTTAGATCGAAAATATATGGCCCGCGAAGCCGCACATATGCAAAGCGCTAGGCCCCCAGGCCTAGCGCTTCGTTGTTTTTGCGTCTTCATTCATCCATGACAGGAAAAGGAAATAATGTCTCTCAGGTCAACCGTGTAGTGATTCCATCTTCCGCCAAAAAATCGAAATCCAAAAATCGATGTCGGGCCGACAAATGTGAGATAAAACCAGAAGTTGTCTCCATTCCTAAGCCAGAGGTAAGTAAAGCGAAACATACAGCCTGAAATGGCCCGGATGTCAACGGCATACGGCGACATTTGAGGTACATAGTTAGGCGGGGGAGATGTGGGAGCGGCTTGGGGCATATATCCCATTTCCTAGGTTCACTCCTTATGCATTGGGCTACTTCCTCAATGTATTCACATCCCCCCGGTTATGCGACACGCTCTACTCCCTACCCAACAAATACGCTCGCAGCTCGTCGCGCAAGACGAGCGGGCCCTCGGGCGCGCGCACCGGCCCGAAGCGCGGCACGAGCTCGCCCGCCGCGAGCGGCGCCGGCGTCTCCGCCCAGCCGGCCAAGTGGGCGAGCACGCCCACGAGCCGCTCGGGCGGCACGCCCGCCTCGCGCAGCCCCGCGAGCGTCAGCACGCGGTCGCGCTTCGCGAGGCGCTGGCCGTCGGCGTCGACGACGAGCGGCACATGCGCGAAGCGCGGGGCCTCGAGGCCGAGCGCTTCGTAGAGCGCCAGCTGCCGCGGCGTCGAATCCAGCAGATCGGCGCCGCGCAGCACGTCGGTGATGCGCATCGCCGCGTCGTCGACCGTGACGGCGAGCTGGTAGCTGAAGAGGCCGTCCGCCCGCTTGACGACGAAGTCGCTGTACGCGTCGCCGTCCCACCGCTGCGGCCCCGCCAGCACATCGTCGAAGGCCAGCGGATGCTCCGGCATCCGGAACCGCAGCGCCGGCGCTTTCTTCGCGGCCTTCTCCCGCCGCTCTTCCTCGGTCAGCGACCGGCAAAAGCCGGGGTACGCCGCGCCTTCGGAAGCGAGCCCGTGCGGCGCGCTGGCGACGGAAGCGAGCTCGCTCCGGCTGCAGTAGCACGGGTATAGCCACCCGTCCCGCTTCAGCTGCTCCAGCGCCTCCTCGTACAACAGCTCGCGGCGGCTCTGCTCATAAGGCGCGTACGGGCCGCCGACATCCGGACCCTCATCCCAGTCGAGGCCGAGCCACCGCAGGTCGTCCTGCAACTGCGCGGCATATTCGGGACGGGAGCGCGGTTTGTCGATGTCCTCGATCCGCAGCACGAACACGCCCCCCGCATGCCGCATCTGCAGCCAAGCCGCGAGGGCGGCGAAAGCGTTGCCGATATGAAGCAGCCCCGATGGAGTAGGGGCGAAGCGTCCTCGCGGAACCATGCCGATCCAACCTCCAGCCACATAAAAACGTCCTATATGCAAAAAAGAGCAGCAAAGCCGCTCTACTCGGTTTATCTATCCAGGTATGTAAGCCGAAGAAAAAAATGGCGGAGCCGACGGGATTCGAACCCGCGGTCTCCTGCGTGACAGGCAGGCATGTTAGGCCTCTACACCACGGCTCCACACTACTCGTGCTCTGCGTCGCAGGCACAAGTAGTATAATAACACGAATGAACCGAGTCTGACAAGCTCCAGAATAATTGGATTTTTACGGCAAAAGCGCCCCGTCCCCCAATCACCCTATGTACGCGTTCGCTCCCCAGCCTCACCCTTTATGCCCCCTACAGCTTCATCCCCTGCAGTTGCAGCAGCACCGAGCGCTTATCGCCCATGACCTCCCGATACAGCTCCACGTAATGAAACACGCGGCCCAAATCGTCCAAATACGGATAGCAATCGAAGTCGTCCACAAGCACAAGCGCCTTCGGGTTCAACGCCTGGCAAAACAGAGGGAACGCTAGCGCCCTCCCGTTGCCATGAGGGCCGTCTACGATCAGCACATCGATCGATTCCGGCGCATACCCGAGCTGGTCCGCCTCACCGTAGAACGCATTGCGGATCGAGAACCACTCGTGCTGCGCCTTTGGCACCGTAACCCCGAGCCGGCTCCAGCTAGCCGCCGCCCCGAGCGGATCGTGGAACAGCTGCGCCCATTCCTCCTCCGACACTTGCCGGAGCGACTGCTTCACCACGCGCATCCGCCGCTCGGAAGCCACCTTCGTCTGCAGATTGCGTGCCCATTCTTCATGATGCTCCAGTGTCGTCACTTCCATCTCGAGCAGCTCAAGCTGTTGGAGCGCCCACCAGAACAATGTGGATTGCCCCCCGCCCAGCTCCAAGAGCCGAATGGGACCGGCCTCCGCCTCCACCCTTCGGCATAGCTGCACTAAGGAAGTCCGGGTCAGCGACATGCTCGTGAACCCCCACCCTATCTGCTCGGACAACCGCAACCCCTTCTCAATATCCAACGGTCGTATGCTTGGCTCCTCCCATCTATACAAAGTTGAAGTATGGTGCTGCACCTTCACTTTATGTGGGAAACGGGCAAATATGAATGGATTTCGAACCTTCGAATGCAACCGGACAAGCCTTGTTCCGTATTAATATATTAGACTTGCTTAAAAGACAAGGAGATTCTTATGAAACCGAAGCAGCTATTGATCCTCGGCACGATGGCCGTAGCGATTACGGTTGGAGGCGGGATCTGGAACAAAGAAGCGAACGCGGAGACGTCGCTTTTCCCGACCGAGCCTTCTTGCGGAGCCAGCAGTACGAAGGAAACCGGACAAGACCCTTTGCTGCAAAAGCTCGGCCTGTCCTCCCCTGAGCAAATGTATGACGCCCTTTACAACGGTCAGTCCCTGGCCGATATAGCTGCCGCCAATGCCATGGAGGTGCAGCCGATCATCGATCTGCAGCTCGCCGAACTGTCGGCCCAGCTGGACGCCCGCCTCGCAGCCGGACACATCACGCCTAGCGTCTATGAAGCGCAGAAGGGCGAGCTGCCGGAGATCATCTCACGCAGCGTCTACGGCGGACAAGCGCAGCCTTAGCGGGAAGCGCGCGAATCGTCCTCCCGGCTGCGCAGCCACTCCCGCAGCTCGTCCGTCATCGCTTGGACGAGCTCCGGCCGCCCATGGAACTGCGCCGGCGTATTCTGGAACAGGGCGATCCGCCACGTTCCCTCCTCCTTCACGGCCACGAGCGAATGTAGCGTGTTCACCGCCGGGTTCAGGTCGTCCTTGCCCGGCGGCACCATGCCGGCTATCGCGCGCAGCAGCACGGCATCCGGCCCCAAAGCGCGCACGCTGCGGACGATCGCCACGAACGCCGCCGTGGGGTGATGGGCGAAGATCGGCTGCAAGTGATCCACAATCCCCGCGCTTCCCGTCACCTGACTCCCATCAAAGCCGATCATTTCGCCTTCCTCGGCGAACAGCTCCGCCATTCGGCCGGCATTCCGTTCGTTCCAGCCGGTCAAGAGCGCCTCGTACAGCTCCCGAATCTCCCGTTCCATTCCTATCGCCTCCTAAGCTTGGTTTACCGCACTCCGGCCGGAGCCGCGGGCTTCATCATTTTCGCTTGACGCCAATTGCCGTACACGTAATACCAGACGTTCATCGCGACCGCAATCAGGAAGCTGATCGGGAAGCTCCACCAGATCCAGTCGAAGCCATACTGATAGCCGAGCAAGTAGGACAGAGGAATTCTCACGATGAGCAGCGCGGTGAATGTAACCGCCAAGGGGAACATGACCGCCCCCGAAGACCGGACGACGCCCGCCACCACATTGAAGATCCCGAATAAAATAAAGGACCACAACGTCAAATTGTTGATATGAATGCCGATATCCACAGCGTGTCCCCCTTCCGGCAGGAACAGCTCGAGCGTCTGTCGATTGAACAAGTGCAGCACGAGGACGAGCACCCCCGTCAGCACGATATTGTAACCTACCCCGGTCAGCGTAATCCGGTTCACCCGGCTCCAATTGCCCGCACCGATGTTTTGCGCCGCCATGGAAGTGACCGCCCCTCCGATCGCCATCGCCGGCATTTGCACATAGCTGGAGATTTGGGTCGCCACCCCGAACGCAGCCGCGGATTCCGAACCGTAGGAGTTGACCAAGTGAATCAGGAACATGTTGCTTAAGGAAACCACGATCATGCCGAGCCCCATGGGGAGCCCTTTTTGGATCAGGGTCCGGATCAAAGTCCAGTTGAGTGTCAGCAGATGAAGATCGGTCCGGGTAATCCGGAGAAAATATTGCTTGCGGTACAAATAGACGAGCAGCAAGACCAGGCTGAAGCCCTGGGCGATGAACGTCGCGACGGCCGAACCGGCGATCCCGAGCTCCGGCAGCCCCCACATCCCTCGGATCAGCAGCGGATTGAGCGCAATGTCCAGCAGCGCGGACAGCAGGAGGAAGTAGAACGGCGTCTTCGCATCGCCCGAACCGCGCAGGACCGCCATGATCAGGTTGTAGCCAAAGGTGAACGGAATACTCGCGAAGATGATCCGTGTATACGTGATAGCCAGCTCGATCGAATCCGCAGGCGTGTTCATCCAGGACAGAATCTGCGGCGAGAGCAGCACGCCGACAACCCCGACGATCAGCGAGAGCAGGAAGAAGAACACCGCGCTCGTCCCTACGACCTTCTTCGCCTCGTCGACCCGCTTCGCGCCAAGATTCTGCCCGATCAGGATCACCGCGGCCATGGCGATGCCGAAGATCGCACTGATCAGCAGGAACATCAGAATATTCGCATTCGACGTAGCGGCAAGCGCCTGCTCCCCGAGAATGTTGCCGATCCACATGCTGTTGATGGAGCCGTTCAGCGATTGAAGCACATTGCCGAGGAGGATCGGCAACGAGAAGACGAACAGCGTCTTTCCGATCGGTCCTTCGGTTAAGCTGAGCTGGCCCGCCTGCGGCTTGGACGAGTGCATAATGGTTTCTTCCTCTCTGTGTAATCTATGAAAACCTATTATACCCCACAGACGGCGAACAAAGCCAAGCACCCGGCACAGGCCGGGTGCGTGTTCCATGGGATCGGGCCGCCGCGGCACGGCGTCGTAGGGTAAGGCGAGGCAAGAGCCTAAGGCGGCTCCTATCCCAGCGCCTGCCGAATTTGCTGCGTCTGTTCCGCCGTCAGGCGGATCTTCCCCGCGTCGGCATTGGCCTCGAGCTGCTCCACCGTCGAGGACGATGGGATGACCGGCCCCATGCCGGGCAGCGTGAGCATGTACGCGAGCGCCAGCTGGCTTAGGCTCATCCCCCACTCGCGTGACAGGCTCGCCAAGCCGTTCAGCTTGCGGATAACCTCCGGCGCGAGCATCTCGTCCACGGCGCCTTCATCGAACAGCCGGTCACCCGGCCCTACCGCTTCGCGGGTCAGATAACGGTCTGACAGCAGACCTCGTGCAAGCGGGCTCCAGGCGATGAAGGAGATTCTCTCCTCCGCGCAGTAATCGAGCACGCCCGGATGATTCGCCGCTTCGCCATGCAGCGGATCGAACTGATTTTGCACCGCGAGGATGCGCGTCCGGATGGAGGCGGACGACGATGCCGTCTTGTATGCCGCCATCTGCTCGACCGAGAAGTTCGACACTGCGAAATAGCGGATTAACCCTTGCCGCACCAAATCCTCCACCGCCGCCAAGCTCTCCTCGATTGGAGTGAGGGCATCGAATTGATGGAAGTACATGACATCGATATAATCCAGCTGCATGCGCTGCAGGCTGGCGTATGTGGAATCCAGAATGTTCCCGCGGGACAGCCCGCTATGGTTCGGGGTGATCCCGTCCATGCCGCCGAACAGCTTGGTCGCGATGACGAGATTGCGGCGCTGGTCGGGGTTACGCTTCATCCATTCGCCGATGATGCGTTCCGAATTGCCTGAAGCGTTGTTGTATCGGTTCGCCGTATCCCAGAATGTTACGCCGAGCTCCACCGCCCGGTCGAAGAGGGCCCAGGCCTGTTCGCGGTCCACCCTGGCACCGTCTCCCGTATCCGGATATCCGATTTTCCATGTGCCCAGGCCTACATTCGAGACGCGCAGCCCGGAAGCGCCCAGCGCCCGGTACGGCATCCCGTTGAAGGAATCGGTTACGCGAAAGGGGACATTGTACAGCTTCGGATTTGGGGTTAGAAAGTCCATAAGATCCCTCCTGATCGATACAAGTTACCTACAGCATAATAGTTTTACCGGGATTTGTACAACGGAAATGGAAACAACAAACATTTGCGCCGTTGTTTGCAGTCTGGTACTCTGGTTTAGGAACACATGTTCGATTTGAAATGACAAGGACGGTGAAGCTGTTGGCGCGCATACAGTATGAGCCCATCACGTGCAAGACGATTCTGAACGAGGTGAAGGCTCCCTCGATGCCTTTCGAGAAATCGATCAACCCTTATCGGGGCTGTCAGCACGGCTGCAGCTTCTGCTACGCCCGGTCCACGCATAGCTTCCTCGGCCTGGAGGCGGACGACAGCTTCCAGAACCATATTCTGCTCAAAGCCAATGCCGCCGAAGCACTGGAGCAGCAGGTGAAGCGTGCAGCCCGATCCGGCAAGCCGATCGGCCGGATCGCAATCGGGACGGCGACCGATCCTTACCAGCCTATAGAAGCGAAAATGCAGCTGACCCGCCAATGCCTGGAGGTGCTGGCCAAGCATCGCCTTCCTACGTCCATAACTACCCGGTCCCCCTTGATCCTCCGGGACTTGGACCTGCTCAAGGAAATCCCGATCACTTCCGTGAACATCAGCATCAGTACGCTGGATCGCGGGGTATGGAGGAATCTCGAACCCGCCACGCCGTTCCCGATGAAGCGTCTGGAGACCGTGCAGCGGCTGACGGAAGCGGGCGTTCCTGCAGGCATTTTCATGGCCCCGATCCTCCCCTTGCTGACCGACCGGCTGGAGGATCTGACGGAATTGATCCAACAGGCCGTCGCTCATAAAGCCCAATTCGTAATGGCCTCGTACCTGCGGCTCAGCACTTCCGCGGTCAAGGTGTGGTTTTTCGAGACGCTTCGCCGCCACTACCCCGAGCTCGTGCCGGCCTATGCCGACATGTACGCGGGTTCCGCGAAGGCGCCCCGCCATTATCGGGATCCGATTCAAGCGGAGATCCATTCGCTTCTGACCCGGCACGGCCTGCATGCCAAAGAACCCTTGCAGTCATCCAAGGTCGGGGTGCAGGAGACCGTGCTGCGGATCGAGAAGGAGTTCGAGCCGGTTCAATTGACCCTCCCGATCTGACCGCAATAGCAGATAGCCCCCGTTCATATACATGATGAACGGAGGCTATCCCTTGCCACTGCTATTCATTTATGAACTTCTTCCCTTTCACCCCAACATGCCTTCGACATGTCATCGAGAATAATCCGTATAGGAGACATGTACCGCATGTCATCTTGCCCGGGTTCGTGCCTCTGAGGTCCCCACATGCCCACAGATCGCGGAAGCAGCCGTCACTCGCTCTTTCCTTGTATGCAATCCGATTCCGGCATGCTTCGCTTACGCTATTCCATTGGACTATCCCCTCTCTGTTCCGGATAATCGTTATTACCCGGAACCGAGGAGAGTGAAACACACATTTACGAAAAATTTAAAAATATTTTCCGTTTATCCTTGTTTCTGCAGCCAGGCGGCCGCCGCTTCGACTTCGGTGACGGTCAACTGATGGCCCGCCCGTTCCCAATGCACCTCGACGGAGGCCCCCGCCTCGCTCAACAGACGCTGCAGCTCTTCGGTCTCCTGCGGCGGGCAGATCGGGTCGTTCGCTCCCGCTCCGATGAATACCGGCACGCCGGTCAAGTCCGGCAGGGCGATTCCTCGGCGCGGCACCATCGGGTGGTGGAGAATCGCGCCCTTCAGCGCGCCGGCATAATGGAACAGCAGGCTGCCGGCGATATTGGCTCCGTTGGAATACCCTACCGCGACGAGATTGCTGCGGTCGAAGCCATACTGCGCGGCCGCTTCCTCCAGGAAGTCGTACACTTCTTTCGTCCGGAAGATGAGGTCCTCGATGTCGAACACGCCTTCCGCGAGACGGCGGAAGAAGCGGGGCATCCCGTTCTCCAGCACGTTCCCCCGGAGCGACAGGATCGAGGAGTCCGGCGAGATTCGGCGGGCGACGCCGATCAGGTCGCGCTCCGTGCCTCCCGTTCCGTGGAAGAGCACGAGAGTGGGAGCTTCGGCATTAGCACCTTTCTCATAGATATGTCTCATGCTTCATCCTCCTTCAGCGTCCGAACCTGGATCGGAATGAGATTCGCTTCGATCTCCGCCCGTCTCGGCTCATACCAGTCCGGCAGCATGACCTTCTGGCCGAGCTCTTCCGGCGCTTCGTCCCGGGCGAATCCCGGCGGATCGGTGGCGATCTCGAACAAGATGCCGCCCGCTTCGCGGAAGTACACGGCATTGAAGTATTGGCGGTCGATCACCGGGGTCGGCTGATAGCCGTATTGGGCGACCGCGTGCCGCCACAGCTCGTGCTCCTCGTAATCCTTCGCGCGCCAAGCGATGTGGTGCACAGTACCGGCCCCGCCGCCTCCCCAGCTCATGCTCTGCAGCGGGACGTCGATGACGTTGCCCAGATCGCCCGTCGTCCGAAACCGGGCATACGTGCCGTCCTCGCCGACTTTCTCCAGGCCCAGGATGTTCTCCAAGGCATCGATCGTCTTGGCCGCATTCACGCTGAACAGCACCGCGCCGCCGAAGCCTTTGATCGCTTGATCTGCCGCGATACCTCCGAACGCCCACTGGCTGTTCGCCCCCTCTTCCCGCTCGACCAGCTCGAGGCGCAGTCCTTCATTGTCCGAGAACTGGAGGTACGTCTCCCCGAAACGGGAACTTTTCTCGACTGGAATGCCGAACTTCGCAAGTCTCGCTTCCCAGAACCCCAGAGCTCCGGCCGGCACCGCGAACGTCGTAATTCCGACCTGCCCGCCACCGATATGGCCCTTGCGCGAACCCGGCCACGGGAAGAAGGTCATGATCGTCCCCGGGCTCCCTGCCTGATCGCCGAAATACAGATGGTACACTTCCGGTGCGTCAAAGTTGATGGTTTTCTTCACCAGCCGAAGCCCCAATACGCCTGCGTAGAAATCCACGTTGCCCTGCGGATCGCGAGCGAACGCAGTTATATGATGGATACCGGATGTTTGCAATGTCATGTGAAATGCCTCCCTTAATTTTATCTTCGGTTTAGTTTGATGCTCGTTCCGCACCCTTACCCAGACGCTTTAGCAATTCAGTCGCCGTCAGCTTCTCTTCCAAAGTGAGCCCTTCCATGAAGGAATGGACCGCCTGCCGATGCTCGGGAAAAATCCGGTCAAACAGCTCCTGTCCGGCAGCTGTAATCTCCGCGTAGATCACCCTGCGGTCCGACGCGCTAGGCACGCGTCGCAGACAGCCCTTCTGCTCCAGCTTGTCGATGTTGTACGTGATGCTGCCGCTCGTAACGAGAATTTTCTCGCCGATCTGCTGCAGCGGGATGCTCCCCTTGTTGTACAGCACCTCGAGAATCATAAACTCGGACGGGGACAGCCCGTAATGCTTAATATCCTTAACGGCTCGATCCATAATAGTTTTGTACGCTTTGGACAATACTACGAACAACTTGAGCGAAACCGCCTCTTCATGGTTGTTCTCACTAGCCAAGGTGCATCACCCCCTTAAAGAATGTGAATATTAAATATCTTAAATTTAAGATAATACATAAAAAGAGATCTGTCAAGGGGCTTATATGCGACTTGTTACAAGCAAAAAACGAGGCCGATTCTTCCCTTCATCGGGGTGAATCGGCCTTGGCATTCTCGTTCCGAAGAGGCAAAGTGACGGTCATCTGCGTCCCTTCCCCTTCCTTACTGGAAACTTGAATCGTTCCTCGATGCATCTCCACGATTTTGTGAATGATCGACAATCCGAGCCCGCTGCCGCCCGCCGACCGGTTCCGGGACTTATCCGCCTTGAAGAAACGCTGAAAAATGAATGGCTGGTCTTCCTCCGCAATGCCGATGCCCGTATCGGTAATCCGGACCACGGCCGTGTCTTCGGCAAGCTCCAGTCCGACCGTAATCGAACCGCCCTCCGGCGTGAACTTGATCGCATTGTGCAGCAGATTGACCCACACTTGGCTCAGCAGTTCCGGGTCCGCTTCGACCGTCAGCGCCTCGACTTCCACGTTCATCTCCAGCCCCTTCTCCAGCCACTGCGGCTCGCACGCCACGATTAACGACTGAAGCTGTTTGTCGAGGCGATAGGGCTCCGGATGGAACGGATGCTGGTCGGAATCGAGCGAAGCGAGCCGCAGCATGTTCTCGCTCAGTTTGGACAGCCGGAGACTCTCCTGTTCGATAATGCCCGCGTAATGCTGCAGTTGCTCGCGGTCTACCTCTTCGTTCTTCAGAATGCGGGCGAATCCGCCGATCGAGGTGAGCGGCGACTGAATCTCGTGCGACACGTTGGAGATGAACTCCTGCCGCATGTTCTCCAGCCTCTCGAGGTCCTTCGCCATACTGTTAATGCTCATCGCCAATGTCGAGAAGTACTCTTCGCTCGCGCCGCGGGGCACCGTGATGTGGATGCGGAAGTCGCCGCGGGAGATCCGCTTCATCGCGTCCAGCATCATGTTCAGGAATGCGACCTGCCGTTTGCGGATGAACGGAGAGATGCAGGCCATAATGCCGCCGAAAATGACGAAGCCGAGGACGGAATTGGCCACCGACCGGACGATAGCATGCGGGTACCAATCCCACTTGCTGTATGCCCAATTCGTCACGTAATACGCCAGCGTCCAGCAGGCGCATAGAATAAGCAACACCGCGGCCATGAACAGCAGCATTCGGATCCCGCCGCGGATTCGCTCGCGTCGGTCCAGCTTGAGCTCGGGATCATAATGCCCTTCCGGCATGCCCCTTTTGGCGGCCGGATCCGGGCGAAGCGGCCCCCCCTCGTACGAATGCCACGGATATGGAGGGCGTCCGGGCGGGAAGGGGCCTATATGGCGTTCCAGATGCCTTTGCATGTGCCTCTCCAGATGCCGTTCCCGGTCGCGCATCACCCGTTCCAAGTGCTGGCGCACATGCAGTTCGCGTCTCAGCAGATGCCGCTCGCGCTCGGCCTGCATCCTTTCCCGCTGCTCGCGCTTTCGCTCTTCCTTGTCGTCCGGACGGTCTCCGTCTCTCCGGTTCATCCCTTCACCTCCAGCCGGTAGCCGAGCCCGCGGATCGTGCTGATTTTAACCCCTGTCTTCTCCTCGGGGAAGCGGTCCCGCAGCCGTTTGATATGCACATCGAGCGTGCGCTCATCGCCCTCATAGTCATAGCCCCACACCTGCTCGATCAACTGATCGCGGAGCAGGGTGACGCCCGGATAGCTGGACAGCAGGAACAGCAGCTCGAACTCCTTCAGCGGCAGCGTAATCGCCTCCCGCCCGATGCGGCAGTCGAACGTTTGCCGGTCGAGCATCAGCTCCCCGACCTGCACTTGTTGGGAGGCCGCGATCCGATAGCGCTTGAGCAGAGCCTTTACGCGCGCGAGCAGCTCCGGGGCGGCGAACGGCTTGACCAAGTAGTCGTCCGTGCCCAGGTCGAAGCCTTTCACCTTCTGCGCCGTCTCGCCGAGCGCCGTCAGCATGAGCAGGGGCAGGTCGTACAGCTCGCGCAGCTCCCTGCACAGCGTCCAGCCATCCATCCCCGGCATCATGATGTCCAAGATCACGAGGTCCGCCGGCTGGGTCTCCATGACCCTTAGCGCTTCCTCTCCGTTCTCCGCCTCCGCCACGTCGAAGCCTTCGCGCTTCAGTACGTGATGGATCAGCTCGCGGATATGCGCATCATCGTCGACGACTAAGATTTTGGCCATGGGTTTTCCTCCCTTTGGGCATCAGGACTTGTTCTTCCAGTTTATCGGTTTCGCTCCGCTCTCGTAAACATGATCGAGCAAACGTGCCGGAGCACCGGGCCAAGACACCGAGCGTCCGACAGCTCGCGCCAGCTTCCTTTGCTCTACCTCATAAGATAAGGCAGATATATGAACTGAATATGAACGGGGAGGGCAAGGTGAGGCTAAGTGCTGTGCTGTTAGGCAAAGTGAACAATTAAGAAGGGTAACCTAAACTATTAGCGAAAGGTTGGTTTACTAATCGGTAGAATCGACCGAAAACCAGGCGGAAGTTGTAAAGGTACCCTTCTTATTTGTAAGCTTTGCCTTATTACGCTATAAAAAGCCCTGTTCAGATTCCGGTGAGGCTTCCTGCTGGGACTTGTTTAGCGAAGTTAAGTTGAAATAAAGGATATGCAATTATGCAAATGGATGCATGGCTTCTGTCCCATTGTGTGATTAAGATGAAACTATAGATATGACACAATCATATAGGGAGTGGTATGCCATGATCAATGAAACCGTACGCGCGGACATTACCGTCGTGGGCGGCGGGCTGGCCGGCGTGAGCGCCGCCATCGCGGCCGCGAGGCTAGGGCAGACGGTGTCGCTCGTGAACAATCGCCCCGTCCTGGGGGGCAATTCGAGCAGCGAGGTCCGGGTGTGGGTGTGCGGCGCCACCGGACACGGCATTCACCGGTACGCACGCGAGACCGGCATCATGGGGGAGCTGTTCATCGAGAATCAGTACCGCAACATCGAAGGGAACCCGTACTACTGGGACATGGTCGTGCACGAAGCGGTACGCGCCGAGCCGAACATCACGCTGTTCCTGAACACGGACGTGCATGAGGTCGAAGCCGACGGCGATGAAAACACCCGGACGATCCGGTCCGTGACGGGCTGGATGATGGCGTCCGAGCGGCGGATCCGCTTCGAAAGTCCCGTCTACCTCGATTGTACGGGTGACGGGCTTGTCGGCTTCCTCGCCGGAGCCAAGCACCGCATCGGCCGCGAGGCGCGGGAGGAGTACAACGAAGAATGGGCGCCGCATGTCGCCGACAGCATTACGCTGGGCAGCACGCTGCTGTTCTACACGAAGGATGTGGGCCATCCGGTCCGCTACGTTCCCCCCAGCTTCGCCAAGGACATCACGAAGACGACGATTCCGGAGCGGCGCATTATCCGCAGCGGCGACAACGGCTGCGCCTATTGGTGGATCGAATGGGGCGGCGAGCTGGACACGGTCCATGACAACGAACGCATCCGCGACGAGCTGTGGTCGGTCATCTACGGCATCTGGGATTATATCAAAAATTCCGGCAAATTCGATGCGGCGAATATGACGTTGGAGTGGGTCGGTTCGATTCCAGGCAAGCGGGAGTACCGCCGCTTCGTCGGCGATTACGTGCTGAACCAGAACGACATTCTCGCCCAGCGCGAATTCGAGGACCGCGTCGCCTTCGGCGGCTGGTCGATCGACCTGCATCCGCCTCAAGGCGTTTACTCGACGGAGGCCGGCTCCAAGCATCTGCATATGGACGGCATCTACCACATCCCGTTCCGGTCGCTCTACTCCGCGAACGTGAACAACATGCTGATGGCCGGCCGCGACATCAGCGCGACGCATGTGGCCTTCGGCACGACCCGCGTCATGGCGACGTGCGCCGTCATCGGCGAAGCCGCCGGCACCGGCGCGGCGCTGTGTGCCGCCAAAGGCGTGTCGGCACGAACGCTGCACGCGGAGCACCTGCAGGAGCTGCAGCAGACGCTGCTGCGGCAGGACGCTTCCGTCATCGGCATTCGGAACGAGGACCCGCTCGATTTGGCGCGTCGCGCCAGCCTCAGCGCTTCGTCGACGCTCACCCGGTTCGCGGTGGAGAAGACCGCAGGGGCGGTCGCCCTCACGACCGACATCGGGCTGACCGTGCCCGTCGACCCCGCGCTCGACGGCTTGGAGCTGCTCGTCGATGCGAGCGAGGACACGGATTTGACCGTCGAGCTGTGGAGCACCGGGCGCTTGGAGAACTACGTGCCCCACACGCAAATAGGCTCGGCGACGGCTTCCGTCTCGCGCGGCGGGCTGCGTTGGGTGAAGCTCGACCTCGCCTGGACCCCGGGAACGCCGCAGAACGCCTTCCTTGTCGTAAAGGCGAACGAGGCGCTCGCTCTGCACTTCAGCGACACGCCGCGCAGCGGCAGCATCGCGTTCTGGAAAGGCGCCAAGCCTCGCGTGTCGGCTTCGCTCGAGGAGCACCAGCCGGAGCAGCTGGTGGTGCAATGGAACATGCGCCGCTTCATGCGGCAGACGCCTTGCTTCCGCCTGACGGCGCCTACCTCGGCTTTCGCGCCGGAGAAGGCGACCGACGGCTACCTCCGCCCGTACGGAGGACCGCACCTGTGGTCCTCCGAGGAGGTCGCCGCCGGCCGGGAGGAATGGCTCGAGCTGCAGTGGGCGCAGCCGGTGCAGGTCGGGACCGTTCACGTCGTCTTCAATGACGATGTGAACGAGGACCTGATCAACCTGCACCATCACAAGACGCCGTTCGAGGCGATCCCCGATCTCGTCCGGGACTACCGGATCGAGGCCGCTACCGCCGACGGCGGCTGGCAGGTTGTCGCGGAGTACCGCGACAACCACAAGCGCAAGCGCGTGCATGCGCTTGCTGCTGCGGTGACGACGGACCGCCTCCGCGTCGTCGTCGAAGCGACGAACGGCGGCCGGTTCGCCGAGATCATTGAAGTGCGGGCGTACGCCTAACGAACGAACAGGCGGGAAGGATCGGGCAACCGGTCCTTCCCGCCTGTTCGGTTTATAGCCCGCCCTCGGAACCGGCCACCGCCCGGCTGCGCCGGTACTCGGTGGGAGACGAGCCGGTCCAGCGCTTGAATTGCTTGCTGAAGTGCAGTCCGTCCTGGAAGCCGAGCTTCGCGGCGATCTGTTCGAGCGACTGGCCCGGCTCGTCCAGCTCAAGCCGGCACCGGTGCAGCACGAGGTTCGACATGTACGTCTGCGGCGAGACGTGGAAGGTACGCCGGAACATCCGGTAGCAGTACGACGAACTGTACCCCAGCTCTTCCGTTATGCGGCCGATGGCGCCTCGGGACGGCTCGGCCCCGAACCGCCCTTCCCGGACCCCGCGCTCGATCCGCTCCGCAAGCCGATACGCGATCAACGTGCCTGCATCCGGCAAAGCCCGCTCCCGCTCCATGCTGCCCATAACCGCGAACAGCACGAACAGGTGGGAAACGAGCTTCATGCGTAAAGACGGATGGCTCCTCTCCCGCGGTCCGCCGTCGCTCCGCATCGTCTCGATCAGCTGCCCCAGCGGATGGCGCAGTTCCCGTTCCAGCGGGGAATCCTTCGGGTGCAGACCGCAGAGAGACTGGCTCAGGATGGAGCGCAGCTCGTAATCCTCCACGTCGAAATGCAAGGCGAAATAGATGATGGGACGTCCCCGGGTTCCCAGGACTTGCCGCTGAAGTCCAGGCCGTACGAGGAGAATGTCCCCCGCCGTCATGCGGTACTCGTGATTTCCGATCCGTACCTCTTGGATCCCTTCCAGGAGCACATTCAATTCGAAAATGGGGAAGCTGATCTGGTGGGTCCACCAAGGCACCAACGTTTTGCGCCAATGGGACTCGTAAATTCGGATCCCCAGCTCCATATTCGGCATCCACATCGTTTCATAGCGATCCCCCTCGTACAACCGGCCCCCTCCTCGCGCATCCTCCTATATTCATAGCCTAATCATAGCACGATCTGTCCATATCCAGACAAGATCTGTCCATTCAGGCCCCCGGCAGACGCAGGCATACTAAAAGAGAATCCAATACTAAGGAGGGAACTGATGACAATGAGAAGCAAGATGATCCAACTATGCGTGCTGACGGCTCTGCTGCTGGGGCTGCTGGGCGCGCAGACGGCATTCGCCGCAGACAAGCTGATCGGCAATTTCGGTTTTGAAAGCGGTCTCACCAGCTGGTCGCCATGGGGCGGCACCGGCGCAGCCAGCTCGAGCACGGCCCAGCAGCATTCGGGTTCGTACAGCGCCAAGATCACGGACACGAGCACGACGGTGCAGTACGGCTTGGAGAGCGCCAAAATCGCCATTTCACCGAGCAAAACGTACATGATCTACGCGTGGGCGTATATTCAGAGCGGCAGCGCCGATCTGTACATCCGCTTCTACGACAGCAATCAAACATACATCTCCACTGCCTTCGTCTCGAAGAGCACCCCGGTTAACGAATGGACATATATGAAGGTTAAAGCAGCTTCTCCGGCTAACGCAGCCTATGCGACCGCGCTCGTCTACTCGAACGCCGCCAACACCGGGACGGTCTATTGGGACGATGTGTTCCTGACCGCCGACTTCACGAACCTGGACGCCCAGGTCTACGGAGAAGCGCCGATCCATTCCGCGGTATTCGGTAAGGACGCCGCCAATGAGGATGTCATCTATGCCGTAGCGGACGGATCGATCCAAGATCCGGTCACCTCCCCGGCCAAGCTGACAATCGTCGACTTCAACGCGAACACCGTCGTCGCGACCAAGCCGCTGAACGGCTCCGGCGCTTCGTGGGCGACCGTGAAAGCGACGGACAACAAAATCTACATGGGAACGGTGAATAACGGACATCTGTATCAATATACGCCTGGAGCGGCCAATGTCGTTGATCTCGGGGTTGCGGTACCGGGAGAATATCACGTATACTCCCTGGCGGCCGGCGTGGGTGGCAAGGTGTATGGCGGAACGGCCAACAACGCCAAGCTGTTCCGCTATGATGTCGCCAATGGCTTCATGGAGATCCAGGCCGCTAATCCGGTCGCGGCGGGGGAAACTTACGTGCGCAGCCTGGCCTACGATATGGCGAACAACAAGACATATCTGGGCACCGGCACGGACGGCCGCCTGATCTACTTCGACAACAATACGGGCAACCGGTATGACATCCTGCCCAGCGCGTACAACAGCGATACATTCGTGTATACCTTGGATTACACCGGGGACCGCCTGTTCGCAGGGTTGCGGAACAGTAACAAGATGCTCGTCTTCAATATCGTGCATAATGCAGGCTCAGCTCCCACCGTTACCCTCGATACGGAAATTCCGGTCGTAAACTCGCTCGGGGTCTCGGATGAGCATAACGGCAACGTGTACTACACGGTCGGCGGCCAGCTGCACGCTTACAACATCGCTTCCAAGACGGACACCAACCTGAACGTCACTGTAGGCTTTAATGCCGTAGCCGATATCGGGGTCGTGCAGCTGACCGATCAGACCAATTGGCCGGGATATTCCGTGGTGACGCTCGGTCAGGTTAGCGGCGGCATCCAACTGTTCAAGTACAATCTCCAGACGGGAGCAACCGCGCTCATCCCGCTCGATTTTCCGGATACGCCGACTTCCATTCGCAGCGTCGCCTCCGGCCCCGACGGCAACATCTATTCGTCCGGCTACCTCACCGGAGGACTCGGCAAGTATCAGCCGATTCGCAGCGATCTCACCGATACGATGTACGGCTTCGGTCAAGCCGAAGCGATGATGTCCTACAACGGCAAGCTGTATCAGGGGATTTATCCCAAAGCCCATCTGGTCCAGTATGACCCTGCTACGAACATCAAGGCCGATCTGTTCGATCTGGAGGCCGAGGAGCAGGACCGCCCCTTCGGGCTCGCCGCCGGCGACGGCTATGTGTTCGTGGGGACATCCCCGGCGTACGGCAAGCTGGGCGGCGCCCTGACCGTCTATAACACGGCTACGAATGCCAGAACTACGGTGCGCAACATCGTCCAGGACCAAGCCGTGATTAGCCTGGCTTACCAGAACGGCTATGTGTACGGCGGTACCTCCGTCTGGGGCGGCGCGGGCACGACGCCGGCGGCGAGTCAAGCCGTCTTCTTCCGATACCAGGTGTCAACCGGCAACGTGACCACCTACACGCTGCCCGGCGTCAGCGCCAACTCCATCCAGGCCATTACCGGGGTTACAGCGGACATCAACGGCAAGATTTTGTTCTGGGCGGAAGGCTATCTTATGAAGTACGACCCGACTACGAACACGATCGTCAACAAGGGACAAAAATATCCGATCAGTTATACGATCGGGCAAGCCAACGGGATCTTCAAGGATGGACTCATGCTGATCGGCAAGGGCGATCACGTATACGGCACGATCGGCGGGAACCTGTTCGTGATCGACAAAACGACGGATGCCGTCACGACCATCCCGACCCCGACGGGAGCCAGCTGGATCGCGCAGGACGGCTTCGGGAACTTGTATTACGGCCACGACGACGATCTCTGGCGCTATGCGTTCTAGCTCCTTCTCGGACACTCATGCAGGAAGCCGCCCCTCTCGGACACTCATGCAGGAAGCCGCCCCTCTCGGGCCGGCTTCCTGTTCGTTGCTTTTACTCGTCCGGCGATCCCTGCATCCAATCCCGGTGCTTGCGCCGGTAATCCTGCGGAGGGAAACCCACCGCCTTCTTGAACATTCGCGCGAAATAGTTCGCGTCCTCGTACCCGAGCGCGTAAGCGATCTCCGCTACGCGCTCGTTCGAGCCGGCGAGCCGGTGCATGGCCATCGTCGCCTTCAGGCGATGCAGGTACTGCAGCGGCGGCAGGCCGGTATCGCGCAGGAACAGCTTGCGCAGGTGCGGCTCGCTCGTCCGCACGGCGTCGGCGAGCTGCCGCACCGTCGGCAGCGCATCCGGCCGCGCGGCCATCAGCGCGATCGCCTCGCGCACGCGCGGGTCGGTCCGGTCCGCACCCGTACCGATGCCCGCGCCCGCTGCGCCTGCCGCGCGGCCTGCGGCCAGCAGGCCGAGCAGCCGCAGCAAGCCGGCCTGCAGCAGCAGCGGCTTGCCGGCGCTGTCGGCCGCGGCGGCGTCCGCGAGCAGGCCGCGCAGCACGGCGGCGAGCTCGGCCGCCGCCGGATCCGCCGCGCGGCAGCAGCGCAGCGGGAACCGCAGCGCTACCGGCCAGCGGCCGCCGCGGCCGAGCGGCAGGGGGAGCGCCGCCTCGAAGTTCAGGCTCACGATGCCAAGCGTGGCCGACTTGGCGTGGCAGGCGAGCCGGGTGCCCGGCGCCAGGAACAGCAAGTCCCCCGCCACGCACTCCAGCGGGGGACCGCCATCCGCTTCGAGGACGAGCATCCCATCCTCGACGAGCCAGAACACCGCCTGCTCCAGCGTCCGGTCGGCGATGCGCCAAGTATGTGTGAGCGCATACCGCTTGATATGCAGGAAGCGAATCTGCATCGCTTCGGTAATGCGCCCTTCAATTGGCAGCATGATCGAATCGCCCTCCTAACTGCTGCGAATAAAGGAAAAAATGTCCGTTATCCACCAACGTCGCCTGCATTTCTATCAAATAAAGAACAACTTTTCATCTATTCGCTGTCAGGAGCCGCGAAACCGGCATCCGATGGGCAATAGATGAAAAAAGTTCTTCTATTGCCCTCAGATCCCCTCTTCCGACCCCATTAGCTGCAAATTTTTCCTCTACTCCATGCGCCATCCAGCCATCCAGCTATTCAGAACTGCCATCTAGTAGCGGTCCACCTTACGACACCCTACTCCACCGGCACCTTCCCGACGATCGCGTCATTGTACCGGTGCGTATCGACCCCGCGTACGAGATACGTCTTGATCCGCTCCTTATCGCCGCCCCACTCGTCCATCTTGAACTTCACTTCCGGCGTCGTATAGCGGAGCGAGAACGCGACCCGCGGAATGGCCGACGTATTCGGCTTCGAGCCGTGGAACGTCGCTTCGTTGAAGTAGACGACCTGGCCCGGCGTCATCTCCATGTCGACCACCTTCGACTCATCGATGAGCTTCTCGTCGATGCCTTGCTGGAACGCACTTGCCGCGTCGCCAAGATCAACGTGCTCGGTCCGCTGACGGTGTGTACCCGGGAGGAGCCGAAGGCAGCCGTTCTCGACGACCGAATACCCGAGCGTCACCCAAGCGGTTGCATTGATGGCGGGCTCCATCGGCCAATAGTTGATGTCCTGATGCCACGGAATGAACTTGCCGTTGCCCGGCTCCTTGTACCAGAAGTGCATCGCCCACAGGACGACGTTGTCGCCCAGAATTCGCTGAATCGGGTCGACGATGTTCGGGTGGGTCGCCAGCTCATACGCCCAACGGTGCCTTTGATGCCACGCGGACATGTTCGCCTTTGTCGGACCCGGCTCATACTTGGACATGCCGAGCGTGTCGAAGAACAGCTGATAGTAACGGTCGGCCTCCTCCAAGCTCAGTGCCTGCACCGGCCCGCTGAAGCCGACCTCGTGGAATTTCTCCAGGGAAAACGGGGTTCCTTGCTGAATCATAGCGCTTCCTCCTTGTATGGTAGCATGAAATGAGGTTCATGACATCATCATACAACCGCACCAACGCTTAACCCATTCCCCAAAACAATTATTCCTAGCACAAAACGCTCCATTCTCGCCTACCCCTTAATCCCCGAGCTCGCCAGCCCTTCCACGAACCATTTTTGGCACACGATCACTACGATCAACAGCGGCAGGAGAGCCGACACGGAAGCCGCCATCGTCAGCACATAATCGGTCCCGAACTCCTCCACGTAGTTGGTCAGCCCGAGCGGAATCGTGTACAACGGTTTGTCGCGCAAGAAAATCAAAGGCGCCTCATACTCGGTCCAGTGCCAGGTGAAAGACAGGATGAGCAGCGTCACAAGCGCCGGCTTCGTCAGCGGCAGGCTGATCTGCCAGAACATGCGCCAGAAGCCCGCCCCGTCCACCCGCGCGGCCTCCATTAGCTCGCCGGGCAGCGTGCTGAAGAACTGCCGCATCAGGAACGTCCCGAACACGGTAAACATCCCCGGCAGAATGAGCGCCCAATGCGTGTTGATCAGCTTCATCCAATCGAACAGGATAAACCTCGGCAAGAGCAGCACCTGACCCGGGATCATCATCGTCGAGAGGTAGAGCAGGAACAGCGCATTGCGCCCCTTGAACCGCAGCTTGGCAAAAGCGAACCCCGCCATCGCGCTCGTGAACAGGTTGCCCGCCACCGTAATACCCGTGATTTTGATCGAATTCCAGTAATAGACGTAGAAGGGGTTCGCCCCGGTCCACACTTTCTTGTAATTGTCCCAGTGAAATGTATTCGGGATCCAGTCGATCGGATACTTGAACACATCGCCATTGACCTTGAACGACGTAGAGATCATCCAAAGATACGGCACGATCATCAGCACGGCGAAAACCCCGATAACCAGCGTCGCGATCACCTTCACCACCAGCTCGAGCGGCTTCATCCGTCGTCCGGTCCCCCCGATGCGCCAAGCTTGCACCCCGGTCCGCCCAACAGTCGTTTTATGCGAGTCCATCCGGACGCCTCCTTTCTCCATAGCTTCCTGTTAAAAATGCTGCTGCCACCGCTTCTGCCCCTGCCACTGAATCATCGTGATGACGAAAATAATGGCGAACAGCACCCAAGAAACGGCCGCCGCGTATCCCATTTTATAAAACCGGAAGGCCAGCAAATAAATGTGATACGACAGCACCATCGTGGAGTCGATCGGCCCGCCTTGGGTCATGACCGCCACGGGACCGAACACCTGGAACGACCAGATGATCAGCGTGATCGTGACGAGGAACGTCGTCGGAGTGAGCATAGGCACCGTAATCTGCACCAACTGCCTCAGCTTGGAAGCGCCGTCGATCTCCGCGGCCTCGTACAGTTCCTTGGATATCCCTTGCAGCCCGGCGAGGAACAGGATCATTGCGTACCCGATCGTCACCCAGACGGACATAATGATGATGGCATAGAGCGCCGAATTCGGGCTGGAGAGCCACCCGGGAGGATGGTCCACGCCGATGCTTTTCAGGAATTGATTGATCGGGCCCGTGCGCGAATTGTACAGGATGCTCCAGACGACGGAGACGGCGACCAAAGTGCTCATGTACGGGAGAAAAATAAGCGTCCGCAGCGTATTGCGGAAGTACACATACTTGTTCAGCACGATGGCGAGCAGCAGCCCGATGAGCATGGAGGACGGCACGCTGAGCAGGGTGAAGACCGTATTGTTCTTGAGCGCCTTGAAAAATTTCGGGTCGTCCCCGAGCGCCATGAAGTTGTCGAGCCCCACCCAGCGGATGCCTGCGAGCCCCTTCAAATATTCCCAGTCCACGAACACCAAGTACAAGCTGAACAAGATAGGGAACAACACGAAAATCAAGTAGCCGGCGAAATTCGGGAGGATGAACAAATACCCGGCGATCTGCTCTCTGATGCGCGCGTTATGCCAGAGGGGTTTCATATGCTCGCGCTCCTTTGGTCCAAGTTAAAATGAATCCGATATTCTTCTACTGTAGCAAGCCTCCGCGCTAGACCAGAATGGATGCAGGTTGACGGTTTCTGTAGGATTCTTGACAAAGAATTGCACGGTAGCTGCCGCCATGGCCGGCGGCAACCGCGACAAAAGGCAAACCCCCGCCGCCGTCTCGGTAGACGGAGCGAGGGCTCGGAAGAGGCATCTATAGCGGACTCGTTACTTCTTCGCGCTCTTGATCGTGGCGTCGGCGCGGGACTTCATCGCCTCCAGCGTTTTATCGATGTTCTGGGAGTTCAGGAGATACTTCTCCATCTCCTCCTTGTAGATCTGCCCGATCTCCACCGGAGCCGGCACGTTGTAGGACGTCGGGTACGTATAGGAGCCGGACAGGACCGCCTGCAGCGAAGCCTTGTCGATCAGCTTCTCGGAATCGCCGATGAGCAGCTGCGCGATCTTCGCCTGATCCGCCTTTTTGTTCGTCGGGATCCGGCCGCCGGGCACCATCGACATGTTGCCTTCCTTCAAATACCAGTCGATGAATTTCATCGCCGCTTCCTTGTTGGCGCTGTTCTTGTTGATGGACATGTAGTCGCCCATGCCGCCGCCTACGTTGACGTTGCCTCCGGCCTTGTACTGCGGGATCGGCGCGAATGCGATCGGGAAATCATGCGGGAAGCTCTTCGTGTCCTTGATGTAGCGAATGAGGTAGATGGCCGCCGACACCATGGCCGCCTTGCCGGTGAGCAGCTCGTTCTGGTACGTCAGCTTGCCGGAGAACGCCTCCGAATATTTGACCATCACGCCGGCGTCCTCGAGGCTCTTCTGCAGCTCCAGCCCTTTCTTGAGCGCCGGGGAGTTGAAGTTCGAGGTGCCGTCGGCCGTGATGACCGTATCGGCCGGCTTGTCGGTCGTGAGCACCTGCATGCCGAAGTTGCCGAGCTGCGGATCGTGCATCGTGCCTTTGCGCTCGCCTTTGTTCAGCTTCTTGGCCAGCGCTGCGAACTCGTCCCAAGTCCAAGCGGTCGGGATTTTCTCGCCCACCTCGTCGAGCGCCGCCTTGTTGATCAGCACCGCGCCCACGTTCTTGTTAGCCGGCAAGTAGTAGTACTTCCCGTCCGGGAATTTGCGGATATTCGCGGCCCCGATGATTCCCTCCACATCGAAGCCGACCTTCGCGATCAGATCGTCGAGCGGCGCCACCATGCCGGATTGGACCCGCTTCGTAATTTTGTCGTCGCCGTAGGACATGAAGATGTCGGGGGCGTCCGAGTTCGAGAGGAGCGCCGTCTCCAGCTTCAGATTCCCGGCGTCGTCGTTCACATAACGCGTGTATTCGACCTTGATGTTCGGGTTCGCTTTGTTCCAATTGTCTACGGCCTCCTGGGGACCGCTCTCCGGCTGGACGCCGCCCCAGAATTTGATCGTGACCGGCTTCTGCGTGTCCGCCGGCTTGGCGCTCTCCGTCGGCTTCGTCGAGCCGCCCGGCGTGCTCGATGCGTTCTGCGTCGAACTGCTGCAGCCGCTTAGCACCATTGTGGCCGCCAAGACGAATCCGGTTGCGGCAGAGATCCATGTTTTTTTCATAGGCCCATCCCCTTTGCTGGCTAGTGGTGGTGATCTTCGAGAATTGCTCGATCACTTACAATCGTAGGAAATCCGGCCGGCTATGAACACAGCATGATCTTGACACAATCTTCCTTCATCTTGACAGTTAGGCCTTCCCGAGCGCCAGCTTCCGGAACTCCGTGGGGTACATGCCTTCCAATTGTTTAAAGCTTCTGGAGAAATGATTCGGGTCCGCGTACCCGACCTGTTCGGACACCTCGTAAATCTTCGTCTCCGGGTTCTTGAGCAGCTCCCGGGCCTTCTTCATCCGGACGCGGGTCATGAAGTCGGTCAGCGTCTCGCCCGTCTCCTTCTTGAACAGAATGCTTAGGTAATTCTCCGTGAACCCGATCTCCGCCGCAAGCTCCGATACTTTGAGCGGCAGATGGAGCCGCTCCTGGACGAGCCGGACGACCGTCTGCACCTCGCTGCGCCACTTGTGCCGCCCGTGCTGCCGTCGGTATTCGAGGAACACCGGAATCCAGCCGTGGAACCAGTCGCGGATGTGCTCGAGCGTCTCAGCCTGGCGGATGACATGGTACGGATAGCGGCCGTCGTGAAGCGTCACGGCGTAGATGTCCGCCCCCTCTTGCTTCAGGCAGCGGGCGAAGCAGTTCGCGAGCTGGATCCATTGCTCCCGCACCGCGGAGGGGCGGATGGACGGCGCGGCCAGCACGGCGGCGGTCCACGACTGGAGCAGCCGCTGCATGCCGGCTTCGTCCTGCGCCTCGATCAGGCGGTCCCACTGCTCCTCGTGCACCGCCTGGTCGCCGGTCGCCGGGACGGCAGCGTAGTCGGGCACATCCGCGCGCCGCATGACCCGCCCCTCGAGCTCGCCGCCGCCGTAGAACAGATGCTCGAGCGCCTCGAGCGCTTCGAGGCAGGCGGCGTGCAGGCCGTAGATCGTATGATCCGGCCGCGAGACGCCGAAACGAAGCGACAGCTTCAGGAACGTGCCGACCGCCCGGTCCATCTCCTCGATCATCGTGAGCGAGAACGTCCGCTGCACGATGGCGAACCGGCCGTTGTCGAGCGAGGCGAGCTCGCCGCCTCCGTACTTCTTCAGAATCTCGGCGAGCACGTTCGCCACCGTGAACTGGAGGAGCCGCTCGCTCTGGAACCGGTTGCGCTCGAGCAAGCCGGCGTACGTCCGGATCTCCGCGACCGTGACGACGAGGCCGGCCTGGAACGGCGGGACGTCGAACTCGCCGAGCCACTCCTCCGTCTCCCGGCGGGTCGACGGCCGCAGCAGCAGCTCCCGCAGCCTCTTCTCCTTCACCTCGCGCCCGTAGCGGCTCACCTTGGACTCGAGCTGCGACACCTCGATCCGCTTCTCCCGCTCCGCGAGCAGCTTGTCGCGGACGTCCCGCAGCTTGCGCATGAGCTCCTGCGGCTCGATCTCGAGCTTGATCATATACTCGGCGGCCCCGAGCCGGAGAGCCGTCTGCACATAGGCGAAATCGCTGTGGTTCGACAGAATGAACGTCTTGGTCTGCGGCCACCGCTCGTGAATATGCTTCAAGAGCTCCAGGCCGTCCATATCCGGCATGCGGATGTCGGTCAGGACGATGTCGCAGGGCGTCTCTTCGAGAATCGCGAGCGCTTCCTTGCCGCTCACCGCCTCCCCGACGACCTCGAATTCGTCCCCGCCCATCGGGATGATCGTCTTCAGGCCGATCCGGACGAGAATCTCGTCATCCACAATCAACAAGCGCAGTCTCATGATCCTCCGTCCTCCTTCGATAAGGCAGCCGCACCGTCGCGAGCACGCCGCCCTGTTCTCCGTTGCCGAGCGATACGCCGTACCGGTCGCCGAACTCGAGCTTGATCCGCTCGTTCACATTGCGGATGCCGATGCCGCTGAACTTCGCATGCGGCTGGCTCATCTGCTCCTTCACCCAGCGGATCGTATCCTCCTGCATCCCGACGCCGTTGTCGCCGATCTCCACCACCCACTCCTTGCCCTCTAGCCGGGCGGCAATGGAGATGTGCAGCGGGAACCGGTTGCCGTGGATGATGCTGTTCTCGACGATCGGCTGCAGCGTGAACCGGACGATCTCGGCGTCCAGCAGCTCCTCCGGAATGTCCATCGTCACCGCGATGTTGTCGTGGTAGCGAATTTCCTGCAGCGCCATGTACACTTGCAAGTAATCTAGCTCGTCGCGGAGCCGTACGAGCTCCTCCTGCTGCTGCATCGTATAATTGAGCAGCTTGCCCAGCTTCGTCAGCATCTCGCTCACGTGGGTCGAGCCGGACAGAATCGCCATCCACTTGATCGAATTCATCGTATTCGTCAGAAAATGCGGATTAATCTGCGCCTGCAGCGCCTGGAACTGCGCCTTCTGCTTGCGCGTCTGCTCCTCGGACAGATGGTCGACCAGTTCCTGCAGCTGGCGTACCATCCGGTTGAAATTGTGGCTCAGGATCGCAATCTCGTCGCGTCCCTTCACGGCGACCTCCGTGTTCCACTCGCCCTTGCCGACGCGGTTCATCGAGCGGGCCAGCCGCTTGATCGGCATCGTGAACCGGAACATGAGGCCGATGAACGCAATTGCGAACAACAGGAACCACAGCAGCACGAGCAGCGATGACTTGTTCTTCGCTTGGCTGAGCGCCGACCCGAACGCCTGGTTGTCGACGAGCTGCACCAGCTTCCACCCTGGCCCGATCAGGGTGGCTTCGTTCACGAGATAGTGCTCCTTCCCTAACGTGACACGGGTAATGCCGGAATCGTCGGTCCACTTGCCTTGGTTTATGGCGGCGGCTTCCTCGGCCAGCTTGGGGTCCCCCAACAGCGACGTGTCCCCGTCGAGCAACAGCATGTGCGTCCCGGCCGCCGCCTGCTGCTTCAGCTCCGTGTCGGCATAGAAGAACACGCCGGCCGGGATGCCGATCCAGATGAGCCCATCGCCGTTCTGCCGCTCTGTATTGATGAGCCGCGCCATGACGAGCAGCTGCTCGCCGCCTTCTACAGGCAGGGAGTATGGCACGATCCAGGCCGGCGAACCGCCCAATTGGGCCGTATGTTCGTACCAGGACTCGCGCTGAAGCTGGGCGTTCGGGATCGGTGCCGTCCCGCCCCATGTCGTATGAACGAACCCTTTGTTGTCATAGAGGGCAATGTACACATTTTTCTCCAGCAGCAGGTCCCGGTAAGAGCTCAGCTTGGTCATAAGCGTCGTGTAATTGTAAAAAGCTGGGTATTCATTTTTCCAGTCGGCCGGGTCCTTCAGGAACTTCAGCGTCTCGGCGTCGTTCATAAGGAGATTGGATGCCTTCAGCATGCGGATCGACAGCTCGTTCATGGCGGCCGCCTTCCGTTCGACTGAGGTCTGGTTCGAGTGGTACAGCTGGGTTTCGAGAATGTGCTGGGACGACGAATAGAACCGGTAGACGATGAACAGCACCGGCACGATAATCAGGAGGAACAAGGAGAGGACGATCTTGCCGCGAAGCGATCCGAACCATGGATTGGCCATCGGTCACCGACACCTGCCCTTCGGGAAAGTCGATCTAGTAGCTTCCATGGTAGCGGATTTTGAAAACGCTGTCTATGTTTCGAAACTTGTAGGAGTTTGGCAAAACCTGTTGAATATAACACAGGGCTCGCGTTTTGGAGACTCGAACGGCTTGTGGCCAATATTGCGGAATGGATGGGTGGACGTGGATTTTATTGTTTTTTATGTATCCGTTTTGGTGCTGTTTGGGGCGTTTATGACGTTTTCGAGGGGGAAGAAACCCGGAAAGCAAACGAATTCTCCGGTATTGTTCGTAATCTATATCTCGGTCGCAATCGGGTTTATCAGCCCGCTGCTAACCCTTTGGTTAGGCACACGTGGTGAGAACACCCTGAAGGATGCCGGACCCGTAGGCGATTGGATGGCTGGCTCTACTGTCCCCTTTTTTACGTTCGCGGCGTTTCTGACGGCTTACCTAGCCTACCGCAATCAAAAGGAAGAGCTCGCTCTCGCGCGAGAACTGAGCGCCCAGCAGACTAGGTCGGTCGAATTGGATCGATTCGAGAACACGCTGTTTCATTTGCTCCATGAAATGCAGGAGTTCCATGACCGGATGGTCCTCGACTATCGCAGGGACACGGGCGACATGGGCCATATTTTCGGTAATCTGCTGGATGAGCTGAAGAAGCGTGCGGAGAAGGCCTTGACTCCGAAAAGAAAAGAGGCTGTCGCCGATCGGATCGAACGTTTGATCCAGCAAGGCACTATAGCGGAGCCTGAGCGCGGCCGACGTTATGACTTAGAGCTTAGAGACATTTACATTACGCTACTAAAGGGGAGCCCGTTGTATCAGCATGCCGGGCTCCAGCACTTGCATAAGTACGTTGGCAACGTCCTTCTCCTCCTCCAGCGCTATCGACTGGAGAAGAAAGAATCCGATTTTTACTTAAACCTCTTAAATATTTATTTATCCGAAGAGGCCTTGCAGCTCGCGATCTTGTATAGCTTGATTCCGTATGACCAGGATCCTGTGTTCAGGCAGATGAGAGCTTATGGACTCTTCGAGCGGTTCAAGACGGAGGGCATGATAGAGCCTGGCGATTACGTGTTGTTCGGTCGATTGGGGGACTCCCTGCCAAAGACCGCGTGACCGCAGCTGCTCTTTCCGTGCTCCCGGCACGGCTTGCTTGAGCATTGTACTAGGGATACAATCAAGGGAGGCAGTCATCCAAATCTGGTGTTGGAGGGTGAGTATGATGAAGTACAGAAGATTGGGCCGCACCGGGCTGAACGTCTCGGTCGTCGGCATCGGCACTTGGCAATTCGGCGGCGAATGGGGCCGCACATACGTGCAGAGCGAGGCGGACGCCATTCTGGACAAGGCGCACGAGCTCGGGATCAATCTGATCGACACCGCCGAATGCTACGGGGACCATACGTCCGAGCGGTTCATCGGCGACTACCTCGCCCGGCACCGCCGCGAGGATTGGATCGTGGCTACGAAGTTCGGCCACCACTTCAACCACAACTTCGACCGCTCCGACCGGTGGTCGGCCGATGAGGTGCTGGAGCAGCTGGACGCCTCCCTCCGCTCGCTCCGGACGGAGTATATCGACCTGTACCAGTTCCACTCCGGCTCGGACGAGCGCTTCGACAACGACAAGCTGTGGACGATGCTGGACAAACAAGTGGCCGCGGGCAAAGTCCGTCACCTCGGCATCTCCATCGGCAGCAATGCCAACGTACATCAGACGTCGCGGGCGACCGAGTACGGCGCCAGCGCCATCCAGGTCGTGTACAACCGGCTCGATCGCGTGCCGGAAGCGGACGTATTCCCGTCCTGCATCGAGCAGGATCTGGGCGTCCTGGCGCGGGTGCCGCTCGCGAGCGGGTACCTGAGCGGCAAGTACAAGCCCGGCGCCGAGTTCGCGAACAACGACGTGCGCCACCGGCATGACGCGGCGAAGCGCGAATCGCTGCTGCGCCAGGTGGAGGAGATCCGCGCGAACGAAGTGCCCGCGGGCGTCAACATGGCGAGCTGGGCGCTCGCCTGGTGCTTGCAGCATCCGGCCGTCACGACGGTGATCCCGGGCTGCAAGGATGCGGAGCAGGTCGCGGCTAACGCCGCCGCCGTCGAGCTCGTGGCGGGCGGACATCCGCAGGACGTGTAGCGTATAGGGATTGCGTAGCAAGAAGCCGTCTGCATGCCGTGCAGCGGCTTCTTTTTTGGTTTCCTTATTTCAGCCGTTAGTCGGTCTCACCGGGTCTCACCAACTTATTCTTGCCCAATCACGCTTGCGCCGGCAAAGTTAGTCGGTCTCGGAGGCTGTCGATTAATTGTGGATGGCTCATCGAACCGATACAATCGCGCTCTAGTTTGATTTCCCCCACTTACAGAAGGCTGGAGATCATTTGGACGAGCTCTAGTTCGATTTCGCCGAATCGGAGCGCACTTTTAGAAAGCAGACCCAGGAATATCGCCATTTAGTTAGGCCAAATCGAACTGCATAGCGTGGACTTCCCTTGGGCGCCGACTCCAAATGGGCAAAATCGAACTACACTTGTAGGGCTTCTTAAGCGCTCGAAATTATACGATCCACAATGAATCGACAGCCTCCGTCGCCGACTAATTCCTTCCAATCATACTTGCACCGGCAATGTTAGTAGATCTCGCCGACCTTTCTGAACCCCGATCCACCTTCTGTTTAAATAAGCTCCCCGCTGGGTAAATACAAGTATGATCGTCCCATACACTACCTAGATGCAGGAGGGATTCACGATGGATAACAACGTGTTGAAGGGCAAGTGGAAGCAATTGAAGGGCGAGGCCCAAAAGCAATGGGGCAAGCTGACCAACGACGATCTCGACGTGATCGACGGAGAGCGCGAGAAGCTGGTGGGCAAGCTCCAGGAGCGCTATGGCCACACGAAGGACAAGGCTGAGGAAGAGTACAACAACTGGACCCGCACCTGGAACCAGGAGACCGCCGGCCGTCGCTGATACCTGTCGCGATAGAACGACATCCCGCCTTTCCTCCTCAGAGGGAAGGGCGGGATGTTTTTGATGTTGGATGTTGTTTACTCCCTGTAGTCCTCCACGATCACTTCAATCTCCCCCGTCTCGGGATCCATCACGAAGCCATGGACGGGAATCGCCTTCGGGAACAGAGGATGATTGCGGATCATCTTGACGCTGTGCATGACGCCGTCCTCGGCGCGATCGAATCCGCGGAAGAATTTCTCCATACGAATGCCGGCATTCTCAAGCGTCTCAATTGCGAGCGGGTCGATCCCGTGCTCGGTGAATTTGCCCTTCATCGCGGCGGCATCGATCTCCGTCATCCCGCAGCCATGATGGCCGATCACGATGACCTCCCGAGCGTCCAGCTCATAGACGGCGACCAAGATGCTGCGCATCGCGCTTCCGAAGGGCTGGGTCAAGATCGCACCGGCATTTTTGATGAACTTCGCGTCCCCGTTCTTGAGACCTAGCGCCTTAGGCAACAGCTCGACGAGCCGGGTGTCCATTCTAGCACTCTGCCCGCCACGATGGCAAAGGTCGGCTCCCCGTCTTGTTTCATGGTACACTAGGGCTATCATCCCTTTCGCGAGAGGATTCCTCGGTTATGCGCCACCATTACGATACCATAGTCGTCGGCGCCGGCATTATGGGCTCGGCCGCAGGTTACTACCTTGCACTGGCGGGCCAACGCGTCCTCCTGATCGACGCGTATGATCCACCGCATATGTACGGCAGCCATCATGGCGACACGCGCTTGTTCCGCCACGCCTACAGCGCCGAACCGGTCTACGTGCGGCTCGCGCTGCAGGCCGACCAAGGCTGGCAGACACTCGAAGCGGAGAGCGGCATCCCGCTCCTGACGCGGACGGGTGTGCTGAACATGTACCCAGCCGACTCCGCCGCGTACCGGGGCAAGCTCGCGAGCGCCCAGCGCTTCGGGCTCGACGTCGCCGCCCTGGATGCGGAGGAGCTCCGCCGCGCTTGGCCCGGTTTGAGCCTGCCGGACCACTACGGCGGGCTCTACGAGCGGCAAGGCGGCGTCCTCGCGAGCGAGGCGTGCGTCTGCGCCTTCCGCGCACTCGCGGAGCGCCACGGCGCGGCGACGCTCACGCACGCGCCGGTGCGCGAGATCGCGCTCGCCTCCGGCGCTTCCGGCACCGCGCGCGCCGATGCGCCCGTCGTCGTGCAGGCCGCCGGCGGCGTGTATCGCGCCGATCGGCTGCTCCTGACGGCGGGCGCGGACTGCGCGGGGCTGCTGCCCGGCGTCGCCCTGCCTGTGGCGAAGGTGCGCAAAGCCGTCGCCTGGTTCCGGGCCAACGAGCGGCGCTTCGCCGCCGAGCGGTTCCCGGCCTTCAATTACGAAGGGCCGGAGGGCGAATTCTACGGCTTCCCGTCCATCGCGGGCAGCGGCGTGAAGGTCGGCCGCCATGACGGCGGCACGGCAGGCGCGCCCGGAGAGCCGCTCGCTCCGTTCGGCGCCGAGCCCGCCGACGAGGCCGAGCTGCGCGCGTTCCTGCGCGCCCGCCTGCCCGGAGCCGCGGGGGCGCGGCTGCGCGGGGCGGTGTGCTGCTACGAGCGCACACCGGACGAGCATTTCGTGCTCGATCGGCAGCCCGAGCACGAGCATGTGTACATGGCCGTCGGGTTCTCCGGCCATGGCTTCAAGTTCGCGCCCGCGATCGGCGCGCTCATGTGCGAGTGGATCACGACCGGGCGCACGCGGGAGGACCTGTCGTTCTTCTCGCTGCGGCGATTTCGATAGCAGGCCCACACAGCCCTATGGTACAATTTATAGCAGGAAGCCACTCGCGAGGAGGCGTGAACCATGGAGTACAAGCGCAAGCCCGACTTTCCAATGGTTAAGGAGAATGGTTGGACGGTAGACGACTATATGAACTTGCCCGAAGACGGCAATCAATATGAGATTGTGGACGGGGTACTCGAGATGAAGCCCTCGCCGAATACGGATCATCAACGGATTATTCGCAGGTTCGACCACATTTTGTCGGATACATGCGAATCGCAGTACATCATGATTCTCTCTCCCATCGATGTGATTTTGTCAGAGAGGGAAACCCGTCAACCCGACTTGTTGATGGTGCATCGCAGCCGGGAGGCGATCATTCGCAAGAACGGCATCTACGGTCCGCCCGACCTGGTCGTGGAGCTGCTCTCCCCTAACAGCGTCAAGCGGGACCGGATCATGAAGCGCGACTCGTATGCCCGGTTCGGAGTGCCGGAGTATTGGATCGCCGATTACGAACACCAGACGATCGAACAGTACGTGGCAAAGGTACCCGGTCAGCCCTACGAGCTCCTGAACGTATTCGAGGCCGACGATACCGTAACCTCGGACCGCTTGCCCTGCGTCAGCTTCGTCGTGAAGGATGCGCTCAAGATTGTGTAACAAAAAAACCGTCCCGGCAGCTATCTGCCGGGGCGGTTCTGCATCCAACACTTAATACGCAAGCGAGAACAAGCCCTCGATGTGCGACAAGTAACGCGCATTGCTCGCTTTCTTCATCAGCGAAGCCGGCGTGCCCTTCAGCTTGATGCCGGACTCGCCGATCGTGCCGATACCGTCCTTGCGGCCGAGGCTCGCGAGCGTACCGGAGAACACCGGGCTGAACGCGTCCATCTTCGCCTCGCGGAACCAGGCCGCGATGTTGCCGCCGACGAGCTCGCCCATTTGCCAAGCCAGCTGTGCCGTTGGCGGGTAGGGGCGGCCTTCCGGTCCGAAGACGACGGCGCAATCGCCGGCCAGGAACACTTCCGGATGCGACACGGATTGCAGGTACTCGTTCACGCTGGCGCGGCCGCGGTTCACTTCAATGCCGCAGTTCGCGACGAGCGAGTGCCCTTGGACGCCGCCGGTCCAGACGAGGGTGTTCGTCTCGATCGTACGGCCGTCCTTCAGGCTGACCGTCGACCCGTTCACTTCGGTAATAGCAAGTCCCGTCAGGAACTCCACGCCGCGCTTCTCGAGGCTCGTCACCGCGCGCTCGATCAGGTCCGGCGAGAAGATCGGCAGGATCGTCGGCATAGCTTCAACCAGATACAGCGAGATGTCGCCGAAGTCTACGCCATATTGACGGCAGATGCCCGGCAGCTCGTCCGCCAGTTCGCCGACCAGCTCTACGCCGGTCAAGCCGCCGCCGCCGATGACGAACGTGGCGTCCGCCTTGTTTTTGGACTTGCTGTAAGCCACAACGCGCTCCTTCACGTGGTTGAACACGCGGTTAGCGTCCGTGACGGACTTCAAGGTCAAGCTGTTCTCTTGCAGCCCCGGAATGCCGAAGTAGTTCGTCTCGCTGCCCAGCGCCAGCACGAGCGCATCGTAGCGGAAGTAGTCGCCGTCTTCCACGACGATTTTACGGTTCTCGATATCGATCGCTTGCACGTTGCCTACTTTGATTTGGACGCCTTTGCCCTTCAGCAGCTTCTCGAGCGGCAGAGCCACGGCCTTCTCATGCACGTTGCCGGCGGCCAAGCGGTGCAGCTCGGTAATGATCTGATGGCTCGGTACGCGGTTGATGACGGTAATGTCGGCTTCTTCAACAGAAAGGTTCGCACGGGCGGACAAAGCGCTCAGCAAGCCGCCATACCCTGCGCCCAAGATCACGATTTGTTTTTTCATGGTTTATCCTCCTATTAGTCCTGCTGCTGCTTACGCTCGCCCAGAATGTCCAGGTAAGCTTGAGAGAACCGCAGCATCCGCTGCAGCTCGGGATCCTTCAGCAGCTTCAGCATGCCGAACAAGCCGATCGTGGCGTCGGATTGGTCCGCGCGATCGCTAGCTTCGATAGCGGCAGACGCATATCCCTTTACCTTCTCTTGGATCGGCTCCACGACTTCCTTCAGCCCGCCGACCATGTCTTGGATCAGTACGCGGTCCGCGGCCACTTTGCTGGCCAGGTCGTACATCTTCGTGAGCAGCGTCGTCATCTCGGCCAGCTTGGGCAGCTGCTCGACGAGCACCGTCAGAGCTTCTTGCAGCTCGGGCTTGAGCAGCTGATCCAGCACATCCGGCTTGACTCCATTTGCTGCCACAGGGGTTTCTTGATCCACGTTTTGTACAGTTACCGACATTTCATCGTTCCTCCTTAGTGCATGGATGTTTGTCAGCGTTGCAGCGAACACTTGCAGCCAAATTTTCGTTCTCCTGGGGGGCCGAAAATTGCGGTTGCGGGGAAGCATCCGAAATTTTTGAAAGGACGTATGGGTTTTCCTGCCAACTACGTGAAAAACTTCACAAGTCATCTCAAAAACTGCTGTCGACACATTATGTTATATTCTATACCTTTCCGACAAATCTCGCATTGGTTTTTTCAAAACTAGCCTAAGATTATTTTAATCACCGTGAAAACATTTATGTATCGGTCGGAGGCTTCGCTCCATCGGCTTAAGCCCCCCTTATTCTCCCCCAAAATGTCCGGCTCCACTCTATGTCCGCTAGACTACTTGCATTTTCACGCAATTGCGCCCATCCGCCTTGGCCCCATACAGCGCCTCGTCCGCCAGCTTGTAGATCGTATCCTCGCTGAGGAGCGTGACCTCGTCCCGGATAACGGCCAGGCCTACGGATACCGTTACATACGGGCTATGGTCGCTTTGCTCGTGCCGGATGCGCAGTTCCTCGATGCTCCGTCTGATTTTCTCCGCGAAGCCGTACGATTGCTCGGGCGTCGCCCCGGAGAACAGAATGCCGAACTCCTCACCGCCCAAGCGAAACGCGAAGTCCGTCGCCCGCCGAAGCTGCGCGTTTATCGTCTCTCCGATCGTGACCAGCACTTGATCCCCTTCGAAGTGGCCGTACGTATCGTTATAGCGTTTATAATAATCGATATCGAGCAAAATAAACGACAAGCTGTCCCGATTGCGCGCCGATCGCTTCACCTCTCTACGGAACACGTCCTTGAAATGCCTCCGGTTGTACAAGCCCGTCAGGTCGTCCGTCACCGAATGCTGCTCGATGCGCTTCTTATCCGTAATGTTATGGCCGATGAATGTATACCCGGTCACCCAGCCTTGCTCGATCGTCGGCTCCATCGCCATGTCGAGCCATAAGACACTTCCGTCCACCGTCCGTTGCACCAGCTCTCCTCTCCAGCCGGATTCGGCGGCCGCCCGGTTCAGCCGGAACTCCGCCAACCCTCCGTCGATCGCATCGGTCGCCTGCAGCAATGAATGGCTTCGGCCGATCAGCTCTTCCTTGCGGTAACCGGTACTCTGGCAAAATTCCTCGCTCACGTCGGTCACAATCCCGTTCACGTCGATCATCAAGCTCATGACGTTTTTGTCTACGATATCGATGTACTTGTTCAATTGCTGGTTCTTAAAGGCCAGCTCCTCCGTCCGTTCCGCCACCAGCCGTTCCAGATTCGAATACAGGCTGGCGTTCTCCAGCGAATACACCATCTCTCTCGACAACAGGTCGATCATCTTGAGCCGTTCCTTCGTGAAGGCACCCGCCACCAGGTTGTTCTCCAGGTAGATGATGGCCGTCACCTGCTGCTGGTTCATGAGCGGCATGCAGAGAAGCGACTTCGGCTTATGGCGAGCCAAGTAAGCGTCATGCCGGTACATCGCCTCTTTGACCGCGTCGTCGCAGATCAGCGTCTCCTTGCGCTCCGCAACCGTGTCGATCAGCGTCTTGGGGTACGGGGCGGTCGCCGCGTTATCGTGCTTCCTAACGGTGATGCTGTCCGTCTCCGGATCGTATTCCCCTTCCACAATCGTCGTAGAAGAGGACTTCATAACGATGCAGCCCCGCTGCGCTCCGGCATTGATGATGACAATCTCCATCAGGGCGTCGAGCAGCGGATCGAGGCCGATTTCCTTGGAGATCGCCTGGGATGCCGCCAGAATCGCATGGACGTCCAGATTCTCGGACGTAGCCGCCGAAGCCGATTCCGCTGGGGCCGCCATCCGATACGCGAGCTTGTGCCGCTCCCCGTAGCGTTGCTCTAACTGCTGCACCTTCCCTTTGGCACCCCAGACCGAGTAATAATACACCGCCTGCCTGAAAAAGTACGCCGCCACCTCGCTATGCTTGCGCCCCGCGTAGTATTTGCCGGCCAGCTCGTGGGCCAACGCTTTGTAGCGGATGAAGCCGCCTTGGTTGCTCGACTGCACCGCCCGGTTGTAGCAAGCGTCGGCCGTCTCGTAGTCGCCCCGGATGCGGGCCCGTTCCGCCTGCATGAGCAGATGCTGCGTCCCGAACGTGTCCGGATTGTGCCGCGCCCACTTGCGCATGCGGTTATATTCGGTCCGCATGCGCCGCCGCGCCCGCCATTTCGACAGCCCGCTCATACGGTCACAGCTTGTGGCCAAGCTTAAGTACGTATATAGAGAGAATTGTTCCATGAACGCCGAGCCGGCCAGGGTTCCGATGTAGTCGTAGCTCTTGTCGATATAGGCGAGCGCCTCTTCGTGCTTCTCGAACGTGAACAAGAGTTGGATTTTGACTACATAATAGATGGCGATCCCCGAGAAATACTTCGCTTCCGTCAGCTGCCCGAGGAATTCCGCCTCCCGGAAAGTAGCGTCGTCCAGGATGAGCGGGTCGCCCAGCTCGCCTGACAGCGCCCGGAACATCTGCCTTGAGAGCTTGGCCGTCCATAGCGACTCCTTGTACTGGGTATTCTCGATCATCGAGATCGACCAGACGCTCTCTTGCAAGTAACGTTCAATCGGCATGGAAGGGTTCCACAGATGGCGGTAATAGCAGGCGTGAGCGAGATACAGCAAATCCCCCGATTTCTGGCTCGACTCGATCGCCCGCCCATACCACTCCTCGAGCGTGTTCCACGATTCGCTCCAGCTGTGCGCGAACAGCGTATAGAGGACGAGCACGAGGCTGCGCCATTGAAGGTCGCCGAATCGCTCGTTGATGCGAACGGCGAGCCGTCCGAAGTCGCGGGCGCCCGCCAGGTCGCCTAGGCCGGACAGCAGAATCGCATAGCCGATGTAGGCGCCGGCCGATTCCGGCCCGTTCCCGTGCTTGGCGGACAAATACGCTTTCTTCAGCACGACCCAGGCGAACAAATTTTTCTCGCCGGAGATGAACGCCGGCGGGATGAAGCCGACGAGCAGCCGCATGATCAGCTTCAGGCGCTTGTCCTGCATCGTCGGGCTCTCCAGCAGCTCTTCGGTCGTACGGCCTCTCAGGCTCCACTTGAGCTTCGACAGCTCCCCCAGCACCGCAGCGAATCCGACCCGCTCGGGAACGCGGAGCCCCAAGCTTCGGAGTCCGAGCTTGCCCGCCTCGAGCGATCGTTTCATCAGCCCCAGGTACGTGTAATGGTTGGCTTGCATTTCATAGATCGCCGCCAGCTCCAGCGGCTCGTCAAGGAATTGCAGGAGCTGCTCGCACGCGGCCTCCGCCTTCTCCACCCGGTGCGTCAGATAGCTGCATTCGGCGTACATGCGGTAGAGCTCGAGCGTCTGCGGAAAGCTCACTTGCCAAGCATCCGGCGGGAGCATGCGGAGGGCGACCTCGAGGAATTCAAAGGCGGTCTCGTAGCCGAACCCTTCCTTCGCCTTCTTGGCCGCCTTCCGGTTCACTTCTATCAGTTTATCAATTTCATCCTCTCCGGAGATGAACTCCAAGCCTTTGTTCAGGTTGCTCGCGATCTCGATGATCTTGTCCTCCGCCTCGCGGGGCGGCAGGTGCTCGAGCAGCAGCCAGCCGATCCGCAGATGCAGCCGCCTGCGCGCGGCCGGCTCGATCAGCTGGTACAGCGCCTGCTGGAGCTTGTCATGCTGGAAGGCGAACTGCAGCTCCAGGCTGCCGAAGTCCGCCTGCGGCTCCTCATGCATGCCGGCCAGCACGTGGTAGTTCGGATGCAGGGGCACGATCACGTCCTCCTGCACGCCCCGGATGAGCGAGTGAGCCAGGCTGCGGCTGTCGCCCTCGCTGACAAGCGACAGCATCTTCCAATCGAACAGCGTTCCGATGGAGGCGCTGAGGCTGAGGATGAGCTGCGCTTCTTCCGGCAGCGTCCGGATTTTCCGCACGAGGAGGCTCACGTCCCCCTCGCCCCAGGTCAATTCCCGCAGCTTCGCCTTGTCCAAGCGCCACGACATGTGCCGTTCGTCGAAGCTGACCGCCCCTTGCCGATGCAAATCCTTCAGCATCTCGCTCACGAAGAGTGGATTACCCCGCGTCTTGAGGTGCACCACCTTCCCCAGCTCCCCCGTCCACTCCGGCGAAGAGCCGACGGCATCCTGGATCAGGCGGCGAATCGCCTCCTCGCTGAGCGGTGCCGGGCGGATCGTGAGCACTTCCTTGCGCTTCTCCAGCTGCGTGAGAGCGGGGAGAAACGGATGGTCCGGCGTGATCTCCGCGTCCCGGTACGCCCCGATCACGAGCAGCGTGCCCAAGCCGGCGGCTCCGGCGAGCTTGTCGAGCAGCTGGATGCTGGACCGGTCCGCCCACTGCCAGTCGTCGAGGAACAGCACGAGAGGCGTTTCGCCGCGGGTCAAGCCCTCGATGAATAGCTCGAACGTCATGAAGAACCGGTTCGTCTCCTCGGCCGGGTTCAGCGGCTCGAGGGCAGGCCTCTCTCCGATCAGCGTCTGCAGCTCGGGGATCAAGTTCGCGAGCAGCGAAGCGTTGTGGCCCAGCCGGTCCGAGAGCGACTCCCGAATCGGTGCGAGCTCATCGGCGTCTCCGTTCAACAGCTGGGCCACCAGGCTGCGGAACGCCTGGATCCAGGCGCTGAAGGGCAGGTTCTGGTTGTACTGATCGAACTTCCCCTGGATGAAGTAGCCGTGTTCCTGACTGACGAAGCCATGCAGCTCCTGAACGAGCGCGGTCTTGCCGATGCCGGCCTCTCCGGCGATCAAGACGAGCCGTCCCCGCTCGCGGTCCGCGCCGCTGCCTAGCGACCGTACGACCGCCTGAAGCCCGGCCAGCTCCTGTTCGCGGCCGTACAGCTTCTGGGGCAAGCGGAACAGGCGGAGCCGGTCCTCCTCGCCCATCTGGAAGGCGTCCTGGCCGTTCCTGCATTTGCGCAGATCCGCCAGGATCCCGTAGGCGGTCCGGTACCGGTCTTCCGGCGCTTTTTCCAACAGCTTCATGATCAAATCGGATAACGGTCGCGGGACTTCATCCGGTCTTAATTCGTGGGGGGGAACGGGCTGCTTCGCAATAATCGCATAGAGCTGCTCCGTAACGGTCTCGGCCTCATGGGGGCAGGTGCCCGTGAACAGCTCATAGAACAGGACGCCGAGCGAGTAGAAGTCCGACCTGTAATCGATCGAGCGGTTGATTCGGCCGGTCTGTTCCGGCGAGATGTAGGGCAGCGTCCCTTCCAGATGACCTGCGTTGCGGAACGCCTTCTTCTCCTGCACATGCTTGACCGCGAGCGCCAGATCCGTGAGTTGTACGGTCTCCGTCTCCATGTTGTACAGCAGCGCCGCGGGGTTCAGATTGCGGTGGATCACTTGCTGGTCGTGCAGCGCGCCCACGCACTCCACGATTCGCTCCGCCAGGCGCATGCGGGCCTCATACGAGAGCGTCTTTTCCTCCATCAGCACGGACAAGGGCTGGCCTCCGCGATCCTCGAGCACCATCAGGAACAGCCCGCCCAGCTCTTCCAGCCGAACGGGCCGGGGAACGCTTCCGACCTTGGGACTCAGCTCGGCGAACAGGTTGAACTCCCGCTTGTACTGCATGATCGCTTCGTAAGAGGACCATTCCGTCCTCAGGGCCTTGACGAGAATCGGCTGCGGCTGCGCTCCCGAGCGGTCGTCGCACCGGTATACGATCTGGCCGCCCTTCTCCAAGATGATCTGTCCAACTTCGTAATTCGAACCTCTCAGCATGCCAAGGGCCCCTTTATTCGTTAATCCTCGCGTCTTGCGTCTCGCAGCTCAAAGCCGGGATCGTACTTGAACACATAAGCCCCGGTCAGCCAAATCACCCAGCAGTTGACCCCGAAGAACAAATACCCGTAATAGCCGAGAATCGGCATTTCCGAGTAAATATGAATTTTGTCCAAGTACGGCACCGAGTATTTCCAATAGTTCGGGTTCGTCGGCACGCTGTCATGGAACCATTCGCTACCGAAGTTCCACATCTCCCAGAAAAAACCGTTGAACAATGTGGCGATAGCGATCAAGAGCAGCCGCGACCAATTGCCGCGCCCGAGCGGCGTGAACGGCGTCCAGTACCCGAGAAGCCCCATGGCGGCCGACAGCAGCGGGATCAGCGCCACCCACAGCACCCAGAACAGTTCGAACGGCCAGTAGCCCATCCCGAACGCCAGTGCCAGGCCGACCGCGTAGAAGACGATCAGCATCGGCCGGTTGGCCGTCAGCTTCGGACCGTAGCTATACCGATCACGGAAGAATGACAAGGTCTGGAGCAGCAAGTACCACTCGATGATGGCGGGCAGTACGGTTGTATAGGAAAGGGAGAACCAGAAGATGTTGCCGAAGTTGGTGAAAATGTGCTCGTTCGGGTAATACCAGTTCTCCATCACGAAGAAGTTCAAATATTCGATCGCAAACCAGCTGAAGCAAGAGACGACGGCAAGCAGCTTCATGGTGTTAGGCTTGGAGGAGAGGAGCGAGATGCCGGCGTTGCGCTTGTAGACGAATCCGTCGAGGATCAGGATGAACGACCACCAGAGCGGAACGAAGGTATAGTGCTCGAGCGAGTTGATGGCCCGGCTCCATGTGAGAAACCAACTGATGGCGAGCACGGGCAGGCTCCACCAGAACCAGAGCGGATAGCCGGTTGAGGCGGAAGGGGTTAGCTTGGCCTTGCGGGCGATGGCGGATGCGGTCGCGGCAGTGCTGGCGCTGGCGGTCTCCAGACGGGCTAACGCTTGCGGGGAGGCCGCAGCATGCACCGGGACCGGTACGCTGTCCATCCGGGACACAGTACGGGTCTTCTTGAAGCCGAAACAGCTCGGGAACAGCAGGAACACGGCGATGAACAGCCCGACCAGGCAGGCGAGGAAGAAATAAGTGGCGTTGAACCCGGGATCCTGCACCGCCTCCTGTGCCGGAAATTCCCCGTATCCGGGCGGCAGCCCGCCCCACTTCAGGAGGCTCCCCGCCAGGGGCAAGAGGAATATTAGGCTGAATGTCAGGATCAGAAAGATCGTTTTCTTCATTGGGAACTTTGCTCCTTGGGTCCTATTCCATAAGAATCATTTACCCCTTAGATATTCGGCAATATATGACAATCCCCTCTTTTTTCGCCGGTTCCCGGAATGTTAATTTCACCTGAAGCGGTGTCCGGTTTGAGGCCGCTTTCGTGGTCTCTGAGCACGGAGCCGCACACCCTCTGGCACCACATGTAAAGCAATTTTTCTACTTTACAGCTCTATCCACCGCCCTCTCCCGCGCTCCAAAGTAATTTTTCTGCTTTACAAAGTCGCATACCCTCTTTCGCCTCCATACAACACACATATACTTAAACTTTCCGCTCGTGCCGTCCCGTCTCCCGGTTGCTCCCTGGGATGCGGCGTGATATACTTGTGGTACTTTTTAGGAACGGAGGGTTGCGTGTGATAAACTCTATCCGAGTTCGCACTTTGCGCGCTTAATTTGAATAACGCCAAAGCTCTGCCTGCGTGCAGAGGACTCAGGATAGGTCTGTCCATACGCGCCCATACGATTCGCGAACGCCCATGAACGCCGCCTTGCCGCGCGCTCATGCTTCCTTGCCTTCGTGTCTCCTCAGCTGGAGATGCCGTTCGGCACGGCTCGATCGTTCGCGATGTGCGCCCCTGAGCTCCTCTCGCCCTTACTGTGAAACACAGGCAGCCTTTGCCTGTGTTTCTTTCGATTTCGTCGAATGATACGATTGGAGCGTGATGAATAAATGGAAGCTATAACCTTACAAACCCTGCCGCCCAAGGCGGTGCTAGTCGGCGTCCACCTGCCGCATCATGCCGATTTCGCTTACTCCATGCAGGAGCTGCGGAATTTGGCGGAGGCGAACGACCTGGAGGTCGTCGATACTTTGTCGCAGAAAGCGGCGCGCGTGAGTCCGTCCCATTACCTTGGCACGGGCAAAATCGAGGAGCTGCGCACGCTCGTGCTCGGCCATGAAGCGACGCTCGTCATCTTCAACGACGAGCTGTCGCCTTCCCAGCTCCGCAATTTGGAGGCGTCGCTCGAGGTCACGGTCATCGATCGGACGCTGCTCATCCTGGACATCTTCGCCCAGCGGGCCCAGTCCCGCGAAGCCCAGCTGCAGGTCGAGGTCGCCCGGCTGCAATACATGCTGCCCCGCCTCGTCGGGCTGCGCGCCTCGCTCGGCCGCCAGGGCGGGGGCGCCGGGCTCAAGAACCGCGGCTCCGGCGAGACGCAGCTCGAGCTCGACCGGCGGCGTATCGAGGAGCGCATCTCCACGCTCCAGACGGAGCTCGAGAAGCTCGTCGCGCGGCGCCAAGTGCAGCGCAAGCAGCGGCACAAGAACGAGATGCCCGTCGTTTGTCTCGTCGGCTACACGAATACGGGCAAATCCAGCTTGATGAACGCGCTGATGGAAGCGTGCCAGGCCGACTCGGCGAAGCACGTGTTCGTCAAGAACATGCTGTTCGCGACGCTGGAGACGTCGGTGCGGCAGCTGGAGCTGCCGGATCGCAAGACGTTCCTGCTCACCGATACGGTCGGGTTCGTCAGCCAGCTGCCGCACCATCTGGTGAAGGCGTTCCGCTCGACGCTCGAGGAAGTGGCCGAGGCCGACCTGCTCGTCCATGTCGTCGACGCCTCCAACCCTCAGGGTGCGCTGCAGATCGAAGTGACGAAGGCGACACTGAAGGAACTCGGCGCCGCCGAGATCCCCACCATATATGCGTACAACAAGTGCGATCAGACCGATGAGGCTTATCCGCGTGTCGAGGAAGACCGCATCTACATGTCGGTGAAGGAGCGGAGCGGCTTGACCGAGCTGCTCGAGCAGGTTCGCCGCCACATTTTCCAGGACTATGTGCAATGCGAGATCCTGATCCCGTTCGACCAAGGCCGTCTCGTCGCCTATTTCAACGAGCACGCCAACGTGCAGGCCACGAGCTATGAGCCGGAGGGCACGCGCCTAACGCTCGAGTGCCGGGCAGCGGACTTCGAGCGGTACAAAGATGCGTTCGTCGTGTTGTAAGCCTAACAGTAGGCCAAAAAAGGGCGGTCCCCCTGTCATCCCGCATGACAGAGGGCCGCCTCTTTTAACGTTCTATCGCTGTTTTTCCTCCAAAATCCCCTTGATCCGCATCAAATCGTTCCGGTTCGCTCTCCGCATCATGACTGCCATGAAAGGTGCGATGAACGCGGAGAACCCGGTCGGGTTCCCCCGGTTGCGCAGCGTCATCCGGGTAGCGTCGCCTTCTACCGGCTCCCAAGTATAGGTCGTCTCCATCGGGAACGGACCGTCCGCCGTCCTCATGACGAGCCGCTGCCCAGGGACGTATTCCGCGATCTCGTACACATAGGCAAGTGTCTTGCCCAAGAATTGAGCCCGAAAAGCAATGCGTGACCCGACGGTTAGCGGCCTCGGCGTCTGCCATTCGGCCGATTGAATGTTGACGTACCAGTCCGGAGCGTGGTCCGGATTCGCGGCGTACTCGGCCACTTCGTCGCGGGTGCGGCGAATGACGATTTCGGTTTGCACGTCTACCATGCTGCGCTGCCTCCCCTCAGATTCATTGGTACAAGATCAGCATATACTAGGAGGAAAAAATGAACAATATTTATTAAGTTGACACTAAATTAAGTATGTGCTAAATTAATGACATGATCGATAAAGCCCTTCACGCTATAACGGAACCCAGGCGCAGAGAGATCCTGCATCTCATCCGGGACGGGGAGCTCCCCGCCAGCGCCATCGCGTCGCAATTCCAGATTTCGGCGCCCGCCATTTCGCAGCATCTCAAGGTACTTGAAGAGGCCGGACTCGTCGTGGTCAGGCGGGCCGGTACGAAACGCTATTACGGCATAAGGAGGACCGGGTTCGCCGAACTGAAGATGTACATCGACAGCTTCTGGGACGACAGCTTGCTGCGTCTGAAGGAAGCGGCAGAAGCCGAGGAAAGGAGATTGCAAGATGACAATCAGCAGCAGTGAGACGATTACCAAAGAAATCTACATCGAATGCCGGCCGGAGACGCTCTTCTCGTTCTTCACCGATCCGGACAAGCTGGTACAGTGGATGGGACGACATGTGCTCCTGGAGCCCCGGATCGGCGGCAAGTACCGGATCGATATTAACGGCAGCGACATCGCTCTGGGTGAGTATAAGGAAATTGTTCCCCATGAGCGAATTGTTATGACATGGGGCTGGGAGAAGTCGAAGCTGGTCCCGCCGGGATCGAGCACGCTTACGTTCCAGCTGACGCCGCGCGATAAGGGCACTCTGTTGCACTTGATCCATTCCGACTTGCCGGCAACGGAGATGGCCTCCCATACTCAGGGCTGGACGCATTATATGACGCGCCTGGAGATGCTAGCCCAAGGCCAAGACCCAGGCGTCGATCCTTGGTCGGAAGCGCCTATGTCGAGCAACGATTAACGATATTTATATTTAAGGAGATGGACTTTATTATGAAAACTTTAACTTGCAACTGCGGATTCACGGTCACGGACGACAACGCTTATAAGGTCGAAGCCGCCATGTGGCATCACGCCATCCATGATCATGCAGACATGTTGAAGAGCATGACGGTCGACATGCTGGAGCAATGGTTGAAGGGCAAGGACGAGCAATTGAAAGCCGGCGCTTAAAAACCTTCGGAGAGCAACAAGAGACACCTGTGAGGGTGTCTCTTGTAATTGTTTCTAGACGATTCTTTTGGCATAAACCAAAGATCGAGCGAACCATGTCCCTTCCATCGGTTCAAACGTCACTTTGCCACGCCCGCCCCCGCATTGGAGGATGTAATGTTTGCCGTCGATCTCACCTGCATAAATTCCGACATGACCACCGCCGCCGCTTGTAGACTGGTTTAAGGAACCGTCGCCAGGATCGGCCGAGTTCTTAAAGAACAACACGTCTCCGACTTGCAAATTTTTGAACTTGTCCTCAGAGTCAAGGATCACCTGATAGCCAATACTACTGTTGTAGCGTTGTTCGCGCGATGAACCGGAAAACTCAATGCCTAATGCACTTTTATATACCCAGGAAGTGAAATTCGAGCAATCAAACCCATAACCCGGTTGCTGCTTGCTTTGGCGCCATTTGACGCCAAGCTGTGTTTTGCCCGCTTCAATTAATTTATCCAGATTTGCCGCTTGCTCAATACTCGGAACCGTTTCTGGAAAAGTGATCGATGATGCATCGTTGGTTGCGGCGAATGCAGAAGCTTGTCCAACTCCTGTTAATGCAAGAACACTGGCAAGGGTAATAACTCCCTTGGTAAACATCTTATTTTTGAACATGTGTAGGCTCCTCCAAGAAATCGTATTGCCTCCGAGGTTAGTTGACGGGTTCGGGTCGAGGAAACCCTATTCTCCCCATCATTCCGAGCGATCTCGAAATGAGGGAATGAAAATTCACCCCTGCTGATCCCAATCAGGGAAATCAGCTATAAAGCATCCCCCGTACAAAGAATTGAACAACGGCCAGTAGACCGGTTCACTCATTTGATTCGGCCCTTTAATCCTACTCTCATTAACTAAAAGAGTCACCCCACAGATTTTGGTTCTAAACTTTCATAAAAAATCCCCTCCGCAGTCAACGCTTCGTTGTCTACCGAGAGGACAATCGTACAATTTCGAGCTTAAGAAGCCCTATCATGGATCCGTATGACGTGTAGTTCGATTTTATCCAATTGGAGTCGGTGTTGGGGGAAGTTTGTGAAATCAAACTAGAGCGCAAGTTGCATCCGTTCGATGAGCCTCCATAATGAATCGACAGCCTCTTTTTCCGACTTAGAGCGGAAGTTGAATCGGTTTGGACTTGTAGTTCGATACTACCTGCATTATCGCTTTGCTTGAATGGACTGAGCCACCTCCAGAAGCTGGGCGGACACATCCTCCCAACGCTCCTTCATCCGCTCCCGCATGACGCTGTTCTCCAGCTTTTCCTGATGAAAGCTAATCGTGGTGGCGTCGGCGCGCTTGGGATTCGGGATCACGCGGATTTGCAGCGTAGAAGGGCTGCTCCAGTTCTCCGGCTGCCAGGTGAGACGGAGCTGATGCAGCGGCTTCACGACGCGCAGCTCCCCGCAGGTTCCCTCCGAGGTGCAGTACTTGTGCCCTTTCTCCAGCTCCAGGGAGCGTAGTTCGCCCAGCCAGAGCGCGAGCCCTTCCGGAGTGAGCAGCAAGTCCCAAGCTTCTTGCTGGGTAAGGGGGAATGTCCGGCGAACCCCGATTTGGAATCCGGCCGAAGCCGTTTGACCGATCATACGATCCACTCCTTGTTCGATGGATTAGTGAGTTAGTTAGCTATAACAAACCTACCCCCTTATAGTACACCCGGTCGGACCACCGCCTCAAGCCGATTCAGCTTGCTGCCGAAACTCCGGAACAGCGTCAAGGTACAGCCCCACTATGCTTCAACCGTTCCGCTATTTCATGAAACCCATACTGAAACTTGATTGGAGCCACATTCGACATGCATCTACAAATTCCTCCGCTACGATGAGTATTCTGGCCGCAGGTGGTAAATAATGTAGCTGATCCACTCAATACACAGGAGGTAGCTTCAATGAAACGATCCATCATGCTAGCCGCGTTCCTGCTCGCAGGCGCAATGGCGGCTACAGGCTGCGGTCAAGCGCGGACCACCCACTCGTCGGCGGTAGAGACGTCGGCGGGTCAGCCGATGACTATAGACATCGTGAACGGCCAAGGCACGAAAATCGGATCGGCCCGCTTGACGCCGATGAGCCACGGTGTCCTGTTCGAAGTCGATGCCGCCCAGCTCGCCCCGGGGGCGCACGGCATCCACCTTCACGAAACCGGCCAGTGCAAGGCCCCGGACTTCAAGTCGGCCGGCAGCCATTTCAATCCGACCGGCAAGCAGCACGGATTCAATAATCCGAAGGGCTATCACGCCGGCGATCTGCCGAATCTGGTCGTGACCGCGGATGGGAAGGCGCAGGCCCAGTTCTTCGACCCCAACGTGACGCTGGAAAAAGGAAAGCCGAACTCGCTCCTCAAGGAGGGCGGTACGGCTCTCGTAATTCATGAGAAGGCGGACGACTACAAGACCGACCCCGCCGGCGACTCCGGCGACCGGATCGCTTGCGGTCAAATCCGCTAAATGCGCAAACGGCTGTTCGAGGGAAACCCTTGAACAGCCGTTTTTTCATGCGGGTTATTCGCAGCGGACGAGGAGGTCGATCGGATACCGCCCCGCGTTGCGCCCGTACAGCGCCAGCCCACCCTCATCCGCCTGCAGCGAGAGCTTCAGCCGGCGTGTCCGCTCCAGCCGGGCGGCGATGCGTCCGGGAACCGCGACCTTGCACAAGTACCCGTATGAGCCCGCCTCGTCCAGCTTGTTCGAGACCGGCTGATAGTGCCAGGAGAGCACGCCCCGGCTATCGGCCGGATCGTCGGGCAGGAGGAACGACTCGATCGGCTCGCCGTCGATGCAAACTTGGATTCGCGACTCGTGACGCTCTTCGTCGGTCATGTAGTACGTGTTCGGATTACGCTCCGTATTCGCGTCCGCTCCGTGCATGAACGAGATATCCGGCTTCGCGTAGCTGTCTCCTTCGACGTTCCGGGCCAGGAGGCGCTTGGCGCTCGCCTCGAACACCAGCTCCACGTTCCCGAGGAACGGCAGCTCCTCCCGACTCGGCAGCTCGATCTCGTAGTCGAACCGGCCGCTCCGGGCTCCGTTCGCCTTGTGGCCTTGGATCGCGCTCCATTGGTGGGGGAACGTGTGGCTCGCGAATTGGCCGACCGGCACCCCGATCGTCACGCCGGTCGCCTCATACCGGCCGCCGGCCTGCCCGCTCCGCACATCGAATGTCGTGAAATTGCGGGTCACGACCTCCCCCTCCTCCGTATGCAGACGGAGAGCCAGCACAGCGACGGCATCGCAATCCGGCATGTGCACGGCAAGCGGCTGCAGCGGGGATACCCCGTACCCGTCCCAATCGAGATCCAGGCTGCCGCGGTCCGCCACGAGCCGCGTCCCGAGGCTGTCGTACCACAGCTCCCAGCTCAAGCGTAGCGTCTGTCCGAAATACCGGTCCGAGAAGCTCGAGCGGAGAAGAGGCACGTTCGACAGGCTTCCGGCTTCGGCGGTTACGCAGGGAGGACTGTCTATTACGATGAAATCAGCGGAATGCAGGTCTTTCAACGTCATGCCCGGCACGAACCATTCGTAGCCGAATTGCTTTTCCGAGCCGTTCAATCGGTAGTAGCCGTTAAACTCGTTGATGACGTCGCGGAACTCTGTGAAGACGAAGCCGCACAGCTTATCGTGACGCCGGAATTCATTCAGCATGTAGCGGTAATGCCAAGCGATGTCGCTGTCCCCGGCGCCCCCCTCAATGCCCCACACGTTGCCGCATTCGCTGTTCAGCAAGGGAGCGTCGGTCTGGACGTTGCCCTCGCAGTAGTTAAACGCGGAGCCCGGAAACGTCTGGTCCACGATTTTGGCGATATGCCTGCGTACTTCCTCGTATCCGTTGATATAAAAATGCCACGTATTCAGGTCGGATTCGACATGGTCCCAGTTGCAGGCCGAGTTGTCCTCCACGAGCCGGGTCGGATCGAGCTGCTTGGCCCAGCGGTAGACGCCCCGCACCCATTCTTGCGTCTCGGGCAAATAGCGCTTCGCCGGAATCCAATCCCTCGTTTGGTCGGAAGCTTCATCATCCGTTTTCAGCCCCCAAGTCTCGTTGAACATCACCCAAGAAAAGATGGATGGGTGGTTGTAGTCCCGCTCGATCACTTCCCGGGCTTCCCGCTCATAGGACGCGCGGGCGGTCTCGTCGGGATTGCCCCAGAAGCACGGCATGTCTTCCATGACCAGAATGCCTAGCTTGTCGGCCCAATACAGCTTGCGCGGCTCCTCCGGCTTGATATGAATCCGGACGAAGTTAAGCCCCAGCCGCTTCATGAGGTAGATCTCCTCTTGCATCTCCCGATCGGTCGGATACGTGAAATAGCCGGTCGGGTGATACGATTGGTCGAGCGTGCCGTTCAAGTAGACGGGCTTCCCGTTCAGCGTGATCCAACGGTGATTCCGTTCGTCGAACCGAACCGACCCTATCTCGCGCACGCCAAAGTAGGTCGAGACGATGTCCTCGCCGGCGCCGCTGAGGAGACGCACCTCGCCTTCGTACAGATGCGGTGTTTCCGGACTCCACAGGCGCGGCGCTTCGATCGTAAACGCAGCTTGCACCTCTTGGCGGCCCGCTAGCAGCTCCAACTGCGCCCGATGCTCGACTGCGCCGCCGTCGAAGGCGAAGACCAGCTCGGCCGGGCCGGGCTGATGCGCCTCGATGGCAGCCGACACTTCGATGCGGCCGTCGAGGCGAGTAACGAACTTGGCCGCCGCCACATAGTTAGGCTGTCGCGCTTCCAGCCAGACCGGCTGCCAAATGCCTCGCAGCTCGCCATATCCCTGCTTGCCGCGCGCCTGCGAGCTGAGGTCGTGATCCTCCGCGCGAACGACGATGGTGTTGTCCCCACTTAGCCAGGCTTCGGTCACATCGAATTCGAAGGAGCCGTACCCGCCGGCGTGTGAACCGGCAAGCTTGCCGTTCAACCACACATCGCAGCGGTAATCCACGGCGCCGAAGCGCAGGAACAGCCTTGAACCGGCATCCGCCGGGGTCCACCGGACGATGCGCTTGTACCAGCCGACGCCCTTCTCGTTGCGTCCGATTCCAGACAGCGGACTTGCCCAGGAGAACGGGACTGTGATGCTCAAGTCGAAGGGGGCGTCGTCCCGTTCCTGCCATCGCTCGGTCAGTCCGGCGTTGTCGGGATCGAAGCGGAACGACCAGGGGCCGTTCAGGGAGAGCCAATCGGCTCTTTGCCACTCGGGGCGCGGGTATTCGGGACGGGGGATGCCGGTCTCGGGCATCGTCATGGTAGGGTTCAACATCGGAAGCACGCACCTTTCCTATTTATAATCTCATTCTACTCCCAATATTGTATTATTTCAATTCATATTATTATTTTAATATATAAGTGAGGTAAAGACGAGAGGCCGCCCAAGGGAACCGTCGCCCTTTGAACAGCCTCTTTCTCCACATCCACTACTTCGTTCGATAGTACGCTTTGCCGTGATCCAGTTCGGCCACCCCTCTTCGGGCGGCTTCCTGCAGCCCGTTCCTGACGGCCTTATCGAGCGCGGGACCGGTGCGGGAGTAGCCGAGGCTCTTCACCGTCTCTCGAATCAAATCCTCGACCGGCAAGCTTCCCTGGAGGAACAGCACTTCCTTCACCGCATTCGCGATCTCCTCCGGCGGGAGTTCCTCCGCGCTTCGGCGATCATGCTCCTGCTCGGCCACCCGATACATGGCAAACTTGGCGGGCTCGAGCCCGTCCGGCCAAAGAAAGTCGACATCGTCCCACTCCGTCTTCTTCACGTTCATAGACGCGAGCAGGGTGTCCATGTGCCGCTCGATCCGGGCTCCCGACCTCGCGATCCCCCAAGCCTGCAGCACTCTCCGGGCGAGCAGGGATCGACTGATCGGACCTTCCGCTTGAATGACTTGCTCGATCTGGTCCTTCACCAGCCGTTCTCGGTCCGGTGCATAAAACTCGTCCGCCGGGAAGCTTACGGCCGGCAAAAGCGCCGCTTGGTACGGCGTGCTGCGTGACGGCTGCGCTAGATCGTGCGTCGGTGCCGGTATTGCCGGGATATGTTCGATCGTGTCCTTCGAGTCCGTCGACTCGCCCACGGTCTGAGCTGTGGGTGCCTTGGCAGTCTCGACAGCGGTTGGGCTGGCTTGTTCGGGTGTAGCAGCCGGAACAGTCGGAACAACCGGAGCTGCCGCAGCAGCGCGTTCCGCCCGCACTGCCGCTGCGGCCTGGGCCGCTTCCACGATCCGGGCGATCTCCTTCTCCGGATTGTCTAGCCAATCCATCGACCATACCCGGTGCGTTTGCCAGCCCAGCTGCCGCAAGACTTGCCCGCGAAGCACCTCCCGGTCTCTCGCGGTCTTCCCCGCCCGGTACCCGCTCCCATCGCACAGGATCGCCAAGAGATAAGTATCCGGCGCAGCCGGATTCACGATCGCGAGGTCCATCCGGTACCCGGAGGCGCCCACATGGAGCTCGACCTGGTACCCTTCACGCCGGAGCGCCTCGGCGATCTGCGCCTCCATCCCTTCGGTCCGCGTATCGAGCCGGTCCGCATCGACTCCAAGCGCAGACACGCCTTTCTCCGCATACTCCAGGAACGATCTTAACGCGCTGACCCCATGCGCCCGGGTACGGGACACATCCAAGTGATCCGCACGGAGCGCCGAGAAGACATGCATCTCGTGCCGCGCTCTGGACACGGCCACATTGAGCCTGCGCCAGCCGCCCTCCCGGTTGAGCGGGCCGAAGTTCAGCACGACCTTCCCGGCCGCATCCGGTCCATAGCCGATAGAGAACAGGATCACATCGCGTTCGTCGCCCTGTACGTTCTCCAGATTTTTAATAAAGATCGGTTCATGCAAGCGGGCGGCCAGCTGCTCGAGCTCCGGCTCTTTTCGAAACGCCTCGTCCAGCAAATCCTCGATCAAGTTCTGTTGAATCGAATTGAACGTAACCACGCCCATACTAAGGCGGCTCAGCTCCGGATCTCGCAGACGGCGGACGATCTCGGCCACGACCTGCTCCGCTTCGGCCCGATTCTGCTTCGTCTTCCCCCGGTCATAGAAGCCTTCGACCGGATGCCACTTCACATTCGACTTCCGTTCGTACGGGGATGGGAACGTGAGCAGCTTGTTCTCATAGAAATGCCGGTTGCTGAACGCGATCAAGCTCTCGTGCCGGCTCCGGTAATGCCAGAGCAGATGCGCCTGAGGCATGCCGAGCGCGAGGCAATCGTCGAGGATGCTCTCGAGATCCTCCGGAACGACGGCGTCGTCGTCCTCCTCCCCGGCTGCATTGGCGAAGAAAGTGGTCGGCGGCAGCTGCTTGGGGTCTCCCACGACGATGACATTGCGCCCCCGAGCCATGGCGCCGACGGCTTCGCTCGTCGGGAGCTGCGACGCTTCGTCGAAGACGACGAGATCGAACGGTGCATACTTGGGATCGAGGTATTGCGCGACCGACATCGGACTCATCAGGACGCAGGGGCAAATCCGGTTCAGCAAATTCGGGATTTGCTCGAACAGCTTCCTGAGCGAGAGGCCTCGGCCGCCGCTGCGGATCGCGCGCAGCAAAATCCCCGCCTCGGAGCTCGCGGCCGCTTGGTTCGTCAGCGGAGGAACATTCGCCGCCAGTCGAGCGGCGATCTCCTGACGCGTCAGGCGCTCGAAGCGTTCCATCGTCTCTTGGAATCCGCGGATCTTCTCTTCGAACAAGCGTCCCGAGAAAGCGGCCAGCTCCTTATTCTCCTCGAGGATATAGTCGATCGCGGCCTTCCACCAGGCCCGCTCGAATGCCGGAGCGACATCGGCGTGCTGCAGCGCCCCGCGTTCATACGCCGCCACCAGCGCCGACAGACCGGCTCCCACCGCTCGCTCTCGAACTTGCCGCCAGCTGCACCACTCCCGCAGGGTGTCGATGTGGCGCACCCACAGCTGCCCCTTCCGCTCGCGGTAGTCGAGCCATGGCTCTTCTCCCCGCCTGTCGTCCATCGCGGCCCACTCGAGCTTCAGCGCAACGGACAACCGCTCCTCCAGCTGTTGGAACTCTTGGCGAACGGTCAAGAAACGCGAGAGGGAGGCTCCGTGGCGAGCGAAGAATGCCTCCCTCCCCGGAGCGAGCAGACCGGCCAGCCGCTCCCGCGCCTGCTTGGACGGCGACGCCTCCCCGTACAAGCGCAGCAGCGCTTGGTGCAGCTTCGCGGTCCATTCCCCGACCGCGGTTACCGCCGCCCAATCCGCTTCCCCATTGTTCCACAGCGGGGCCAGCAACGAGCCTGCCGTGGGCTCCGCCTGTTTCAGTTCGGCCGCCTCGGCTTGATATTGAACGATGAGCGACAGCGTGCCGACCACATCGCTCTTCTGGAGACTCGTACCAGGCAGAGTCATGCCCTTGACCATTTTGTAAATGCGATTGTGCTTGAAGTACCTTGGGAGGAACCAGTTCATCCCCGCCTTCCTCCACTCGGAGAGCGCCAAGCCCGCATCCATGGCGAGTGCCTCCGCGGTCAGCCGGGTCGCGAGCTTCGCTCGCGCCTCGTCGCGCAGCCGACCATGCTGCACCGCATGGGCGACGCGCTCGCGGGCGGTGTCCAGCTCGGCCGCCTGCAGCAGCCCCGACGGGACGGTGTCCGGAAGCTCGCACAGCAGCTCCGCCACGTCGCCCAGCCGTTGCAGCTCTGCCGGGTCCGGCTCCGCCGAGGGAGCCTCGACCCAACCCGCCAAATCGGCGTAGGCGGTCCGGAGCTCCGCGAGCTTCGCTGCATAAGATGACAGCAGCTCTTCGACCTGGGCGCGCATCGCCGGCGTATAGACGGTACACGCCGCGTCGCTCCAGGCATTGCCCGAAGGATGCCCGGCCGCTTCACCCGCGACGCGAAGCTCCCGGACCCATTCGGTCCATGCCTCGAACTGCTCCTGCGTCATGCGCCCCACTACCGCAGGCTCGAATGAAGCTACATTCGGAGCCGACTTGACCCGGCCGTACCCGACGATCGCTTCGTGAAGCGACGCCCCGAAGCCGTACTTGCGGTGCAAGGCGGTGACGTAGCCGTTGAGGTCGCGTCTCGCCGCCGCCAGCCGATCCGCCTGCCGCTTCCACTCGTCGGGCGAAGCGGCCCGAGCGGTCTCCAGCGTCCGGCGCAGTTGGTCCAGCACCGCCTTCTTCGTGCTTTTATTGGAATGCAGCTCCAGGCAGTAGGGACCAAGACCGATCTGCTCCAACCGGCTCTGGACGACGCTGAGCGCCGCCATCTTCTCCGCCACGAAGAGGACGGTCTTCCCGTTCCCTAGCGCCGTGGCGATCAGATTGGTGATCGTCTGGGATTTGCCGGTTCCCGGCGGCCCATGGAGCACGAAGCTCTTGCCCTCGTTAGCGGCGCACACCGCCGTGATCTGCGAGGAATCGGCGCTGATCGGCAGCGGGAGCTGGTCCGGGGCGTAGAGCTCATCGAGCTGAGCCGGATCCGGGAACGATTCGCCCGGTTCCCACTGCATCCGCCCGGCCATCAAGCTCGCCACGACCTTGTTCTTGGCCAGGTCGTCGGCGCGGCTGCGGATATCGTTCCACATGACGAACCGGTTGAACGAGAACAGCCCCAGGAGCGCCGACTCCACGATATCCCAGCGCGGCATACGCATCACGACATGACGGATCGTAGTGAAAATCCCGGCCAGGTCGATTCCCTTCTCGTCGCGGGGCAACGGGTCCAATCCGCCGATGTGGTGGCCGAAATCCTGCCTCAGCATCTCGAGCAGCGTAATGTTGATCTGCGGCTCCTCGTCCCGCGCCCGGAGCACGAAGCCGGCGCTGGACGACCGCCGGATCAGCTCCACCGGCACGAGCACGACCGGCGCGTAACGGGCCAGCTCGCTCGCCGGCGATTCGTACCACCGGAGAAGACCGAGCGCGAGATACAGCGTATTCGCCCCGTTTTCCTCCAGGGCCAGACGGGCCGAACGATACAGGTGAATGGATTTGTCCGCGAGCTCCCGCTCGTTCGCTTCCGTGCGCAGCCTTCGCTGCAAGAACTCTTGCTGGACAAGCGCATTCAGAGGATGATCTTGGCCGGCGCTGCGGAACAGCTCCGCGCTGCGGGGCGTGTTATCCCAATCCGAAGGCTTGGGGAGCAGTTGGAACTCCCGGCCTTCAGCCAAGGCGTCCTCCAGCTCGCTAAGGCGCGCCTGCAGCAGAGGCAAGGCGGCTTTGGTCGGCCGGAAGTTCAGCAGTGAATTGCGAAGGGTGAGATCCAGCAATTTGCGCTCCCATTGCTTTTGCTTCGTCACCGGAATGGATTCGACTTCTGCAGGCCGCTCCTTGACTTGAATCTCCTCCGGAGCCTGGGCATCGATCGGCCCCTCCTGCTTCTCTTGGATCAGCTCCCATCCATCCGGCGTCGCGATTCGGATCGGGATGGGCCGGATGGCGCTCGCCCGTGCCCGCCGCACGTCGACGAAGCCCAGGAAGGCGTCCGGATCGTTCAGATTCGCTCGAGCCGCCGCCTCCGCCTCTTGATAGAGCGAATGGTGGCCGGCGCACATCCAGGTCGACTCCACGATGCTGATTTCGTGCACCCCGGCTGCCAGTCTTTTGCTGATCAGCGAGATATCGTCCTGCACACTCTCCGAGAATGTCTCCTGGACGAGCCACACGCCCGGGAAAGCGTGCCCCTTCGTGAACAGGATCAAGGGGTTCAGTCCGACCGCCTCCAGACAGGCCGCGTAGAGCAGCGTCAGGTCTAGGCAATTCCCCATCCGGTTGCCGAACACGGCCTCAGGAAGCCGGACCCGCTGACCGACCTCCTCGAAGCTCGCCGGCGCCACGCAATAAGTAGATTGATAGGCTTGCACGGCTGAGAACAAGGCGGCCGCTTGCTGCCGCACTCGATTGGGGTTCTGACTCTGGTAAGCGTCGAACGAAGAGTTGCCGGTCCACTTCTCGAGCAGCAGGGCCGCTTCGCCGATCACCTTGGCCACCGCCGGATGGTTCGGCATTACGAAGGCCGCCACCATCTCGGGCATCGTCGCCAGCCCGCCCCATTGGTCGTAGGCCAGCAAGGTCAGCGGGGAGGTCTCCAGATAGAGCACCCGATCCGCTTGCGTCACTTCAAGGGTCAAGGCGCCGGTGAGCCGCTCCGTCAATCCCGCCAAGTATGTACCGGACAATTGGATGTCGATCACGCCGAGATCGACCGATTGCCCGGCTGGAAGGACATCGACCGTTTTCGACCAGTCCCGGGCGAACTCCGGCTCCGCATGGATCCGCACCGTCACGGGCCCAATATCTTCATTGGCAAGATTGCTAAGCATAATTTGGCTTACTACGGGGACATAATTTTGCTGCATGGCGAAGTTGATGACGTCGTATCGAAGCCAGCTGCAGGCCAGCTTGTTGTCGGGTATGCTCTCCATCGGGTTCCCTGCCTTTCCGCATCCGTATCCGGTTGTCCGTATTCCACTATTCTCTGTCATTATAGCGCAAGATCTGCCATCATCCTACAAGAGTAGACAGGATAGAAGATTTCTATACCGATAGGAAAAATCAGTAACCTAAGAATGCCTACCCGTTAACTATGGTTTCATGTATAATAATGATTAACAGAATTTCACTTCAATGGAGGTCGTTCCCCATGAGCAATAGGCCTATTCCCTTAAGCTACGACTGCATAGACGAAGTGCCCCTCCACCGAGTACGCGCCAATCAATTGGGCATTCTGCTGAGTATTGTGGCGAGCTTGCTTTTTCAGCAGCTTTGGATTTTGGTTCTCCCTTTGGTCGTCCAATTGATCAGCCGGACTTACGGGGTCCGTTATAATGGGTTCGTCCGCCTGCTATCCCCGCTGCTGCCCGTCAGCTCCAAAACGGAAAGCCGCGTGCTGCTGCGCTTCAACAACCTGCTGGCCATCCTGTTCCTGGTCGTGACGCTCGTCGCGCATGCGTTCGGTTTCCGCATCGTGTCTCTGATCAGTTTGGGGATGCTGACCGTTGCGGTCGTGCTGGCGTTGTCCGGGTTCTGCCTCGGCTGCTTTATGTACTTCCAGTGGAAGCAGTTCGTTGCGAGGCGCCGGGCTCGGATGGGATAAGAACGTTCACTCCCTTTTCGCCGCCGTCTCCATCAGCCGCTCCAGCACCCTGCGCTCTGTGTGCATATCCCGCTCCAGACCTTCGATGAGAATCGTCATAATCCGGTACCCCCAAGCTTGGAGCTCGAACTCATGCCGCCGGTAGGTCCGGGTCACCTCCGGCTCGCAGCTGTAGGTCACGACGGCTTCTCCGGGGAATAGGAAGGCGATCCGAGCGGGGCACTCTGCCGGATAGATGTAGAGATACTGCCGGAACCTCTTGTTGCCGAAGGGATAGCCTACGGTCAGGTCCGAAAAGTCATAGTTCGCGACCGGCCCCCACAAGTGCTGCAGGAACAGTCGGATCTCCTTCCCATACACCTCAAGTTCTCGCTTCTTCAGATATGTCCGCATCCACTTCTCGACATTCGGGTGAGTGAACGGATCCTCCGTAACGGCAGGGTCGGGGTCGGCATACCCCCAATCGAACTTGTGCTGCAGAGACGCTTCTGAACAATAAAGCAGCTTACCCTCCTGGTCGAAAATAACTGCATCCCTCGTAATCGAGTTTTTGTAGTAAAATTTCCCGTCGTTATTCCCCATAAACATGAGAAAACCCATGATGTCCTGCGCCTTCTCGGGAGAGTGGCGCTCGAGATAATGCCTGAGCGGTGCGAACGCTTGGTCCAGCCACTTTCGGGTTATTTTTTTCGGCACTACGACTTTCGGATACATGAACAACACGCTCCCTTGTAATTTTGACCACAAAAAACCGCGCAAACAGAAAAAGCTTCTGCTTGCACGGTGCTTCCGTGCTGGACGAATGGATTAAGTTGGGCTTACAACGACCCCGAAAATCCCGTTTTGAACCCCGTTCTAGTAAACTTGGTTATCTTATTAGAGAGCTTAGCCTTACAACCACATCTGCGTACGTTTGTCGTCCATGACGGATTAATGTTGCCCGATATGGGCGAGCACCGGTCGCGGAGTCCTCCCTGCGATGAGCTCGGTTCCGTGCGAGTAGCCTTCTTCCCGGTCCTGAAGCTCCTCAATGAGCCGCGCGCGGAAGGCTTCCCGCAGAGACGCATGCTCGGCCGATCCTGACAAATCCGCACACTCCTGCGGGTCCGCGGTGAGGTCGAACAGCTGCTCGCGGCCGGTCTGCGAGAACCAAATGTATTTCGTCCGCCCATCGGTGATGTAATGATTGGACAGAGGGCCTGCCGTATGCTCCCCGTGCACATACTCCCTCCATGCCGGAGCTTGTCCTTGCGCTAGCGGCAACAGGCTCGCCCCCTCGACGCTCTCCGGAATCGGCACTCCGGCAGCCTCGAGCAGGGTGGGCATAATATCGCGCAATTCCACAACTCGATCGACGGTCGTACCGCGCTGCAGCCCGAGATTAGCTCCGGGATCGTAGAGCAGGAACGGCACTTTGGCGCTTCCCTCATAGGGGAGGGATTTGCGGAAGTAATGATGGTCGCCCATCAGCTCCCCGTGATCGGAGGTGAAGAGGATAAGCGTGTCGTTCAGCACGCCGTGCTCGTTCAGCCCGTTCAACAGGCGGCCGATCTGATCGTCCAGATGTGTGATGAGCGCATAGTAGGCCGCCTGGGCGCGGCTGAGCCGCCGGCCCTCGAGCTTGCGGAACGCGGTAACCGGACTCGGGTCCCCGTGCATCGCGCTCTCTTCATCGACCCAATCGCCGACCGGCGGGGCCGGCATCTCCAAGTCCTTGTACATGTCGAAGTAGACTTGAGGCGGATCGAACGGCGGGTGCGGCCGGACGAACGACGTCCATAGAAAGAACGGCTTGGACGGGTCGCGGCGCCTCAAGAAGTCGATCGATTCCGTCACGGCCCAGTTGGTCGGATGCAGCGACTCCGCGAGATGCCAGGGGCGGGCCACGGTCGAGGCGTTGCAGTCCATGCCGCTGTCGAGCAGGTCCTGGTCGAAGCCGGCCTGCCGCTTCAGATCCCGCAAATAATCGTCGCAGGCATCGAAATGCTCCGCCGCGGCTACCCCGTGCTTGTACCGGTTATAGTGCATATACCCGTCATGCAGCACGACGTTGTGGAAGCCGCACAAGTTCCGGGTCGGATACACGTGCATCTTGCCCACGCATTGCGTGTGGTACCCCGCCTTGGCCAGTTCTTCGGGCAGCATGTGCTCGTAGGTCCACGGCACCCGATCCTGATACCCGACGCGGCCGTGCGAGCGTTGGCTCATGCCTGTGAAGATGGCGGCTCTGGCCGGTATACAGCTCGGCGTTGCGGAATAAGCGTTCCGGAACAGTACCCCGCGGTGAGCCAAGGCATCCAGATTGGGCGTCTCTACGACTGGATGTCCGAGTGCGCTTAAGCAATCCCCCCGCATCTGGTCTACCGTGATGAGCAGCAAATTGGGCTTGTTCGGTTTTTTTTGCATCTTCATCCCTCCCGAATTCATCCCATCTATCATACCATGTCCGAGAATTTCCTGGGTGAGTCTGTCGGTAACTTGCTTATTCCAGCGAACGCCGATTCCCCTCCAAGAAGCAGCTCGGCGAAATTTACAACAAAAACCCGACTAATCATGTCGGGTTTTAACGGTAAGCGAGTTAATAAGCCATTGCAGAAGTAGCAGCCTGTTGATTGCCCGCATGATCCGATGGGATTAAGGTAAGGTCGACCCCTAGAGCCATTGCCACCCGGAGGATGGTATCAATCCGCGGAGCCGTTGTATCACTTTCGAATCGGGCAATCGCAGATTGCTTCATCCTAGCTCTTTTAGCCAATTCCGCTTGGGTCCAACCTTTTCTCACTCTCAATTCGATCAGGGTAACTACCATAGCTGCCCGTTTGCGAATAATCGCAGCCTCTTGTTGACTCTCGGGGCTCATATCGTTCACCAAGTCATCCCAAGTTCTCACGATAATCATCTCCCTCACTGGCTTTTCTTTCCTTCTTTTTCTACCCGAATCGGATGTTCCTTCAAAAATTTATCCCTCAATCTTCTCGCTCTCGCCAACTCTAGCGCATCTGTTTCATTCGCGTCTTTCCTATAATGAGATAACATGAGAAAATGCTTTCCATGCCAGAAACACATAAATATCCTTTCGTCAAGTGGCCTTATCTCATATAGGTTATCATTCTCCTTGCCCTTAAGATTCTTAATAATCTTTATTCCGGCACGAGTTCCCTGTAACCGGATACGTTCAATACAGTAATTGATTTTCTCAAACAAAATTCTGGCATCCTTATCGCCCTTGTTCATCTTAGCTTCGACCTCCATTATGAATGCTTCGACTTCAGGCAAACTGGAAACTTCGTACTTGTACACGGAACGACTGCTCCTCACAACTAATTATACAGGATTGTCCAACGAAATATAACTTATTTGTTATTTTTATAACCCATTTGTTAGTTGATTTTTCCCCTACACCCCCTCCAACCAGCGAAACTCCCCCTTATGGCACCAATAGATGCGATCCGAAACAGGATGCGGCATTACACGATAGCTGCGCCGAACGACATCCACGAAACGGGACTTCTTAACCAGCCGGATCGCGCGGTCAACCGTGTCCATGGGCTCTTCGGCGCGCATCAGAATCGTAGTTTTGCGGTTCGTGAAGGCAATCAGATAGGAATCGGCGGTATGTCCCCGCGCCATCTCCGGATACAGAAACTGGCACTCCGGGGGAAACGGAGGATCGGTATAGACGTCTACCCAGCAGGAGGAGTGAAAGGGGCTTTGCAGATTCAGGTTGGGGTAGGACCAGCCCTCGGCGCGCAAATTGCGATAAGCCAGCCGTTTCACGCGTTCTGCGGTTAATCTGGGATGGTGGTCCAACATCTCCTGATTGATGATTTTGGAGTAGCCTTCTTTAATCTCCAGAAACATCATGCACAGCCCGGGAAGGCTTTCCTCCGCCAGAGGACCGGATCCCAGCCCCGCCTGCTCCACATATTCCTTACTCCGCAGAACCGGATAGATGAACTGGGGATCGAGCCTCAACATCTCCTCCTGCCGATCCCGGATATCCGTCGAACACCGAAGCACCCCGTTCAGGTAATCGATCGCCGTGTTCAAATCACCGGTGCGCATGTAGGTGACGAACGTCTCGTGCAGGCTGACTCTGGACTTATCCTCCTCGTTGTCCTTATCGTATTGAATCTCGAGCAAAAGGGGTTCATACGCGTCCTGCCTCACTTCGAGATTTAAGCTCTCGCGCAAATGACGCATCATCATCTCGGCGAATTCCTGAGGTTGGTCGTATAACCGGACGGGCTGCATAATATCGCTCCTTTATAGTTGCCGGGGCAAACAGAAAACCCCTGACGGGACGCGGAATGCGTCCTGCCAGGGGTGTGCTTCACCACCGTTTGGATACTTGCACTATACCATAAATTGTAATTCGGTGTCTACCCTCTCTCCCTGATCCTTCCATTTTTCTATGTTACAGATTCCGACACAATACGACCCTTCCGCCAAAAAAGGCATGAAAAAATCCATCTCTACGACCTAGTCGCTCAAAGTGCCAAATTGGCTCCTTCTTCCCATTATTACCAAATGAAACTTTGCTATGATGTAGCGTGTGTTAGGTATGATCCTCATCATGAACTTCATCCGCTCGCATCAAATCCGCTTGCTCCGCACCCTAGAACCTCTTCCATTTTCCATCCGTAACGCCGAGGAGTGAACGCCATGCCGTTCCAGTTTAATGCTGCCCGCACGAAGCTTAGCCTCCTTAACAATCCGGCTATTACCGAAGCCCTAGCCCGCATCCAGCTCCATGACAAGGACTATACCCGGGAAGAATTGACCGTCCCGATCAGCCCTACGGAGGAGATCGGCGATACGGTCCTCTTCGAGCAGCCTGCGGACGCAGCCCGCAAAGTCTATTTGCCCCGCTACAAGGTGGCTACGGAGAGAACGACCGGCGGGCAAGAGCAATACCGCATCACCGTCGAAGAACGCGCTCCCGGCTGGGTGCTGCGGGTGCATCTCCTTCCCTATCCGGCCCAGGAGATCGAGCTCGCCGCCAGAGACGCGTCGGTGCTCCCGCACCAAGTCACCGTGATCCTGAGGTACGTGCTCATCGGGTCGGGTGGGGTGCACAAGGAGCTGACGTTCGGGGATGTGACCGCGGAACCGGACGGCCTCCAAGCTGCGTTGCAGCTGAATAGTCTGGCCGAGCGCGATGAATTGTACGCCGCCCTGACGGAGCCGCAAGCGAATGCAGCCTTGATCGTCCGTCGCGCCGTTCAGGCGGCTATTCCGGCAGCGCCGAAGGAAGGGTCTGCGAGTCCCGTCCCGGGGCCGCGCCCGATTCCGATTGTTCCCGTGAAGCCGGTGATTCGTCCGCAACCCTTTTCCGTTCTTCCTGTAAAGCCTGCGCAGCCCGTGAAGCCCGTCGCACCTCAGCCGTCCCCTCTCTCGATCCGCACAGCCAGAGCCTTCCCCAACCTGAGCAGGAACAGCACCGTGAAAATTTCACCTGATTTAATATCCGTCGTTGGCAGAGGAATCGGGAACATCGATCTGTCGGTTGTGACGCCGACGCCAACGCCGACGCCGCGTTACCGTATCGTCAGCCGAGTGTTGGATACGCAGCTCCCCTTCTACTTCCCAGCAAATCTGCATGGTTACATCTTCGGCGGAATTACTCCCACCGGCGAGCGCCCAGGTCTGATCCGGCATCAAGTGCGCCGCGGGGACGACTTCCATAGCTACTACCAGGAGACGAGCCGCCGGTATTTGTTCTATTACTTGCCGGACGCCTTCAAGCTCGCCCGCTTGCCCGTCTCGCCCTACCTGCCGTTCATGTCGGCCCGATTCACGTCGGAAGACGGGACGCTCCGCACGTCTCGGGCCACGCTGGAATACGCGGCGGCGCCGTACATAGACCCGGACCGGTTGGAGGCGGCCGCCCAAGAGCTGAAGGGCCAGGTGACCGGGACTCTCCCGGATGGGATTACCGGCCCCGTCTTCCAACCGCTGCTGGCGGATGCCAGCCGGCTGAAGTTCCGACTCGCCCTGCCTAATACGGCCGGGCCGTTCCAGCTGCGGGAGGGAGCGCTGGTCAACCTGAAGGAGGGCATCGTCGATGCGCTGTCGCTGTCGCTCCAAGAGCTGCAGCAGGTGTTCGAGAGCCTGATGGGGTCGGGAACGGCCGCCCTCCTCATGACGGGAGAGGTCGAGGTCAGCCTGGATGCCGAGCAAGATCAGGTTGCCGAGAAGGTCCCCTTCACCGCCCGTATGGATGATCTGGCCGGCGAGCTCTTCGAGTACCGGTACACGCCCGATCCGGCATCCGGCGGAGTCCAGGTGACGCTGCGAAATGTGATCGAGAGCCCGGTGCGGATCGACCGGCTCGGCGCCCAGCTATACCGCGACGGGGCCGAGGTGCCCGGCGAGCTGCGCGGCCTCGCGCTCCCGGTGGAGCGTCTAGCCTCGGGTGACGAGCTCGTCTTCACCGTCGCTCCGACGTCGACGGATCCAACTGCCGCAGGCCAGGTCGAAGCGACCCTGGATCTGGATGGCGGCGTGAAGGTTCTCCCCGATCGCGAAGCGATCTGGACCGCCATCCAGGATCCGTTCACGGCCCAATATGAGCAGGAGATTACGGTCAAGACGCTGCCGGCGATCTTCAACCTGCCGCAGGGCCAGCCCGAGGAGAATCGTCTGAGCGAGATCGTAGTCGAGCTGAAGCACGGAGACCGCGAGGAGAGCAGCGTCACGCTCTCGCTAAGCCCCGAGCAGCCGGAGGTCAAGCTGTCGCTTCCGTTCCCCATCGCGGATGTGCTTCTACGGCGCGAGAACAGCGGCGAATATCACTACAGGGTCAGCGCGATCCGGCTCAGCGGGATGACGCAGAAGGACTGGAAGGCCAAGACCGGCGATTTGTTATACATCCTGCAGGGGGATGTGTCGTGAGATGAGGCGGCCGGACTTTCAGCAATCCATTCCCTGCGGCGAATCCCGGATCTATTACCCGTTCGAGGGGCGGGGACCGCATGTCTTCACGCCGGATTCCCTCGATGTAGCCACAGGCCCTGACGGACTGCCGGATATCCGGCTGCAGCTGTACCGCGGACAAAATCCGATGCTGCCCCCGCAGCCTTACGGCGTCCTCCAGCTGCGCCTCACGCCGCACAACCCGATCGAGCCGGCTACTGCACGGCTGCGGGAGCTGCATGCCGGTGCCACGCTCGAACCGGCGATTTTCGCCGGAGGCTGTATGCGCCTGCTGGCTCCGGACGGCGTCGAGCTGCCGGCGGAAGCACGCCAGTCGATCCCGCTGGCGTGGAACGGCCTCACGAACGCCCGCGTCCTGCTGCGGCTGTCGGCCGAAGGGGCGCAGCTGATGAAGAGCCTGATCCAGGACGAGACGCTGCCTCTGCAGGCCCAAGCGGAATTGGAGCTCGCCGGTATCGCCCCCCGCTTGCCGCTCCGCGTCCGCCTGGACCCGGCCCGCTTCCGGACGGCGATGGCCGCCCGGTTGGATGCCGAAGGCCGAATCGCCCGAGAGGAGCTAGTGAGTGTGTTCTGCGGAGACCTGTCGAAGCTAGGCCTGGAGGTAGAGGGCATGGCCCCCGCCCCGGACCCTATGGAGCTCGCGGAAACCCTCGCCGATTGGGTCCGGGCGCGATTCGGGGCGTTCGCCGCGTCACCGAAGGCGGATGGCCGAGGGTACTTGGCGTTGAGCTGGATCGACGACAGCGGGAGCGGACACATGGAGTGGGACTTGTCGCAGCCGCTCTACTCTTGGCGGCCGCTGGTCCTGCCTCTCCGGCCGTTCGAGGCCGCCCGGCAGGTCATTCGGACCGCCGGGACCCAAGCGATCGTCCCGCCTCCGATCATCGTGCCGCCGCTGCCGACCGGCATGTACCAAGTCGATGTGTCCACGAATATCCCGGAGGTCCGACCGGGCGTCGCGGCCATAGGGGTTACACTGCGTGCCCCGCCTCGACCGCCTTCACGGCCTCAGGCGGTTGTCGCGTCAGCCGAGCTGATCCCGCCCGCCGATGCGGCGTCCATTCGGCTCAAGCTCTCCCCGACGGAGCGGCTGGACTATACATATGCAACGTTCGTGATTCTCGAGGACTCCCGCGGAGCGGTCCAGTTGGACGGGCGAGAAGTCGCCGCCAGCGGCGATCGGCTGTATCTGACGCCGGACGACTTTCCCGTCCGCTTCGTACCGCAAGCGGCCGACCGGAGCCTGCTGGAGCTGGCTTCGGTTCACGGCCTTTGCCGATGGATCGAAGACGGAGCGACGGCGTCCCTAGTCTTCGAGCTCGACCAAGACCGGCCGGAGGTGGCGGTCCCGGTCCCGGTGCACGCGGCAGAGGCGACCGTCGAGTTCGAGTTCCGCTCGCGCGAAGGAGACCGGAAGCTGCGATCGGGACCGGGTCCTCTCGAGCCTCGGCTTCTGGGGCTGCACTCGTTCCCGGAGTTCGGCTCGCACGAAGTCGTCGTCGAGCTCGACGGGCCCGCCGCCGAGCCGCTGGTCGCGATCGATCTGCTGCCGGAGAACCGGCCGGAGACCGCGGACGCGATCGTCGTGCTGGCGCTTACCCCCGACCGGCCCAGGAAGACATTTACATACTATGCCTCGTCCCCTTTCCAGGCCGGGTACCGCTATCGGCGGCACGCGGGGAGCGATGGCGTACCCGGACCCTGGTCCGACGTTCAGTCTCCATTCGAACGCCTACTTGTATGAGGAGGGGAATGAACATGCCGAGCCGGCCTGAGCAGGACATGAACGACGAATTCCGGTTCCAAGACATGGTTTGCTATGCCGATCCGGAGGATCGCACCGCCTTTTACTACAGGCCCGGTCCCCCTATGCCGGAGCGCGATCCCTCCCGACGGCCGGTCCTCATCCTCTGGCTGGGCGACACGGGATCGCGGTTGCAGCTCTGCGCGCAGTGGGCGGCGGGAGAAGCGGAGCTTGCCGCACTCCGAATGGAGATCGTACGGCGGTTCCAGAACCGCAGGCTCACCCCGGTCTCCGTCCGGCTCTTGCCGGAGCTCGCCGACATCGATCGGGTGGCGCTCGAGTTCGGCGACGGATCGGGGGCGTTCACAGAGGTACAGACTTCCCGGTCGTCCGGGTACCCGCCCTACAGCGCTCTTTTCAACATCGCCCTCACAACCGAGCAAGCGGGCCAGGCGGCGAGAGCGCTGAACGGGACTCCGGATTGCCTGCGGGTCACGTATCGCGGGACTGTCCGCCGAGCCGGGATAGGCACGGTCCCCTTGGAATCTTCGGCTGACGTAAGCGCCTGGTTCCCAGCCGGCAGCGGACAAGAACATATCCGAATCATCCCCTCGTGAAACCCGAACAGCGGCACAGGGCGGGCGCGAGAAACCAAACACCACAAGGAGGTAATAAACGATGCTAATGTGGGATAAGCCGGAGGTTATCGAAGGGTCTACCGTATATCGCGACCATGCGGACGAGACCACCTATTATGTGCTGCCGAGCCAGCCGAGGTTCCGGATCGACGACAATGGGCACCCGGTGTTCAAATTCATCAAGTACCGCTTCCCGATCGACCGGGCCGACGGCAAGAAAGGCGGCGGGTTCCTCATCGCCGACGTGGAGTTCGTAGTCCCCGAGGACAAATTGGACAAAACGAAAGCGATCCTCCAGGAGCGGTACGAACAGGTCTGGAAGAACAGAGGCCGTCCGCTGCCGGCGCCTCAGATCAAGATCGGTCAGATGAGCTTCCTCCGCGGTTCGGCGAGCATCACCGTGCTGGACAGCGCGGGCGCCTTCGTAGAGAAGATCGTCAGCCCCGGCGCGCCATCGCTGTACGGCAAGATGATCACGCCGTTCACCGTCGAGCTGTCGGCAGAAGGTGCAACGATGCTGGAGCAGGCGCTGCAGGACAAGGGCGGCGTCGTCCAAGTGGCCTATGACATCTGGATGCCGGTCCGGCTGCCGGCGATCACTGCGACCGTGTGGTTCAGCGCCAGTAAATTCATGGAGTTCCATCAGGCGATCGACGTCGAGGAGAACTTCTGGTCCGAAGACAGCTACCGGGAGACTCTGACGGAGAGAATGATCGAGAGCAACGCGGGCGGCGTCGACCTGAACCCCGGCGGAGTGACCGACCAGAAGGTGCTAAGCACCGTGCGCGATTGGGCGTGGAAGAGCCTGGAAGACGCGGTGGCCAAAATGGTACTGGGCGACATTCCTCCCGTCGACCCGGCCGCGGCCAGAGCCTGGTACAAGGAGCACGACCTCGAGAACATCAACATCGATGTGGTGACCAGCAAGGCCGTCAGCTTCCGGCGTACGTACAAGGAAGGCGCGATCATGGAATGGAACCCTTCCCCGCGCGGGACGCTGCCGAACATCACCAGCATGATCGGCCGGGACGGCCAGCCGTTCAAGTGGAGCGACTATTCCCTCGTCGTGGACCTGAACGATCCGTTCTTCAAGCAGCTGAACGTGACGGCGCGGGCGAACGCGGACTTCGAGAAGCTGCCGCTCGACAGCATCGAGGTCAAGCTCGAGTACAAGCAAGGCGCCGAGCATCGGGTGCAGGAGATTCCCCTCAGGAAACCGGACGATGTCGGCAAGTTCAGCACTTACATCGCGAACGACAACTACAAGTACAAGTACTCGTACCAGGTCAACTACAAGAATGCCTCCGAGCGCTACCAATCGCCCGAGATGGAGAGCGATGAGCAGCACCTGACGATCAATGTCGGCGATACCGGGATTCTGGCGGTCGAGCTCGCACAGGGCGATCTGAACTTCAATCAGGTGCAGGAAGCGTTGGTCACCCTGCAGTACGAGGACCGGGCGAACGGCGTGAACCCGATCGAGCAAGTGTTCAAGCTGGACCGGGACCATCTAGAGCATCGCTGGGTGCAAGTGATTTTCCAGCCGCGCCGGAATCCGTATCAGTACCAGGTCAAGTACTTCATGGCGGACGGCAAAGAGTTCTTGAGCAGCTGGCAGTCGAGCGGGTCGCCGAAGCTGTTCATCGACGATCCGTTCAGCGCGAGCAAGACGGTCAACATCCGCGGCTTCGGAGACTTCGACACGCGTATCGATACGATCTTCGTCGACATGCAGTACCGTGACGAGACGAACAACTACACCCAGACGCATTCGGTCGCGTTGACCCGGGAGAGTACGTTCGAGGATTGGACGTTTCCGGTTATTGCCGAGGCAGGGGGCAAGGTCACTTACTCCGCGAATATTCGCTTCAAGGACGGGACGGTGACACAGATCCCCGAGACGGCCGCCGAGCAAGGTACGATCATGCTGGGCGACGCCGTCCTGTACCAGGAGATCGAGGTCATGCCGGACTTGGTGGACTTCGAGCAAGTGAAGCTGCTTAAGGTGACGCTGCATTATAAGGACGAAGTGAACGGCGTGGAAGAGTCCGGGGATTTGGTATTCAAAAAAGGCGCGGCCAACACGATGAAGTGGAGCTTCCCGTACAAGGACAAAACCAAACGAAGCTACGATTGGAGCGCGTCCTACTTCATGGCCGACGGATCGGTGAAAAAGGTCCCCGTCACCCCAAGCTCGGAAAAGACGCTCGTATTGCCCGAAAAGCCCGCCTAGGAGGTGAATCCGGATGCTCTACCTTGCCCCGCCCTTTCACATCATCAATCAAGTCACTGTGTTCCGTGACCATGCAGATCCGCTGCAGTGGTACTACTTGCCCGGGCCGCCCCGGCTGACGCAGATCCGGGACACCGCCACCGGGGTGCTCGTCCCTCAGCTGCAAGTCATCGAGTTTCGCGGCTCGGCCGGAACCGGCGGCTTTCTCAATTTTGACGTCAATCTGGGGATCGACCAGGCGGCGCTCGACGAGATCCGCGACGAGATCAAGCGGCTGGAGAATCTCCGCAATCCGCCCCGGCTCGCGCCGGTCCCGCTGGTCGACGGAACGGTCAAGATGATGCTGTTCGACCAGCAGACGAGCGATGCTCCTGCCGGACCAAGTCCCGGTCCTGGTCCAAGCCCCAGCCCGGGTCCAAGCCCGACCGATCCGGCCGCTGCCGGACCGAAGTTCGTGCTGAAGCTTAGTCACAATGCCAAACCTTCGCTCTACAGCGACAACCAGGCGGCCTTCTCGTGCCGGCTCACCGAGGACGGGGTGAAGGTGCTCCGCAAGGCGCTGCAAGGAGAGATGTCGCCCATCGGCATCGTCTACTCGCTCGACTACTTGGCGCTCCGCCCCGCCTACTCCGTCCGGCTGAACATCGACTGGGACCGGGTGCAATCGCAGTTCGAGGAGACGTTCGGCACCGACTCGATTTTTTACCAGTCCCAAATCACCGAAGCGATCGATAAGCTGATCGACAACCGCACGATCGTACTCGAGGTCGACACCTTCGTCCCCGAAGGCGAGGATTCGGAGCTGATGGCCCGCCGCGATCAAGCGGTGGACGAAGTACGCGATATGCTCACCAACGAATTTTTCGAGCCGAGCCTGAACCCGGTCCAGCCCGAGGAGGACACCTGGGACAAAATCGAGCATTTGGCCAAAACTTCGTCCGCGCTGGCCGTGACCGGGGGTTGGGGCGCTCTTGTCGGCTTCTCATACCGCAAGATCGACCGTCAGCGCATCGACCGCAAACGGCTGGACTTCAATATCCGGGAACGCACGACGGTCAAGAAAACGGTGTATCCCCAAGGTCACTTGAGCGGCTTGTTTAAGGTCCTGCGCGAACCTGGGGTGGATCTGAACCGCTTCATCCTGCAGGTGGATCTCGACGATCCCTGGTTTACGAAGCGGAAGCTTCATGTGATCTCGCGGGCCGATTGCGCGGCCGATCAAATCGCCTCGATCCATGTGCACCTGGACTACGGCGGGCAGACGAAGAGCGCGGTGCTCGACGCCACCGTGAAAACCGCGGACATCGAGTGGAACAGCCTCCTCGACGGCGGGGCGATGCGCCAGGACGTGAGCGTGCGATACACGGTGAACTTCAAGGATCAAGACGGCACGGAACGGCCGGTGACACTGCAGTCGACCGCCACGACGGAGAACGGCGAATATGTGGAGATCAACCCCCGTGAGCTCTACTCCATCGTGCCGATCCCGGTCCAAGCCTTGAACTTCCCCTGGGACCGCTATTCGCATGTCGAGGTGCAACTGCAGTACACCGACCCGGAGCACGGGATTCGGCTGGCGGACAGTTATATCTTGAAGCAAGAAGATGCGACTGAGACGGTCTGGAGGATGTTCGTCTTGAATCCGGCCCTCACCCGGTTCCGGTATAAGCTGATCTATCGGGCGGTCGACCACCGGGATGTCGAGATGCCCTGGGTCGAAACCGACGACGAGCGGCTTACGATCCGGGACCCGTTCCCGCAGAAGCGGACGCTCGAGATCGTGCCGGTGTTCGACTGGACGAAGGTCGACCGCGCGTTCGTGGACGTCTCGTACGAGGACCCGGCTCATGATGTCGTGCAGGAGGCCTCCTACGAATTCAACAGCGCCGCCACCGCCACTCAGAATTTCCTGGTCGCGCTGAAGGACCCCGATCGGAGGCTGGTCGGTTACCGGATTACGGTGATCCATAAGGACGGGACGGTGGCGGATATTCCGCAGTCGTTCACGCTTCAGCGGCGGATCACGATTCGCGAGGACATGCGGGGCCATAAGATCGTCGCCTTCCGTCCGGAGCTGGGCGACTTCGCCGGCCTGAAGCTCCGCGATGTGGTCGTGAAGGCCAAGTACGAGGACACCGAGCACGGCTTGAAATTCGAAGACGAGTTTACGCTCAAGTCCGGGAAAGACCAGGCGCATTTCGAATACGACTTTGCCGTCGGGAGCCCTACGTCCTACCGCTATCAGATCATCCGCCGCTATACGAACGGGCTCAGCAAGACGATCGACTGGAAACTAAGCGATGAAGACGAGGTTGTCCTGCCGCTCCGGTAGATGACCGCGGAATCAAGGAAGGAGGCAACGCATGTTACTATTGGGCAGCCGTACGATTACAGTCGAGGGGATTACGATCTTCCCCGACCACGCCGACCCCAGCCAATTCTGGTACTTGCCGGGCCCGGTCCAGCTCGCCCGGCGCAACGGGCAGGCGGCCTTCACGTTTATCAAGTACAAACCGGCGGCCGTCGCCGCCGGGGCTAAGGGCGGCGGCTTCTTGATGTTCGAGGTCAACCTGCAGCTCGACCCCGATCTGGAGCGCCGCATTCTATCGAAGCTGCGGTCCCTTACGAAGGAACGGCCCAAGCTGGCCGCCGTCCCGTTCGACGAGGGCACCGTCCAGTGCGTCGCGCTCAATCTGCAGGGCTCGGGCGGGAGCGCCGCCACGGAGCCGGCCGGCCCCGGGTCGTTCCATGCCGTCGAGAAAATCCTGGGCGCGTCGGTCCCTTCGCTTCACGGCGAGAACACCGCGGCGTTCAGCCTGACGCTCAGCCAGGAAGGGGCGACGATCCTGGAGAAGGCGTTCGCCCAAGGCACCGAGCCGGTCGGCGTGATCTACGACCTCAAGTTCACCGGGATGCGCCCGGCGCTGAACGTCGAGATCACCGCCGATCTGGAGCGTGTGTACAATCAATTGAGCGCGGGTCTGGAAGCGCAAGTGTACTTCGTTCGCGCCGGGATTGACGCCGCGTTCGAGAAGCTGGTACAGGACGGCGCCATCAAGATCAAGGTGATCGACTTCACCGGCGAAGAGGATGAGAAGGAGAAGGAGCGCTGGGCGCTCGACTTCTTCAAGGAGAACTTGCTCCGGCAGTGGTTCGAACCGACGCTGACGCCCGGTCAGGTCGCGGGCGGCGCCGTTCAGCCGGAGCCGCTCGATCAAGTGCTGCGGCGCGGCAACGAGCTGCGCCCGCCTGCGACCCCGGCGCCGCCGCGGCCCGACGCCACGCCCGCTACGCCGGCATCCGGGACTCCGGCCGCGGCCCCGGCCCGACCGCCGGTCAGCCCGACGGCGGCCACCGGGCACGGCGAATCGGCGGACGGCCACAACCCGCAGCCTCCGGCGACACCCCCCGCGGCCGGCGTGAGCCCGACCGAGAGCACCGGCTTCCCGGCGGCATCCAGCGTCCCGCAGCCGCCTGCCGCCGTCGGCGTGAACGTCCCGCCGTCCCGGGCCGCCAACCTGCCGGCCGGCGTGGCCTCCGCTCCCGGCGGTATCGCGAGCCCGGCGCTCGTGTCGTTCAAGCTGCGGTTCGTCCACCAGGAGGAGCGCAAGCATATCAAGCTTGTCTACGACCGCTCCGAGGCGACCCAGCGCACTTATGCCCCGCAAGGGTTCTTCGGCCTGCTGGTCGCCGACTTGGAGAAGGGCAAGCATTTCGTGGAAGTCGACCTCGACGACCCGTTCTTCCGCGTGTTCACGATCCAGGCGGAGACGCAGATCGACTTTGACCGCATCGGGCTCAACTCGATCGATCTTGCCCTGAACTATGGGGATCCTGCCGATCCCGCCACATTGAAGCATAAAGATTTCAAGTTCGACAAGGCTCATATCGGTTCCCAGACGTACGAGGTGTTCATGAACAACCGGATGGATACCGATTACGCCTATTCCGTTCAATACCACTTCAATCCCCAGTCGGATTGGGTCGGCAGCCAGCATAGCTACAGCCTGCCTACCCGCCGGACCGAGGACCGGACGCTGCTGCTCAATCCGTTCGACAGCCTTGGGTTCCTGGAGATTCAAGTGAGGCCGGCAAGCGTCGATTGGGGTGTCGTCGACTCGATCGACGTCCACCTGGCCTATCAGCCTCCTGGTGGCGCAGAGCAGACCAAGCACTTGGTGTTGACGCAGAGCTCGGACGTGCAAACATGGAAGCTCCGGCTGGACGACCGGACCGCCCGGAGCTACACGTACCGGTTCGTTCATCATCTGAAGGACGGGACGACCCGCGACACGGAGCCGGTGACGAGCCAGGCTGCGCTGATCCCGGTGGACGATCCGTTCCCCGGCGCGATCCAGGTCGAGTTCATCCCGCTGTTCGAGAGCGCGAAGGTCAAGATGGTGTACATCGACGTGGAGTACGAGGACACCGAGAACCAGTATCGCCGCGAGGAGCGGTTGAAGCTGATGGGCAACCAGGCCGATTCGGTTCAGCTCAACCTCGCCCTGCTCAATCCGGCGCTCAAGACGTACCGCTATCGATACACCTTTATCGGCACCGACAATTCGATGCACCGCGGGCCGTTCGTCGAAACCGCCGAAACGCTGATCCCGGTAGAGGAAGCCCCGTAAGTCCGTCCGGTCCTAACGATCCGGTATTCTGATCCGTAATCCAGTCCAGTTCGAGGAGGAACCTCCATGACCAAACGAGCCGTTGTCGTCGGCATTAACAATTACTCTGTTCAGGGTTTCGACAACCTGAGAGGCTGCGTGCGCGACGCCCAGGCCATGTATCACCTGCTCGTCGACGCCTTCCTGTTCGATCCGAGCCAAGTGTGGCTCTATACCGATAGTACCGCAACCTCGTCCAACATCCGCCAGGCGATCCGCTACATGCTGTCGATCTCCGAGCCGGGCGACGTCGCCTGCTTCTATTATGCCGGGCACGGCGGCCTGCATCCGATCGGCGGCGGCGCCAGCTACCAGACGATCATTCCGTATTCCGGGCCGTTCATCACGGACTGGGACTTGGCCGCCGCGGCCGAGAGTCTCCAGCCTTCGGTCGTGAACTTCACGATCATTCTCGACAGCTGCCACTCCGGCGGCATGCACGAGGAGACCGAGCATCCGGCCGCCATCCGGTCCATCCGGTATGCGAACGAATTCATCCAGAGCCTCATCTCCACGCTGAAAAAGGTCATTCCCTTCGGCACTACAGTCCCGACTCCTCAGGCGTACAACAACAATGTCAGCCAAGTGAGCCAGGCGAGCAGCGGCCTGCTAACCATGAGCGAAGACCAGAATCAGCTGTTCATTCCATTGGCCAAATCGACCTTGTTCGCCGCCTGCCGGTGGAACGAGTATGCCGGCGAGACGCCAAGCCACGGCTACTTCACCCAAGCGTTCCTGGACTTGGTCAACCAAAGCAATTTCCTGATCGACCACCGCACCTTCCATCAGCGGCTCGTCGATCGAGTCCACCAGCTGGGCGGGCCGAGCCAGACACCACAGATTCGGGGTCAGCAGAACCGGATGGAGGAAGACTTCCTGATGGGATGGCGAGATTGCCGTTAGAGCAGGTGTGGGATTGGGCGAGGGATCCGGCGAGGGATCAAACAGTGGATCGTACGATGGATCGGGAGTTGGATCAGCCTATGGACCTGGCGCAGGACCGGGTGCTGGATGAGCCCACGAACCTGATGCAGGACCGGCTGCTGGCCCCGTCCCTGGAACCGGCTCTGGACGCGACGTTGGAATCGGCCCTGGATATGGCGCTCAATCAGTATCATCGCGAGTCGCCCCTCCCGGCAGCTCGGGCCGCAGCCTCGCTGGAGCGGCTGCTGGCCGGCGTCTTGGCCACGTCCTGGCCCGAGGTCGCCTGGCGGTTCAGTCCGCTGACCGGCGACGGCTATCCGGTCGAGCTCGGGTTCACCTCGACCGGCGAGGCCATCCGCTATACGGTCGAGTGCGCGGGGCCGCTCGGCGAGCCGGCCTGCCGCCTCGACCGCGCTCTGGACGCCGTCGCCGACCTGGCGGGCGGAGATCGCAACGGCGACCCGCTGCGGCATCTGGACCCGCATCTCGACCGTCTGCGGCATGTGCAGTCGGCGGGGCGGCTCGACTACGGCGCTTGGATCAGCGGCAGGCATGGCCCGGATGGCGACGCCTTCAAGCTGTACGCCGAAGTGCCGCAAGGCGGCCCCCCCGCCGCGGACGACTGGGTCCGGGACGCGGTGGGCCACTGGCCGCTGCTGACCACCCGCTCCCCGATCCTGCGCATGATCGGCCTCGATGCCGGGACCGGCCGCCTCGAATTATATTTCCGCGCCGACGGCCTCGAGCCGTGGGAGGTTTACCGGTTGATGGGGCTCGTCGGCCTGGCGGAGCAGGCGGGCGACCTGCTCGAGCTGGTCGAGACGCTCTCCGACCGGCCTGCTGCTCGCCGACTGCCCTTCACGCAGGCCGGCTTCAGCGTGTCGGTCGGCCCGGCGGGGACTCCCGCCGTCTTCTCCCTGTTCGGCCTGGCCCGGACGGCGATCGGCCCCGACGCCCTCATCCGCCGCCGGCTGCTGGACGTCGCGGGTCGGCTCGGCTGGCCGCTCCGGCACTACGCCGCGGTCTCGGCGCCGCTAACCGGGCCGGAGGGCCCGCCCTCGCCGATGCCCGCGCCCACGCGGCACGGCATGCTGTCGATCGTCGCCGCGCCCGGCCTCCCGCCGCAGCTGCATGTCGGCTTGAGGCCGCCGTGATCTCGGCCGGCCGATGTTAGCCTGCAACAGAAAACCCCTGACCGGACGCCAGATGCGTCCTGCCAGGGGTCATTTTGTCGCTGCAACCACTTTCACTGCTTGAGCTGATTAGGACTAGTGTTCTCTAATGCAGCCAGCATTCTTTCGCATTTCACCATCTCGGATTGGCATTGGGCGCATACAGGTGCGATGGAGAAGGTAAAATTATCCCGCATCCACCCCTTGCAGTTTTCATTCGGACAAGACCAGATGGCGGTGACTTCTACCGGCAGATCTTCAAACGGCCTTTTTCGAGAATAATACAAGTGCATCCCTCTTTTCCACCCTGGATTGGATGTAGCGAAAATAAAAGGCCCCAAACAAAATGTTTCGGGGCATGAAGCTCATCCTACAGTTTTACGACATTCTCGGCTTGCGGTCCGCGATTGCCTTGTACGATGTTGAATTCAACGCGTTGGCCTTCGTCCAAAGATTTGTAGCCGTCGCCCACGATCGCGCTGAAATGCACGAATACGTCGCTCCCGCCTTCAACTTCGATGAAACCGAAGCCCTTGTCTGCGTTAAACCATTTCACTGTTCCTGTTTCCAAAACCATTACCACCTTTGTTTAAGATTTACATGACCTTTTATTTGTTCAAATAAAAATTCACATAACGCACAAGGTTATTGATTAAAAGAATAACCCTCTACGTTATGTGAATTAGGTCACTTTTTGTATTACACCCATCATACCACATCCGATCTTAATTAGCTATTCCTAATGGTGCCCAAGTTTGAACGGACGTATTCCGCCGGCGTTATCCGTCTTCAATCCTCCGCTTGACCTTCTGCCGGCGGTTTGAACTTGACGTTCCACACCAAGTTCTCCCCAATACGCGCAGTAATAACTCCGTTCTCCATGTCCTTCAGCAGCTGATCCAGCCAAGCCTGTTCAGCCCCGAGAAGCGCCAGGTTATATTCCGTCTCGATGACGAATAGCCGGTCGATGCCCATCGCTAGCGTCGCCTCCATGGCTGTGCGGACATCCTCCATTTGCTTCGCCAGAGCTTCCGACCTCTCTTTTAACAAACCCAGCGCTTCCTGAGGCTTCAGATGGCCCAAAAAAGAAAGCCCGGCCGCAAACTGAGGATATTCTTTTACAGGGGTACGCAACAACGCATGCAGCCAATCAAGAAACTCCGCCCGGCCTGCCTCCGTCGGCTCATAGATCGTGCGCTCCGGATGCTTTCCCTCCCGCTCCGTGCCCACCGGCTGAACCAGACGGTCCTTCAATAAGGTTTCGATCACGGCGTACAGCGAACCGGTGTTCAACTTGATGCTGTCGGACATGCCTCGCTGGCGCATCGTACTCCCGATCTCATAGGGATGCATGGGCCGTTCGTGCAGCAGGGACAGGATAGCCAGCGCCAGCAGATTGCTCCGTTTCGGTTTGGGCATTCCGCTCCGCCTCCTTTCTGAAGATAGCAGCGATGATTCGAGTGTGAACTTGCCCTAGTATAGCCCATTTTTATTAGTTTGAAAATAAGTAGTTGACTTTATATAGTCTAAATAATATAGTTTAAATAAACTAGTCAATAAAAATAAAAAATGAGGTGGATGTGAAATGGCACTTACAAGCCATCGGCCTAAAAAGGCTTTGATTATCGGCTGCGGCATCGCAGGCCCGGCGACCGCCCTGTTCCTCCAGCGAGCCGGGATCGACTCCGTCGTCTATGAAGCCGAAGAGCGCAGCGACGATTATGCCGGGTTGTTCCTCAATCTGGCGCGCAACGGGCTGCAAGTCCTGCAGCAATTGGGACTCGATGAAGAAGTTCGTCAGGCCGGTATGCCGGTGCATTCGATGAAAATGGTCAGTGGGAATGGCAAGCTTCTGGGCCATATCGGCCAAATGTCCGGAGAGCCTCGGGGCTACACGATCAAACGGGGGACTTTACAGCGCATCTTGCGGGAGGCCGCCGAGCGACAAGGCATCTCGATTGAGCATGAAAAAAAACTGAAGGGGATCGGGACCAATGGACCGGAGGGCGTGAAGGTTTCTTTCGAGGACGGGACGCTGGCTTCCGGGGATATTTTGATCGGCTGCGACGGCATTCACTCCCGCGTCCGGCGGCTGGTTCTACCGGGCGCCCCAGCCCCTTCTTACACCGGCTTACTCAGTTTTGGTGGTTTTGTGCAAGGCTCCACCGTCCCCTTCGAACGAGGGCTTCAGACGATGGTGTTCGGGAAGCGCGCCTTCTTCGGCTACCAAGTCCGACCGGACGGAGAGGTGTATTGGTTCGGCAACATGGATTATCCCGGAACGCCGACACGCCGGGATCTGCAGCAAATCCCGCAAGCCGAGTGGCGCAAGACCATGCAGGGGTTGTATGCTTCAGACATCGCACCGGTTCCGGAGATCGTGCGGGCGACCGAAGACGAGATCGGCGTCTACCCGATCTACGATATGCCGCCCTTGCCAGTGTGGCATGTGCAATCGGTCGTCCTGGTAGGCGACTCCGTCCACGCCACTTCTCCCAATGCCGGACAGGGTGCTTCCTTGGCGCTTGAGGATGCCCTGGTGCTGGCCCAATGCTTGCGGGATGTCCCGGACGTGAGCCGGGCTTTCTCCGAGTTTCAACGCTTGCGCCACGATCGCGTCGAACGCATCGTGAAGTACTCCAGAATGATCGGCCGGCGCAAGCATGCGACCAATCCGGTTCAAGTCTTTTTCCGCGACTTGATGCTGCCGCTCTTCCTGAAATCCGCGAATAAGGACACGCAGGGCTGGTTGTATGATTACCAAGTCGATTGGAGTGAGAAGGTGCCGATATGAAAACCAAACTCGCCTTCTTGTCCTTATTCCTCACCGTCCTTCTGTTCGGCGTGCTTAATGGCGGAGGCCTGTACGAGGAAATCGTCGTATCTCCGGTTTGGAGCGCTTCGCCGCCCACCACGTTCGCTTTGATTCAGGAGCCTAACGGCCTGAGCCTGACGAGCTTTTGGGTCCCGTTTCATATCGCGGCCAACATCCTGCTCCTCCTCGCTCTCATCCTTAATTGGCCTAATCGAACGAAGCGAACATACCTCTGGGTCGTTCTGGGTCTGTATCTGGTCATACGGGTCGTTACGTTTGCCTATTTCGCGCCCGAGATTATCGATTTCGAAAATACCCCTGCGGTTGGGCCTTTCTCCCCGGAGCTAGCCGATCGCGCCGAACGATGGACCGTGCTTAGCTGGTTGCGGACGATAGGTGAGATTGGCATTAATGTCTTGCTGCTGCTCGCCCTCATCCATCCCGGGAAAAGAGAAGCCGGTGAAGGATTGAAATAGTATAATTACGATAACAATCCAATGAGCAAGGTGATGGAGATGGAACGTAGAGTAACCAAGTTCGGAAACAGTCTAGGGCTCATGTTGACGGAAGCCTTTAAACAAATTGGTCTGGGGTTGGGCGATACCGTTATCGTAGACGTCCATAAAGAGACGGGCGAAATCATTATCAAAAAAGTAACCAAAATGACCCCACCTACCAGGATCAGCCCCGATTTTATGGACACCTTGACTCAAGTCATGGAACAGTACGATTCCACAATCAAAGGCTTGAAGGATCGATAAAACGCTCCCTACGTTATCAAACCCTACAAGGGGTCATAGCATTAGCCCTTACGGCCCCGCGCGGCGGCCGATCTGAGGGCTATTTTTTGCTTCCCCTTCCCGTTTTCCTTTATACTGCAAGAAGTAGCTCCATTACGACACGGGCATTCCCCGTGAAAGGCGGTCTCCTTCTTGCGTCTTCTAGGTCAGTTCGTTACAAAATACCCCAAAATCATCATTACCGCTTGGGTCCTCCTGATCGCCCTGCTGGCCGTCTTCGCGGTCCGGCTGCCCGACAAGCTGCACGGCGACGGCTTCTACGTCCAAGGCGAGCACGCCGAGGTGATGGACGAGCTGCAGGCGACCTTCAAGCTGTCCACCCATTCTATTTTCATAGTCTTCTACGAGAAAAGCGATTCCGAGATCACAGCCGTCTTGGACAAATTGAAAAGCTCCCCCGCTGTGCACGCTTTGAAATCGCCGCTCGACACACCCGAGCAACACATGCCGAAGCTCTCCTACGCGACCCTTCAATTGGAGGATAAGGCTATGGAGATGCAGAAAGCGGTCCAGTCCGTTCGCGAGCTGCTGGCGAATGAGCCCGGCGTGGCCGTTACCGGGGGACCGGTCATCTCGAATGACATCAACACGGCCAGTCAGAGGGACTTGGCGAGCGCCGAAGCGATCGGCCTGCCTATCGCCCTGATCGTGCTGCTCTTGGCGTTCGGCTCCGTAGTCGCGTCGCTCGTACCGATCGTCATCGGGGTGTTCACGGTGGTCGCCGCATTCGGCATCATGGCGCTGCTGGGCGACCGGGTCGATCTGTCCATCTTCATCATGAATATCGTGCCGATGCTGGGCCTGGCGCTGAGCATCGATTTCGCCCTGCTGTTCATCAACCGCTACCGGGAGGAGCGCCTCCATTCTTCGGTGCCGGAAGCTGTCCAGACTACGCTTCGGACTGCTGGACGGTCGATCCTCTTCTCCGCCTTATGCGTCATGATCGGTCTTGGGGCGATGATCGTGATCCGGGTCAAAATTTTCGAAAACATCGCCCTCGGCGGTACCCTCGTCGTCGCGATGGCGGTGCTCACCGCACTCACCTTGCTGCCCGCACTGATCTGCGTCTTGCAGGATCGGTTGAATAAGTGGACGGTCATTCGCGTGAAAGCGACCGGCTCCAACATCTGGAATCGGATGGCCCGGTTCGTCATGAGACATCCCGTCCTGATCGCAGGGGCCGCCCTGCTGCTGCTGGGGTCCGGACTCATCCCAGCGAGGGACATGAAGCTGGCCATTCCTCAGCTGGAATCGCTGCCTGCCTCCTACCAATCACGGGCGTCTTTTGAGGATTTGCGGAACCAATTCGGCTTGGGTCAACATGCCGTCGTGTATATGCTGGCGGAGCGGGAATCCGGATGGAAGGATGACGCGGGCTTAGCGAAAATACTGGACATCCAAAAGCAGCTCCAGACAGACTCGCGGGTGCAGGCGGTCTCCACCATCTACACCGAGTCGAAACTCGATTCGGTGGAAGCGTGGAAGCTCGCTTCATCTGCCCCGCAGACTGCGCCCAAGCTAGCGCCTTTACAGGAGACATTCATCCAGGGCACCAAGCTATTCATTCCGGTCACGCTTCACTCGAACAGCACGTCGGACGATGCCAAGCAGTTTCTCTATAGTTGGATGGACCGGGAGCTCGGAGTGCCTTTCCGCTTGGGAGGCGATCCTAAGTTCAATCAGGAAATTTTCGATGAAACGTTCAGCAAAATCGGAGTCGCCATAGCCATTATCATGGTTACGACCTTCTTCATCCTGATGCTCGCCTTCCGTTCGGTGCTGATTCCGCTGAAAGCGATCCTGATGAACGTCATCGGACTCGGCTCGACTTTCGGAATTCTCGTCTATATTTTCCAATACGGGCACTTCGGCATGGAGGCGGTGTCGCTCGCTCTGATCATTCCGGTCATCGTCTTCTGTCTCGTCTTCGGGCTCAGCATGGACTATGAGGTGTTCCTGATCTCGCGCATCCAGGAGGAATACGAGAAGAGCCGCGACAACACGCAAGCCACGGTCAACGGCCTGACCTCGACCAGTAAGCTCATCACGTCGGCAGCGCTGATCATGATCGTCGTCACCGGCGCCTTCGCCTTCACGGACGTCGTTCCGATCAAGCAGATCGGGGTTGGGATCGCCATCGCGGTGGCCATCGACGCGACCATCATCCGGCTGATGCTCGTCCCGAGCCTGATGAAGCTGCTGGGGGATTGGAACTGGTGGCTGCCGTTTCGCAAAAGCAAGGTGCCAGCCAGACAGGGTTGGAGGGACTCAGCATAGCCGGACATGTTCGTCTTGACAGCCGGTGGAACTTCCGGTAAAGTGAAACTACTTCAATAACCGCTTACGATGGAAGCACCCGTAAGAGAAGGCTTTGAGCCTTTCTTTCGGGTGCTTTTTGTGTTGGCCGCCACCTATATTTCACCCCATTAAGAAGGAGGAAGAAAGAACCATGCTCACCGGCAAAAGAATCATCGCTTGGCTCACTGCGGTACTGCTCGCCTTCACGGCGGCCCCGCTGGCTGCATCCGCCGCCACGATCGAGTTCACGTCTACCGTCAAGACGACGCTCGACCGTACGATCGCCAAGGCGGACAGCGGCCAGGCGGACAAGCTCAATGCGAGGTACAACGAGCTCCTCTCGCTCCTGCAGCAGGACGACGAGCTCGATGCGCGTATCAAGGCTCTGCACAGCGGGAACACGGACGCCGCAGCCGCCCTCTCCAAGCAGATCAAGGGGCTCGACCGCGAGAAGCTGGACAAGCTGACAGCCGACGTAGCCCAGACGAAGGAGAAGCACAAGCCTCTATTCACGAGCTACACCGACCTGAACAAGCAGCTCGAACTGGCGCGGCAACTGAAGAACAAGCCCTTGACGGAGATGCTGCGCTTCCAGGCCGAGGTCGTGAAGCTGACCGTCCAGGCTGCGCGCGCCGAGATCAAGACCAAGGAAGAGCCGCTCAAGGCGGCCAAGGACACGAACGCCAAGCTCGTGAAGAAAATCCGCGCCAAACTGGATGACGCCGACCCGCTCAAGGAGCAGATCAAAGCCAAGCAAAGCGCGATCAAAATCGCCGAACGCGGCCTCTCGCCTCTGTGGAACACGTTCAAGCAGGCGGCGAAGCAAGGCGATGTCTCCAGCACGCTCGAGACGCTCTCCTCGCTCGTCACCCTCTCGGGCCAGATCAACGACGAGAAGCAGAAGATCGTCGCGCTGGAGACGAAGGTTAGCGATATTATCGCGGCGGCTAAGGCGATGATCCCTTAACGCCGTTAACCCTCAGGCCATCTGCTCCCAAGCGGAGGGTCTGAGGGCTCTTCATCTTCGCCTTTCCTTTACATCCGCTCCTTCCCACCAGCCGAATGCCACTCGGGACCGTACCGTTCCAGCCTCCGGGGAGCGCAAAAACGCGATGACAGAGCTTCCCGGAGGCAATAGGATCAGGCCTGGAAAATCGTGTTCAGTTAAAGTAGCCTTGGGCTCCGCTATTCGGACAAAGGAAAACCGTCCATCCTTGGGAGCCTCATACAGCCGATCCGCATCGCGAAGTTCCACTTTGGGTATCGGTACGGGGCGAATCGCCTGATTGGCGGAAGCCACATTCCGGGAGATCGTTCCTTTGCCTAAGGAGTGATTCAGCAACCAAACCTCAACCGTAAAAGGCTCGGGTGAATAATTCGTAACCGTAAACCCGTTCCAACCCAAATGGATCCCCGAATCATCCGGATTAAACAACCCTCCCCAAGCGTGGGAACCGTCACCAAACGTCAACAAGCCCGTCTGCCCGAAAAAATAAGTTCCAACTCCGGTACGGTAGTCGGCTCCGGTCCCATCAATCGCTTGAACAAACGGTTCAAATGCTTTTCCGCGCTGAAGGCTCATAATGGACCTCCGGCGGCGTTTTGGTCTTCCCACCAGGTGAATGCGAAGCGAGTCTCATACTTAAACGGTCCTGGGGATCTCACGAAAATGGCCAAGGACCCTCCAGGCGGAAGAATGATGGATCCTTTGCCGGACTCGCTAATCAACGTTGTACTCGGGGCAACCGTTCGGTTAAACACGTTGATGCCCCCCATCGGTGTACCATTCACTTCGCTGGCGTAGAGAAGCTCTACTTTAGGCTGGGGAAGAGGAGTTAGGGCGAGATTGGCGGGATGGATGAGGGATGAAGGGATCCCCTTTCCCGGAAGCTTCGAGTTAAACCATATCTCTGCATTGAGGAATTGGCTTGAAAAGTTGGTGATGGTAAACGTGTCAAAAACCATATGGACTCCGGAGTCAACCGGATTGAAGAGTCCGCCCCAAGCGTGCTGCTGTTGACCCTCCATCGCGAGCGATTCTGTCTGTCCGATAAATTTCCCCTTCATCGAATTCAGACTCGTCCTATCTGTCACTTCCGTCGGGCGGCGCTTCTTTTTGATTAAACCAAACACACGCGTTCCCTCCTTCTTGTCAGCATTCGGCCCATTCCTCAACGGAAAAGGAACACTTTCCTTAAAAATCTCAAGAAACTAACGTCCTTAATAATATCCAATCGCTTGCTCAGGCCATTAAGCTCCCATTGGTTTCCGGCAAGATGCTTACTTAGTTCCGCTATTCCCGTATCAAATTGATGGAGCTCGTGATTCAGCTGGATTCTCAGAGCATCTTCTTCCCTCTTCAAGCGATCGTGCTCCGGCCTATAGATTCGCCTTATATTAAAGATCGTGTGCTGGGCCTTGGTTTTATACGTTTGTTCTGCGTGAGTTAATTTAGTTTTCCGGTCGTTAAATTTGGATGTAATGGCCGCGATCTCACTACGAGGAAGCGATTGGGGGATTTTAGGTCTATACTTACGCTCTAACTTTTTTCTCCACTCCAGCAGCGCTTTCGCTTGGGATGGACGCATGCCTACATGAATCGATCCCCCGTTTTTTAAGATTACATACACCTTTTCAATCTTTTTGCGGCCATAGGACTGGATGATCGTAATGTCCGTGAAGTCAGCCGCCGTACGAATTTCACTCGATCTTAACCGCCGTTTGATGTCATCGTCGAGATCCGGTATTTTTTCTTTACTGATCCTATATTTCTTTAATTGGTCCTCCAGCCAAGCTTTTTGGAAGGAAGCCAATGCGTCGGCAAGCTCCTTTTTTTCCTCCTGATCCAGGGTTTGCCTGGCTCGAACGATTTCGCTTACATGGCTCAGGAGCTCCTTCTCCACTTCTTCCGTCTCCTGCTTTTCCCGTTCCGATACTTCTCTTTGCCTCCGTAATAGATCGTCGAGCTTGTTTTGCTCTGTTTGTTGGAACGCTTGCTTCATCTCGTTCATTTTGTTCAATTCGCTTGTGAGATCGGAGGCTGCCTCTTGAAGCTCCTTTATTTTTGCAGACGCCGTTCTTTTTTCCTTAACCGTGGAAAGCTTCCTATACCGCCAGCTCAGGAAAGCCATCTCGACACCTAAACCGAAAGCCGTGCAGGAGACTAAACCCGTAACCGGAGCATACCCGTACATAACAACCGCAGCCAATGCCGTCGAAGTGATTACGGTGAACGAAACGGTTCTCTCCAACAGGAACCGAGATGTATCCAGAGGCTTATAAGGAGTTGCTTCTGTAGAGAGGTAATCCAGTACCCACGATGCACCGGGAGGATAGGCTGAAATTTCGGCTTGTGATCGGACCTCGGCTAACCCCTTCTTCAAAGCGAGCCGACCCGAGAGAACGGTGAGATAGGGGAGTACTTTCGATGTGAAGCCGGCAGAGATCGAGGCACTGGGCTCATGGGCGGCACCAACCCGTTCCGGTTCGGGAAGCCGAGGCACCTCCGGCACTTCCATTCCTGTAACATCGCGAAAGGAGCTTACCAATGAACGCAACGTTTCATCATGCACCAGCTCCAGTAATGCAAAAACGCGGGATTCGCCCGGCGAGACAAAATCCTTTTGACGAAAGAGGAGACTTTCTTCCGCCTCTCCCGCGCCGAGCGAATTCCATAAGGAAGCGTCCGCACCAAGGGCTAGTAGGGATATCCAAATGACCCACGCGGAAAAGTGATCGATGTACGGCCCAAAATGTTCTTCGGTTCTTCCGGGGTGCTGATAATTTCGGTGACCGAGCTCGTTGCTTGGCATGCCGTTCAAGCCTGGCACGTACATCCCGTCATAATCGATCAGAATAATTTCATCATCGCGAACCAGGATGTTCCCATGCTGCAGGTCCCCATGCGCTATATCAGCCATGTGCAGGTCATTCATCATTTTTAGCCATTTATTGGCCAGTTCTTTTAAAATTTCAGCGTTGTGCAAATTTCTTTGGATATAATGAAGCAGCGATTCCCCTTCCACCCACTGCATTTTGACGATGGGAAACCAGCTGCCGTTTATGCGGATGCCCTCCGATAAGTACTCGAAAGGGACGATATAAGGGAGATTCACGGAGCTTAAATGCAAGCTGATGGTATCGTAACGGATCTTCTGATCCTTCACGTTGTTGGTGAAGCACCTGACCGCCCATTCCGTCCCAACGCCGTTTATTTTGTAAACACTGGCGAAATTGCCCGAAATGGGACGAGGCAACCCAAGCTTATCCAATTCAGGGAGTCCGGCTTGAAGCTCCGGGTCCTGGAAACAAATGCGCGGATTTTGGATCGCTTCCCTATAATCCTGTGGAGTGGGCCAAAACATCGCCTCACATCCCCTTAACAAGATGAACTCGAATGAAGGTAACGTCATCGTTTCTTAGAGAAAAGCTGCCGTCGCGGCAACGAAACTGCCTTTCCGCCTGCACCAAATGGATAAAGTCCTGTTCACTGGCCAACCCGCGTATTCTCTGGATTACACTTTTGTCTTCCTCGTAACGGGTCCAGAACCAGCATGCCAGGGCATCGGTCATCAGCCAAAAGGAGTCTCCCGCTTGGGCCATCCCGCTCCATCTTTTAACGAACGATTGAAGATGCACGTTACTGGCTGCGTTGCTGGAGATGAGTACCGGCCTATTCCGAAAATCCTCGACCGAACCCAAAGGAAAAAAGGCGATAATCGTATCACCCCGAATGTGAAATATGCAGCTGTCCCCGACCGCGATCGCATCAAACGCGGCGGATGAGGCATCCGTCAAACGAAACGTGATGCCGGCTAACGTAGAGAACGCCCCGCTCGCCAGCTTCTCTTGAGCGTACCAGGGCAGGGCTTTGGGATTTAATGTTCGCTTCCAAGCTTTCGACAATTTGGCGATGGATTTATCGAGATGTTTACTATCGAACTGGCCGTTGCAATACCCGCTTGCGAGCAAATCGGCCCAGATGTCGGCAAACGACGATTCGCTGGCTCCATCCGCAATGGCGAATCTATAATACGCCGTATCCTTATGAACCGTAAGGCTGCTATGGAAGGCATCTTCATATTCGTCCTTGCGATTTCCCGCCTTCTGCAACGAGAAACACTCGCTTTCTACTCTCACCGCAGCCACCCCTACCTAAGATTGGCGGGACGCGTACCGATGTCGAGCGCCTGAATTACAAGGGTGAGATCGGCATTCAATACAAATCCCCTGGCCCCGTCCGACAGATTCAGCTCATGTTCCTGATTGGCCACCCGGATCATGAAGGGGGTCAGCACGCTTGAGCCTTCATAGAGCACCCTGGCATATTGATCGGGCAGTCCGTCCGCGGTTTCCGGGAAACGCAGCTCGACCGCACTAGAATTGTCGGAGATATGCAAGTTAAACAGCAATACATTCCCGTCATCCGTAGCCAGTGCTCTCAACTGTTCCATGGCGGGAGTCGGATCCCCGTCGGTCGATTCCCCGTCCGTAATATGAATGACCACCGGCGGGAAGCAATGCGCGTATTCACCGATCCACTGACTAAGAATCGTATGGGCGGTATTCAACGCCTCGCACATGGGCGTCCCGCCGTTCGCGACAGGATCGAACCAAACCGGAAACTTAACCAATTGTTCTACAAGCCCGCCTGCCCCGTCGGGAATTTTCTTCAGACGCTTCTCCAGTCTGGACGGGTTATCGGCGATTTCACTAATCGGTACTAATTCCTTGCCCGCTAATACCCCGCCGAAGGCCGGCCCCACACTGGAGCCATAGCCGATCACCCCCACGTGATAGTAATCGCGGATTCCTTCTGATTTCGCACATTTTATAATGAGATTCTGCAATAAACGATTGATCGCATCCGAGACGCTTTCGGCCTTCGTGCTAGCCCCGAACGGGTCGGACATCGAACCGGACCGGTCGATAATGAACAGGAAACAGGACGGATTGGAACGGCTGATTTCGGCTGAATACATGGTCTCCTCCTCGAAATTGTTGCCTAGTTCAATCTTATTCCGGCAGGAACGAAAAAAGACACCGCATTCGGTGTCCGTTGATTCGGCAAGCACGCGCTTGTCCCAGATGCTCCCGGGCCACATCCCTGGATAACATCGTGGGTTATGAAGTGTTAGCGGCTGTGAGGTCAAAGATCGGAATCAGCTCGTGGACGCTTCCTCAACTTGGTCATCCCAGTCTTCCGTAGGTGGAAGATCTATCAAGAAACCCAATTCATTAAAGGAGCTGTTCATTCTTTCTCCGATCGAACTTTTCATGTCGAACAACGATCGGTGGCTCTGGTGAGATGAGTTGTGAGACGGGTTCGAGTACCGGATTTTTCGGATTGGTTTTCTTCGTCGCCGTACTGCTTTGCGGTTGTCGACTGTGCCTAACGTGTTCCGTGCACGCTTTTTTGAGTTTTTTTCTCTCACGAAATATTCCTCCCATTAGTGAAGAACAAATGATAGAATACTCCCGATCGAACATCCAGAGAGGTTCCGATGGGAGTGAGTTGGGAGGCGCGTCCCACTATCAGGATATGCGAGAGTTCTTCACGTGTGAGACGCTTCCGCTATAATGAATGAACTCACTAATTAACTCCCCTGCACAGCGCCCGGTTCGTCCGAATAAAAAAACCACAACTGCGATTGTGGTTTTTTGCTAATGGGAAGCGACTCAGGATCTCCTGCATCCCTTACAGTTTGAACTTCTCCACGGCCGCCTCCAGACCCGAGCTCCGCTCCTTCAACAGCTCCGTGGTATCGGCGATTCGTTTCGCGGCCTCCAGCTGACGCGCGGACATCATCTGAATGGACGCCGTATGGTCGGCTGTCGTGTTGGAGATGTGAGCGATCTGTTCCACCGAGGCAGCCGCCTCTTGCGATCCGGCCAGCACTTCTTCCGCCGCGGCGGAAATCTCTTCAATTTGGTGGTTCACCACCTGGAACCGTTCCATCGCGTCGTCGAACAGCTGCTCGACCTGATGGGACAGCTCCGTTCCTTTGCTCATCTCCCGGCCGCTCTCCCGCATGCTCTCGCCGATACGGGTGGATTCCTGCTGGATTTGCTGCAGCAGCGAGGTGATGTGCTGCACAGACCCCGCCGAAGTCTCGGCCAGCTTGCGCACCTCTCCCGCCACGATGGCGAAGCCCGCTCCATGCTCGCCGGCCCGCGCCGCCTCGATCGAGGCATTCAGGGCTAGCAGCTTGGTTTGATCGGCGATGCTCGCAATGGACTGGAGAACCGGCTCAATCTCATGCATGTAAGTATTGAGCACCTCGACCGACTGAGACGTCATCTGAGCCACATGGGAGATGGAGGCGACCTGCTCCCTCAGCCAGCGGATCGAGTTCCGGCCTTGCTCCGCCGTCTCTAAGGCGTCGCCCGAGGCTACCGACACATGTGACGATGCTTCGGAGACGCGCTGAATGGCCATCGTTATCTCTTCCATGGATTTGGCGCTCTCCTCGGCTCCGACCCGCCCGTGCTGCGCCCCGTCCGTCAATTGCGCGATCGATTGCTTCAGCTGCATATTCAAGGCCAGCATCTGGTCCGCCTCGGAGCTGAACTGATCCGTGGAATGCACGAGACTGTGGGCGGTCTTCGCCATATCTTGAACGACGTCCCCCAGGGTGATGCTGAGCCGCTCATTCATCTGCAACATCGCGGTGTAGGCTTGGCCTATTTCATCCTTCGATTTGACTGTTGTCGCAGTTAGATGGGCTTTCGCTTCGGCCAGATCTCCCCGCGCAATGGCTTCCGCTCCCTTCACGATCACACCCAGGGGCCGCAAGGTGCGGGACATCACCCACACGATAAGACCGAATACGATCAGAGTCACAACCCCCACCAGGATGAACAACGGCGCATTTTGCTTCAGGACGTCCCGATACACCGACTGCGCCACCGACACGTCCGTATCGATGCCGAGCGCCCCGATCACCTCGCCCGCCGCATTGCGAAGCGGAGCGAACGAGGAGAGATACTCCCCGTACATCTCGTTCACGATGATGCCGGTTTTGGCCGACTGCCCCTTCAAGACCGCTTGGATCGCTTCCTCCGGCATATCGGTCACTTCCCCGATCGGGGAGGCGTCCTTATCATCCTTCGGCTGGCCGTCGATCAGGATGAGGGGTTGCCCTTTGTCATCGATCTTCACGGTATAGACATACAAGGCTCCGATCTGCATGCGGAAGCGATTCAGCTCATCCCGAAGCCTCCAGTACAAATCGTTCTCCTTGGCATCCTTGATGTAGGTCTCATAAGATTTCAAATCGAACTGCCCGGCATAAGCTTCCGCCGTATGGATACTGAAATTGCCGATCGCTTCTTGACTGGCCTTCTTGGTGTTCTGGATCTGGATGAAGATCAAGCTGCCCGACAGAATGAGGAGGATCGCGAGCAGCGTAACTGAAATTTTGACGACCAAACGGTTCTTAACCATGTTCATGATGTCCCTTGCCCCTCTTTACCTAGTTTGCGAGATAAATCGCGCAAATTTCCCTATTTTTCCTACAAGTTTCGACAAAGAGCTCAGGTTTTCCTTCGTACAGGCCATGACAATTTTTTGGGACGGCAGGATAGCAGGCCATACCATTATCCGCGGACTGAATAAGGTAAGGGAAGTATTCATCCCGAATGAAATGAGGGATTGTCCATGGCCGGCTTGTATACTAAGGGCTATGTTCGTAAACTAACGCGTCGTTTCGGCATAACGCCCATAAAATTTGGTTGGCGACCTTCCATTTATCGCAAAAAAGCGGTCATCCGCGTACGAACGGACACGGGAGCCTTCGCGTTGAAACCTTTTTACCGGAGTACGTCCTTCCCCTCGGGAACAGTCGAGCAAATGAAAACCACGGCTAAGCATGCCGAATGGTTGACGAGCAGCGGTTACAGCTATATGCCCAGGTGGCTTTATGCGGACAGCGGCAAGCTTTGGATCGTAAGCAAAGGAAGGCCATTTTATATGACCGAATGGATCACGGGGCGGGGCTTGGAGGGGGCGGGGGATTTCGCCAATCTCGGGAGGGCGATCGCCACCCTTCATCATACCTCGAGCGAACTGCTTCAGAGCCAGGAATCCGATTCCTTCACCCGGAAACAACTCGGATTATGGAAGCTGCAAGAGCGCCGTTTACTTCATGACAAGGTAGGGGCCCTTAGAAATGCCAAGCTCCGGAGATGGTTCAGAAAATATGGAGAGGACTGCCGGAGCCTGTCCGAACGGTCTTGGGCCGAGATGAACGACCCGGAGATTGCGGCCCTGTTGGATCAGGAAAGCACCCGCCCCGCCTTGATCCACGGCGACATCACGTCGACCAATGTGATGATATCCGATGACGACCGGCTATACATCCTCGATTGGGATCGCGTCAAGATAGGCTCCATCTATATCGAACTGGCCAAAACGCTCGCCAACACGGCGCAATTCAATCCGGAATTCCTCCAATCCCTTCTGAACGGGTACGAGGAGATTAGACCCTTAACGCGAACGGAACGGAGATTAATTGCCGCCTTATTTCGTTTCCCCCGAGAAGCCTGGACGGTAGCCTGTTTCCCTAAGCGGAAAAGTAACAGTGCATTAATTGACATTTTGGACGGAAGTTGGGGGGTCCGATTAAACGCTGTGGGTTTTTTGGACGCCTGGGCCAATCCTGTAGAAGAAAGCGGGGAGTGAAATGTCCTTCTGGTCGATCGTAGAGCAGTCTTATGGAATCAAGATTCGGGATAGCCGTCCCTTCCACGATGTGTACAAGGTTCGAACGGAGAACGGGGTGTATTGCCTGAAGCCCTACGAATTCCACGCAGAGGATGTGCAGTTTATTGGCCGAATCCTCGGTTACTTGGAGGAGCGAGGATTCTCCCGCGGCCCCAAGGTCTACCCTACCGTGGAACAAGCCGCCTTCATGACTCATAATGGAGTCTTCTATATGCTAACGAATTGGGTGAAAGGCGATAGACCCGACTTCTCCAAGCGGATGGACTATAAGAAAGGGATTCGAACCTTGGCCAAGTTTCATGCAGTTGCCGAGGGATTTCCCCTCGAGGAGGTTCCAGCCGGCAGGGTCCGCTATTCGGGATTGAGCTCTGAAGTGACGGAATATAAAGAGTTGCTAAGCTCCTATACGCATACCGGGCATTTGGTCCCTCTATGCGAGGAAGCGCTCGGCCGGTTGCAGCAAGCCGGAAGCCTCGAAGCTATAGATACGGAAGCCCAATTATCCGCCTTCACTCATGGCGATTACAACTATCCCAATATGATTAAAGATCCGCATCGCAAAATCCACCTGATCGATTTCGACAACAGCTCGCTCCATGTCAGAATGAAGGACTTGTCCCACATTCTGCATCGCAATTGCCTATGGGACGGGACGGAGATGCTTCGCTGGATCGACTATTATCACAAGCACCGGTCCTTGAGCTCAGGTGACCGATGCCTTTTGCACGCCCTTCTCGTGGCTCCGTATCACGTCGTCCGAAACATCCGGATCGGCGGCATTCGTCACGCCAAACGGGTCATTCCGTCTCAAGCACGGATGCAAAAATATCAGCGGGAGCTTAGTGTTTTGTCCGGCTCGTGACGGTTTCACTTCGTGCTCCGGAAGGCATGACATTCATAGTGCGCTCAATTCCCCTATCCGCTCCTCCAAGTCCTCTCGATCGGACGAAACCTTGTCCAACCCTTGGCGGTACAAGCGCAAAGCTTTGTCCTTATCTGCTGTGGAGGTAGTGCTATAGCGAGGATTATACAAATCTCCCCAGCCGATGTAGCCCCAGGCCCATTCCGGATGCTCATCAATCAACTGATGGAAGAGCGTCTCAGCGGTTTCATAATCGCTTTTATAAAAATGGGTTTCCGCCATCGAGCGACGTAGATTCAATCTATTGTGCTCATTCATTTCCGTTAAATGTTCCAGCATATCCCGATAGAGGAGGATGAGACGGTCCCAGCTCTCCAGGTCTTCTTCCTGCCGGTTGCGGCACTCCTCAATCATCTCGTGTTCGGTGCCGAAGAAAATGACCGTCATATCAAAAGGAAGGTCGGTTTTCATCCCGAACTCTTCAAACGAGTGGCACTTGTAACAGAGCAGGTAGTGATCTCGGATGGCCGCCCATATCGCCCAGAATCGTTCCACTACTCTTTGACCCGGTTCATGATCGAGATAATCTACGATCATTGACTCCAACCCGTGCAAAGAGAAGCGGTCGGGCAGCCATCGGTTCCAAAGCTCCCTTGCCGCCAATAAAGGAAACTCCTCATCCAGCACACCGACGTTCCGCCGTAACAGGCTACTCCACTTGTCACTTATATTCTTAACACTGAAATAGTCGCCCACCTCTTGGATAAATTGCGCCTTTTCCGTTCGAATCCCCAATTCGTGCAGCTTGTGCAAGATCTCGGATTCACTCATCGCCTTCAGCCTCTCCGCACGCGCCAAGAAGCTCTCGTAATCCCAGAAGGTATTGTCTGCTTTAGGAGTAGGTGTGTCATATTTCGGGATACAGCACTTCTTATATTTGACTCCGCTGCCGCAGGGGCACGGATCGTTTCTACCGACCTTCATCGTTCTTCACCTCAACCTCATTGGATTCTCTTAATCTATGATAGCCGTTTTTCCTGCTTCATCACAATAATTGTTCCTCAATGAAGCTAAATTGCCCCAAATTCCCATTCATGCCCCGTTCGAGGTAGGGAACTCTTCCGAATCGCCATTCCTTCCGCATCTAGACTGTTTAATACCCAAAAAAAATGTACATAATTAGTGTAATGGAATATACTAAAGATAAGCTAAACCCACTGATATTATAGGCTTTTAACGTGTAAAAGGCGGTGTAAAATGACTTACACTTTTGCTTATGAACACTTCGATATGATTGAAGATCGACTAGTGTTTAACCCAAATCTAAATCCCTACGAGTATGAAATCCAACAATTAATCTTGGAAGCCGAAAGAAATATAGGGGCACTAGCTAGACTCGGCTTAAAAAGCCACCCTCTAAAGCCCACAATCCTGAGAAATTCCTTAGTGAGAACCGCTCACTTCACGACGAAAATTGAACAAAATAAGCTTGAGCTTAAGGAAGTAGAACAGCTCTATCAGCACTACAAAAAAAATCCGCTATCGATCAAGCAAAAAGCTCAATTGGAAGTTAAAAACGTCTTTGATACCTACGAGTATATTTATAGTTTGGATCCGAGTCATGATTTTTCTGAAATGGATGAGCCCGTACTCAAAAAAATACAGTATACCTTAATGAATGATCTGACCGGGTATCCTGAGGGGTACAGAACGATTCAGGTTGCTCTTCAAGATGAGGATGGAGATGTCAGCTATCAACCCCCGGCATGCAATGATGTCCCGCGTTTGATGAAGGCTTATTTTTCCTGGCTTTACACTAGTGTTACCGGGTATGAGAACCCTTATGAGACCTCAACGGTACATTATAATAAGAAGGTCCATCCTCTGATTATCTCTGGTATCACGCATCATTTAATAGGCTACATCCACCCTTTTCCAGATGGAAACGGTAGAACAGCCAGAGCATTTTCGGCTTTGGTGGGCCTCATACACCCCGATCTTGCCACCATTAAGGATGCCTTTAGCGTAGAAGAATATTTCGACAAACGAATCGAGGAGTATTACGATACTTTGATGGCTGCCTCACAAGGGGACCTGAAGCCTTTTCTTGTCTTTTATCTCGAATGCGTCAACGCCTCTCTGACCAAAGTGCTTAGAGAGCTTCAGCGTTACGATCGAATCAAGCATGTTCGTGAGTTGCTTGGCAAAGGGCATGCCAAAACGATGTTTGAGTTGATCAGCCGAATGGATGACGGAGAGGTGTTTCACAGACAACTGTTTGACGACACGTTAGCCGCCTCATCCTCCAGTATCGCCAAAAATATTGCCAAACTAAAGGATTTAGGTGTGATTAAACCCGGTGACGGCCGAGGCGAATATATCGTTAGTATTGTGGATTAGAGTTTGGACGTTATCCATGCATAGAAAGGGGCCTTTCATCTGCTACAAATGAAAGCCCCTTCTCGTGTAATAAATACGGGCTTTTCCAAGCCCTTCCTAGAGGATACAATGGGGTCTCCGTTCGTTGACACCTGCAAGGTCAGTAGTTAGCCCCGCTTCATGGCCGGCAAAGCAACCTCAACGACAACCTCCTGCCGTTGATCGCCGCAGTCGACCTCGTACAAGGCGTTCCCGATCGCTGCGATCGGCCTCTCTTCTCCGTTCGCCAACACTTGCGTCGGTGCCGTCTCCGAGTAGAAGGCAAACCGGCCCCCTTCCCGAAGGCGAATGAATTCCGTGTTCCCACGGCTCTGTTGGTCCAAGACCGCATGCGAGGAGACATACTTGTCGGTCAACCCCAAAGGAGTCACTCTGCTCTGGACCGTAACGAGCAAGAACAAGAGACATTGCTCCGGCTGCAGGACGAACGGAAACGCTTCGCCTGCTTCCAGCACCCGGCCGGCCCGCGAGAAATGCTCGTAAAGGACGATGCGCCTCTCCGAAAGCCCGGGCACATCCGCAGCCGAGACAACGCCTCTCCGCTCGAGGCCGTCTCCCCCGATATGATAAGCCGCTACTAGGCCCGCTTCGCCTGCATAATTCCATAGCTTCAGCGGAATAGGCGCGCTTGTCGGATCTTGGGTCAAGCAATCGACTGTGGGAACGGCCGTACGCTCGCATCGCAGCAACCGCCCGTCGTGATACACGAGCGGCAGCAGCTGGCAGGGATCGGTTCGCCCCACAGGGTCGCTGATATAGACCGGGCCCCCGCTTACAGCGCGCAGCACCGCATTCTGAACAGCGTTGGGATGGACGGTCCAGAACATATCCCAGTCGCCCCAATAGAAGGGGCCGTGATAATACGAATTGTAGGCGTTCTGCAGCGCATGCTCGGGAAACCCGTTCCGGTTCTGCGGCATAAAGTCGTCACTGTTGCGCGATACCGCCGATTTGGGCCGATGCCAGATGTTCTCGGGAGCCATCCCCATACAGTTGATCATCGCACAATCGAAATGAAGCGCAACCGAGGCTTCTATGGCCTGATGAGCGGCCGATGCCGATGCCCCTATCGACCTTTCGTATTGCAAATAGTTATTGATCGCGGCCTGGCTGTCTACCTTGACGAAATCGATGCCTTGCCGGCGAAGATACCCGTGCCAGGCATTCCAGAAGCCGAAGCCCAAAGCCGGATCCGGATAAGGTAGAAGACTACCGTCGGCGGAGGTATAGAGGTATTTCCCCAGCGACTTCGCCATAGGGCTTTCCGGATGGACGCCTCCCCAGTAGCCGACGATCGTATGCCAGACCCCGATCCATCGCACTCCGTGCTGCTCCTTCAACAAGCGGACCGTATGGGCGAGGCCATCCGGGAACTTCTCCCTACTGGCATCAAAGGCCTGCAGCTTGCCGTCAGACGTGGCGGACCAGCCGTCGTCGATCATCATCCATCGAACCGGCAGCCCCAGACGGCGCAATTCCTCCGCCTTCTCCAACACCCCCTGCTCATCGACCTTCTGATAAAAGGCATCCCAGCTGCACCAGCCCAAGTAATCCAGGACTTCGGGAAACGGTTTATGCTTCCGCATGAGTACCGGATCCTCCAGTTCCATTAAAGCCGCTTCGGTTGTACGCTCGGCCAGCGTGTAAGGATCGGTGCCGCCTCCCAGCACGAAAGCGAGGCCTTCATTACGCTGCAGCCCTCCCTGGTATGAAGACAAGCTCACCGAGAAGCCTTGGCCGTTCGTGCATCCCCCGCCTGCCAGATCGGTCCGGAATAGGGGGCCGCACACCGGCAGCAGCCTGTAATACGAGGAATCGGTACGCCACAGCAAAGAAAGCGTGCGGGCCGGAAGCTTCGCGGGATCCGGATCGAAATGCGGCCGAGTCCACCAGTCGTTATGCTGGTAGTTCGCCAATAAGGCGGATACGCCCTCCATCTCCTCAATAGTAATCACGATACTCTGTCTCGCGGAAAACGATTTGCGGCTCATAAAGGGGTGCCCGCCATGAATCCGCCCTTCGACGAATCCAAGGAGAACGTCTTCATAACAGCGCAGCTTCAAGGATACGGATACTTCCGCCGGTTCGGTTCCGTCCTGGAACTGCAAGGTAATCTCCTCGAATATTCCGAGTTTATTGGTACCGCCGGTTTTCTCGCTGGCTTGCAATACGAGCCTTTTGGACGCTTCCCCCTCCAGCGAGACCGTTATTCCGAAGCCTTTTAGCGCCGGCATGTCCGAGGAGGCAAATATAGCCGAATCCCTAAATGAAAACATGATTAGGACCCCCGTTTTTCGAAGCGAAATTCGAAGCGCATTCGATGCGTGAAGCCGCCCTCCAGGCCTCGCCCATTCAGATCCAGCGCATAAAACAGTTCTTCCTTGCCGAAATGGTTCATAAAGGACAGCGGTTCAACAGTCGGATCCAGATTAGCTCCGTCAAACAAAAGGATCAGCTTGTATTGGCGGCCTTCTAGTTCGACATGACCCGGTCCCTTGACCGCAGGCTGCATCGCGCAAATGAACCGTTCGGTTACCGTATGCTCCCCCGCCGAGAACACGAATAGGTCCTCCATCTGCAGCCGCGGAGAAGGGCCATCCTTCTGCCACGTCCACTGTCGTTCCAGCTTCTGCAAGCCTGATAGCGCATAAGCCTCCTTGAGCTCCAGGCCGAAGCGGTCCTGTTCGGGTGCGATGTCCGCCTGAAGCACGTCGGCCCTGCTCGCCGAACCGGCATGCTGGCCGGTCCCATCGATAATCGGGACGGAATGCCCCAGCGCGCTGTTGCAAATAAACGAATACCTGGACGACGGCTCGAAGTATTGCTTGGAGTAGAGCCCGCAGCCCATATCGGCCAGGAAGGTATCTTCGCCTGCCGACAGAATGAAGTGCCCGACGTCATTATGATTATGGGGCTCGTCATTGTGCCCGCCTTTGGCAGCAAAGCAATAGCTGGCTTCCGGTTTCACGACACGGGATACCAGCCACTGCGCATCCGGCAAATAGTAGGAAGCTTCCTCCCATCCCCTGCCCGGGTTGCCGGCATCATACCAGATCAGATTGCGCAGCGCCGGCGCCCAGCGGCCGCAATGATCATAAATCGCTTTGTTCTCGAATGTATGCTCCGGGACGTGCATCTCGGGAAACCGCCTAGCCATTTCGTGCGTGAGCCCAATGTAGACATCGAATTCAGCCGGGCAGTCTGAGAAATTCACGACCTTTCGGCCCGTCAGGAAGCATTTCTGCTGGAAAAGCGCCAGCTGCTTGACCTTCGGGTTCGTGAGCAGGTTTACGGCTCCGGCCGTCCGGCGATGGAGAAGTTCCGCGAAGTAGGTATAGAAGCCGAAGCCGTAGCCCCAATACATATACCCTTCCAAGCAAGCGCCGTCTTCTCCATAGCCTTCCAGGAAGAGGTCGAGGGTGGGCATGGCTTTATTCAATATCAAGGCAAGCTCCTGGGGATCCTCTATCAAATAAATGGCTGCCGCGCCGATCGAGCCAGCGCAGACGGCAGCCCAATTATTGCGTACGGCTTCCCAAAAGTACGGACCGCCATGCAAGAAAGGGCGAAAGATTCGGCGATAGGTTTCCCGATAAATACGACTTCGTACCGCCTCCGGCCAGGATTGTCCGGTCCATGCCATCACTTCGGCCAGCGCGAATGCGGTCTCCGCGGCGAACAGATCGATCTCGATTGCGGGATCGACCATCCCCGCTTGCTCTTCACGCACCGACATCTTAACCGGTTGGCTTCCGGGAAGACTGGCGAAGCCGGCGGGAATACACCAGGAGAATTCGTTGCAGATCGCCCAAACCGTATCCAGCAGCCCGTCCCGGTAATCCTCGCGTTCCGGCCAGAGCCAGCTTAATAGGCCCAAGGCAGTAAGTCTTTGTCTCCGTTGAAAGAAGACGGGCTCGTACGTTTTGCGGTTGCCGTCTTCCCAGACTCGGCGGAAGAGCGTCCACGGCAAATCGGGAATGGGTGTCCCGAGAAACCGCTCCCCCTCTGCCGTTAATCTCTCCAGAATGGGCCGGAAGGCGGCCTGGGTCCGGATGCGGTTGCGGTGCGCATCGCTATGTTCGCGGGGCAGCCCGAAGCGGCCGCCGGCCAGCTCCTCGAGTATGCAGTCCTTGTTCATGCCATTAATCTCTCCTTTGCATTAGGACTTAAGGGTTTTCTCAGGCGATGCCGGTATCGACATTCTGCCGCTCGCTTCCTCCGGAAGCCGAATATTGCGTCCTGCGCCAAGCCCTGCCCACATAAACACGAGTACAGCCCCCAAGAGCACCAATAGGGGAACATTCCAGCCTCCGGTCCGGTCATGGAGCCAACCGAAGAGGGCGGGTCCCGTACAAGCCAACGTATAGCCGATCGATTGCGCCATGCCGGAGATAGCGGAGGCCTGTCGCGGGCTATTCGTACGCAGGTTGAAGAACATCATGGACAGACTGAAGGCGGAGCCCGCCGCACTGCCGATCAGAGCACCCCCAAGGGCCAGCAGCGCTATGTGGTCCATGAATAAGCAAACCACCCCCGCCAGGGACATAACCGCCGCCATCATCGCAAGCGAGCGTTGATTCTTGACCTTCGCGGCGAGCAGGGGCACGACAAAATTAAAGGGTAGCCCTCCGAACTGCATCAACGCCACCATCACTCCCGACGTACCGGCTCCGATCCCCCGTTCCGCGGCGATATCGGGCAGCCAAGCCATCACGACATAGAAGAGGAACGATTGCAGACCCAGGTACAAGGTAATCTGCCAGGACAGCTTGTAACGCCAGAGCGGCATACGACTCCCATGGGATCTCGGCCTGACGGCCAAAGAAGAGGCTTCAGAACGGAACCGTATGCAGCAGACTAGCCAATAGGCGGCGGTAAATAGGGCAAGCGCGCCCCACAAAGCGAGCGTCCGCTCCCACCCCCAGCCCAAGGATCGCGCGAGCGGGATACTCGCCGCGGATGCGATCGATCCCGTCAAATTCATAGACACCGTGTACGTACCCGTCATTAACCCCAGCCTTCGGGGGAAATGCTTGTTAATCAGGACGGGAAGCAGCACGTTGCAAACGGCGATCCCCACCCCCGCCAAGGCCGTTCCGATAAGCAGCTGGCCCACGCCCGACCAGGGACGCAGCAGGAGCCCTGCCGACAAGAGGAAGATCGCCGCCAGCAGTACCCGTTCCACGCCGAAGCGATTGGATAATAGGGGCGATAGGATCGAGAACGCGGCGAATGCCATGAGGGGCAGTGTCGTAAGCGTGCCCCCAAGCGGATGGGACATCCCGAGCTGCGCGCTCATCGTTTCCAGCAGCGGACTGATCGAAGTGAGCGGAGCCCGAAGATTAGCGGCAATAAGAATGACGGCGAACACCAGGACTAGCTTTGTATGTACGGGTACGGCTTTCCACATGATCATCACCCTTGCTCTACTTACAACCATTGGGAACTCGACGTGCTTGAAATAAAAGATACCTGCAATTCCGGGAACAAGCCCTCCAGCAATGGAACGACCTGCTGCATCCCCGCCTCCTCGCTAGGCATATGGCCCAGGATCAGCAGCGCTTTCGAGAGCCCCATGGCCACCGCATCCTGCACATATTCGTTCGTCTCCCACGAATGAGTCTCCCCCACGATCAGCAGATCGGCCTTGTGCCGCATCAGCTTCTCGATTTGCCTTCGCCCGCCTTCCATGCCTGGACTTAGACAAGCTACGGTAATTTCTTGATCCGGGTTGCCGAACAGCTGCACGGCCGGAATTCCCAGCTTCCCCTTCAGATCCTCCGCGATTCGACGAACGGTTGTGGGAGGGAAGTCGAGCACATAGAGAGCTTGCGCTCTGGCATGACGTTCCCACCCTATGGCACCCAGCAGCCCGCTCAAGATTCCATCCGGTTCATAGCGATGCCAATAGTCGTGGAAGCGATAGATGGCAAGACCGGACGCTTGGATCAGCTGCCGCTTCTTCTCGAATCCCTCATCGCCCTCCAGCCAATCCGTCTCATCCTGATGGGAATAAAAGGTCGGTTCATGCGTAATCAAGAGATCCACCTTCCCTTCCACCGCGGCTCGGATACTCGCATAGGAAGAACTGAACGTTACGGCGATCCGGCTCACCCTCTTAGAGGCGCTTCCTGCAATCAGCCGATCGGTAGTGCCCTTCAGTACGCCCACCGGCTCCATGAGCTTATCGATAATCTGCTGTACTGTAATCACGGAGCCCCTCCCTCTCAAGTAGGAACGGCCCCGAGAATATCGGAGCCGCCCTCTTGTTCATCCTTGCCACACTTACTTCTTGTTGGCCGCAGCCCATTCATTCAGCTGTTTTTGAACCTCTGCATTGATCTTATCCATCCCGGCCGCCTTCAGCTTCTCGACCATCTTGGGTAAATATTCGACCGGGTCCAGCGTTCCCGTGATCAAGCCCGGATAAAACTCGGCCAAGGCATTGTTGTAAGCGCTGATCTCGTTCTTGACCGGCTCGCTGTTGAAAATAAATCCGAGACCCTTGGCTTCGTCGGCATCCGCATTGAACTTGCGGAATTTGTCCCACTTCTGCGGATCCTCGTTCGCCCACAGATAATCGTTGAACTGGTTGCCGAACATATAGGGAGCACCCAAGGAGTACCCGGAGGTTTGAGCCGTCATGCCAGCCGGGAAATCAATCGTATTCGCATCCTTTTTCACGAAATGCTTGCCCTCGATCCCGAAGGCGATCATGTTCACCAACGTTTTGTCCGTATACAGCAGGTTCAGGAACATCATGACGCGCTCGGGATCTTTGGACGTGCGGGAGATCGAGAGCATATTGCCCAGCGTGCTGTTAGTCGTGATCAACGGCTTGGTAAATTCCACCTGTACCCACTTAAGTCCACTCGCCTGGGAGACTTCAATATCCTTACCCGGCTTCAGCGTCTCCGGGAAGGAGAATACTTTGCCGGAGCGATACGTCCCTGCGAAGTCGGTCAGGGTTGACGCATCCTTGTTGATGTACCCAGCCTTATACCATTTGTGCGCCAGCTTCAGGATATCCATGTAACGGGGATCCGTGTACGTATCGAGAGTCTTGAGCTCCTTGGTGTTCCGGTCCATCGCCCCCAGATTCGTGGCGCTGGAGCCGGCCGAGACGAAATTGGCTTCCTGCAAGGCAATCGGCAGACCATTGCTCTTGCCGCTCAGGAACGGAATCATGCCCGGTTCGTTCTTCTTGATCACCTCGAAGAAGGGCTCCATATCCTCGGGCTTCTTCACGGTGCTGAGGTCGAACTTATATTTCTCTACTAGGTCCTGGCGAACCAGAATTCCCTTGTTGGCGGCAAACTCTTTGTTGGTCGGCATCCCGTAGGTCTTGCCGTTGTATTTAATCCCGTTTAAGACCTTAGGATCAATAATCTTCATAGCTTCTTGGGCATGTTTGGCCATCAGATCGTCGATCTGGATGATCGACTTGTTGTTGATCTTGCCTACCCAGTTGTCCCACGATGTCGTCCAGGTAATGTCGAACACTTCATTGGAGGCATACTTCAGGTTCATCTTATCGGCCCAGCTGCCCCAGTCGATCACTTGCATGTCCAGCGTCACGTTAATCTTATCCTTCAGGTACTTGCTAATCTCTTCGTTGACGAGCGCCTGATCCTTCTGAGGCACGCCAGGCACGAACATCTTGATCGTGTAAGGCTCCAGCTTAGGCTTAGCCGCCGTCGCGGTAGCGGAAGCGGCCGGACTGGCGGCCGGCGAGCTGCTGGGCTGACTTCCGGAGTCCGACGCGCATCCGCCGAGCACGAGGCCGGCGCTGACGGTCAGTCCTAAGATCGCGTTGATTTTACTAGGCATCCCTTTCATTGTTCTTAACCCTCCCATAGTTTTATTCTAGCCTACTTTATGCTCGACCGGTGCAAGTCCCGGAGGAAGCCTACCCTTTTACCGCTCCAACCGTTAAGCCCTTGACAAAATATTTCTGGAAGAACGGATACGCCAGCACGATGGGCCCCATGCCGATGATGGCCATGGCCATCCGGGCCGTCTCGCTAGGCAGCTTCGCGGTCTGGTCGCCGATTCCGCCTACCGCCGCGAAGGTGTTCAGGAACTGCAGATTTCGCATGGCCTTATACATCATGTACTGCAGATTGATCAGCTTGTCGTTATTCATGAACACCAGGCTGTTGAACCAGTCGTTCCAATAGCTGAGCGTGTAGAACAGACCGATGGTCGCCAGCACCGGAAGCGATAAAGGCAATACGATCCTCGTAAAGATGCGGAGCTCTCCCGCACCGTCGATCTTGGCGGACTCCAGAATCGACGGATGGATACTGGTCGTGAAGAACGTTCGCATAATGATGACGTAGAAGGCGCTAAGCAGATGGTTCGGCACGATGAGCGCCCATAACGTATCCCGAATATCAATGAAGTTCGTATACACCAGATACCAGGGCACCAGCCCGCCGCCGAAAATCATCGTGAAAAAGACGAAGAAAGAGAAGAAGCCGCGAAAGGCGAAATCTGGCCGGGACAAAGGATAAGCGACCAAAGCCGTGATGGTTAGCGCCATTAAAGTACCGACGACCGTGACGAAGATGGAGATCAGGTAAGCCTTGGCAATCGGACCCAAGTCGCGCAGCAGATAGTCGTACGCCGCCCAGCTGAACACCCTGGGAATGACATTGTAGCCGTGCATGTAGATCGTATCCTGATCGGTCAGCGAGACGCCCAGGACGACGAGGACCGGAAACACGCAGGCCACCGATACCAGCAGGAAGAATAGATGAAGCAGAAATTCCGTAACCGGCTTGATCGAATTGATCTCACGCCTCCGGCCGGACCCTGTCACCCTTCGGGATGCGGCGGATGCTACCGTTGAAGCGGTGTGTGTGAGCTCTTTCATGGAAGACCCCCTAGAATAAAGCATTCTCTTTATCGATTTTACGGACCACATAATTCGTAGTAAGCACTAGGACGAATCCGACAAAGGCTTGATACAATCCGGCTGCCGAGGACATGCCGATGTCGCCCAGCGTCAGCAGCGCGCGATACACGTACGTATCGATCACCTGCGTGGTAGGGAACAAGGCTCCGGAATCAAGTGGCACCTGATAGAACAGCCCGAAATCGGAGTTGAAGATCTTCCCGATCTGCAGCAGCGTCATCACGATCAGGACCGGACGAATGAGCGGAATCGTAATCCGGCGGATCTGCTGCCATTTGCTCGCCCCGTCGATAAGCGCCGCTTCGTAATATTCGTTGTCGATCCCGATCACGGCCGCCAAGTAGACGATGCTGTAGTACCCCACATGCTTCCACAGGTTCACCAGCGGGAGGATAAACGGCCAATATTCCGACTCGCTGTACCAGGATACCGGAGGCAATCCGAGGGGCTCGAGCAAGGACTTATTCAGGAACCCATACTCGCTACTCAGAAGCGAATAACCCAAGTAGCTGACCACGATCATCGACAAAAAGTGAGGAAGGAACATCACGCTCTGGTAGAACCGTGCCGCCAGCCTGGCCCTCAGCTCATTAAGCGCAATGGCGAACGCAACGGCGGCCACCAAATTCAGCAAAATAAAAACCGCATTATACAGCACGGTGTTGCGCGTAATGATCCAAGCATCCTTCGTGCTGAACAAAAATTCGAAGTTCTTGAATCCGACCCAATCGCTTCCCCAAATGCCTTTGGAATAATCAATGCTCTTAAACGCAATCACCAGCCCGAACATGGGCATGTAGTTGTTCAAGATCAGATACAGCACCCCTGGCAGCAGCAGGACGAGCAGCGCCTTGTCCCTTCTCACATTGCGCAGGAACTTGACCAGTACGCTCCGCGGTTTGGGGGTTGTCGAAACCATTCGTTGTCACACCTTTCGCTCATTTCCTCTATCTAGTATAGCGGGGTCCCGGCTCCCCCTCTATCGGATCGCGTGACCCTTTCCTCGATTTTGTGACTGCTTTTGCCGCTTCACCCACGTCGCGGAATCACGGAAACAACAAAGAGGCCCAGCCGTTAAGCCGAGCCCCTCTCCGAGAGATGTGCCGTTACTTCTTGTTCAAGCTTTGGAATCGTTTGCGATATTCCAACGGAGTAATGCCGACCTTTTTCTTGAACGCTTGGCCGAAGTGCGAGTAATTCTCATAGCCGATCTCCTCGCATACGTCCACGATCCTCAGGTTCGATTCCGTCAGCAAAATTTTCGCCCGATCCATCTTGGCCTGGATGATGTAGTCGATCAGCGATTGTCCGGTCTCCCGTTTGAAGACGCGGGACAAGTAGGCGGGGTTCAAATGAATATGGCTGGCCGCCTTTTCCCGGGTAATGTCCTTCAGGTTGGCTACGATGAATTGCTTCGTCTTCTCGATCAGCCGGGAGCTCTCCTTGCGCTGCCTCTCCAGATAGCGGGAGCCCGTCTCGATCAGCTTCTCCGACCAGATCTTCAGCTGGGAGATGGAGCGGATCGCCGTCAGTTCGCCGCTTCGTTCCCGCAGGCCGGACCATTCTCGGACCGATAGCCCATTCTTGTGCGCCACATGATAGATCATATAGAGCAAGGCGTGGTACAAGGCGCTCGCCGATTCCGTATCCGCCTGGGCCTCCTGCATCTCGGCGAACAATTGGTCGAGGCGCTTGAAGAGCTCGGCCTTATTGCCGGTTTCGAATAGCACGACCCAATCCGACCATGGGATAGCATGCGGATGCTTCGGTTTGCTCCCTTGGGGTGAAGGCTGATCCAGCCGCTGAATGGATAGGGAGGGGGATAGATTCTCCTGCTCCAATTCGATTAGGCGGTGATACACCTCCGTCAGCTCATGGAACGGCACCGCGTGTCCGATATAACAGGACACCGTGCAGTAGAAATACCGGCCGCAAGCGTCAGCGAATGCCCGGCAGGCGTCTGCCAAGACGTTGCCATCCGGCGACCCGCCCGACGATTCGTATACGAGGGCGAACAGAATCCCATTCTCATCCTTGATGACATCTCCTGAGAAGTCTCCGAGCAACAGCTCCGCCGCCGCATTGCGGATCGCATACTCCAAGGTATCCTCGTCCCGCAGACTGAATTCCTTGTGCCATCGCTCGATACTGATGAGAATAGGCAGAATCGTTGAGCTCGGCTGCAACGGCAGGTTGACCGACTGGAGGTTTCCCAGCGACGGAACCATGCGTCCGGCCAGCACGTTCTGCCAATACCGTTCCACGACGACCGCCTTCTGGCGCTCCCAGAGTGTCTGGTATCTCTTGCTCGTTTCGACTACAGCAGCGGCGGCCCGATCCTCACGGATTTTGTCCAGAGCCTTGGTTACAATCGCGGCCAGCTCCTCCGGCTTGACCGGCTTCAGCACATATTCGAAGCTCCCGAGCTGCACCGCTTTTTGGGCATAGGCAAACTCGGCATGTCCGGTCAGGAAGATCGTCTCCACTTCGGGGTAATGGTCATTGACCCATTCGATCAGCTCGAGCCCGCCCATGCCTGGCATCTCGATGTCGCAGATAATCAGATCGATCGCGTGAGCCTGCAGGACGGCCATCGCTTCCTGCGCTCCCATGGCCTGATGGACTTCTTCAAAGCCTAGAGCGGCAAAATCGACCGATTTCCTCAAGGCGCGAAGCACATAGATTTCATCGTCGACAATCAGCAGCTTATACATCTTCTTCCTCCCCCGCTTCGTGAAGTGCGCCTCTGGCCGGCAGGATCAGGCGAACGACGGCTCCCTTGGGATCGGCCTGCATGAACGACACCTCCGCCTCGTCTCCGAATACCATATGCAAGCGCCGGAACACATTCCAGACCCCCATGTGGGTACCCGTCCCGTCCCCAAACTCCTTGCGGTTGAACCGGGCCATGGTCTCCGGAGGAAAGCCTCTCCCATTGTCCCGAATGATCACTTCCAACCGATTCTGCCCCTCTTGCACGGGACGCACGGTGATCTGGATATGAAAAGGGGTACTCCCCTCCTCCATGCCGTGAATGACCGCATTCTCCACAAACGGCTGAAGCATGAGCGGAAGAATGGGCGTCCGGGCAAGCGGCTCCTGCACCTCGATCTCATACGTCAATTTCTCCGGAAACCGCACCAATTGAATTTCCAGGTAGTTGCGGATATGCCGCAGCTCTTCGTCCAGCGGGATCGTATCCCTATGCGATCGGGTAATGAATCGGAAATATTCGGCCAGATGCTCCGTGATCTTCTTGATCAGCTCATTCTCCCCGAGTGTCGATAAACTGTTAATGATATTAAGGGAATTCAGATAGAAGTGAGGGTTGATCTGAGCCTGCAGGTGTTTGAATTCCGATTGCTGCGCTTTGAGCATTTCCTCATAGACATTGATTTTCAGGTGGCTGATCTGGGAAACCATGTAATTGAAGGTGGTGATGAGAAAGTTCAGTTCCTCCGTCTTCGCCTCCTTCACCCCAATCTCCAGATCCCCTCGGATCACCCGACGCATGCCCAGAATTAAGGAATTCATCGGGCCGAACAGCATCCTGCGCAAATACTGGGAGTAGAAAAAAAAGACTAGGATCGCTCCGACCGGAATGAGATAAATGACCCGTTGGAAAAAAGGCAATTGCTGCAGGAGGGACTTCTCCGGAATCATCGCGGCCAGACGCAGCGGCGCCTGCTGAAAAGACGTGCTGACCAGAAGATAATCGATGCCGTCCTCATCGCTCTTGAATACCTGATAGGCGAGCGGATTGGCCCGAATTTTGTGGTTGGCCGCCGTCATGGTTTCCTTGGACAAATCGGATCGGGTTAACGGTCGCCCTGCCGCATCCAGCAGGATCGCTTCCCACCGATCTCCATAATCCAGTCTGCGCAAGGGAACAATTAGGTCGTCCAGCCGGAGGACCGCCCCTATATCCACCCCGTTGTTCGCTTTGGCCGCTCGGACCAGATAGCCTTCCTCCCCTTGCTGGAGCACCGTCCACTCCCCGAAGGCTTGCCGGTTCTCCTTCAAATACTCGCCTAGCATCATTTTCAGATGGAGGGTGTCGGTATAGGAGGAACGCGAAAAGACGAAATCGTCCTTCTCCGCGGAGTAGGCGAAAAACGAAAAGAAGTTCTCGAAGGCGCTGCTCCCTGCGACTAATTCATTATGGACTTTGATCTTGGCCAGTGTGTAGTCCCCATTCGTCTCCGGCAGCGAGGCCATGGCGAGATAGGCCGATTGCGAGTCCGGCGCGATGATCTGCCGCAGCAGATTGTGGGTGATCTCTTCCAGGGTCCGGTCGATCTGAGCGATATGGATGCCCAGCACTTGGCTGGTCGATTGCGACACTTCCTCGCGGACCACCTTGATCGCATAGTAGTTTTCATAGAATAGGAATAAAGCGAGGGGGGTGAGGAGCAGCAGGAAGCTGCGGATCAATCGGATGCGAAGTGTCGGTTTTTTCATTCTAATCTCGTCCCCCACCTATCACTCAAATTGATCCCGTCAAGCTTGAAGCGGCAATATATCGCTCGAACTCTTCCAGATCGAAGGGAACTTCTTCCGCATCCCGCAGTTCCATATAAGGCCGGTCCTTCTCATCCGCCGAGGTATTTTGCTGTTGCTCGATTCGGGGAGGGACTGTATGGTCAAGACTATCCTGGTCGGCGAACCGTTCCATCTCTTCCCATGTAATGCCGTATGGAAATCCCCAGCCTGTATACCCGACGATGTAAGCAGCGTCTCATCGGATTCTATGCCTGCCAATTGCTCCTCTTGGAGGCGGAGCCGTCTCTTCTCCTTACGAGCTTGCTTGGCTCGGACCGAAGCTGCTGCACTTGCTCTTGCCGTTCGCACCGCTTCATCTGACAACGGCACGCCCAGCATGCGCAGTTCTGCAATGGCCGTTCCCGTGTCAACCCCATAATGCTTCCTGTAGCCGTGTATGTAGTTCTTGCCCTTATATTCCCGGAGCCAGCTCACCGCCGATTGCAGGCGACCTTGACGATTCATTCGCTTGGCTCTGGGCGTGTTTGGCTTGTTCTTTTTCTTCTTTCCCAACGACGTGCCTCCCACCAGTACCTATTCCCTATTATAGCAAAATCCACAACCTCGGTCGGTCGTGGATTTTATTTTGAAGTCCTATTTATTCCTCATCGATCTTGATAGATTTGCGGCTTTTGGATTTGCCATTGGAGCCCGTACGCGGCTCCGTCTTCTCCGCTTCAGGGGTTTCCTTCTCTTCCTCGAGGGTATCCACGATACTGTCAATGACCGACCGGTAGGCGAGCAGCCCTTCCTTTATTGAATTTCGTACGTGCTGCTTCACCTGGTTCTGCTCCAAATGCCCCAACAACCGCTCCATCCGGTCGAAATGCTCCAGCACGCGATCCAATCTATTAAATGCACTACTCATTCCGCTTACCCCTCCCACTTTCGGCATGTATTTTAATGGTGTGAAGCATCATTCGTCGAATCAAGGCACATCCCGGATAAATCAACTTCCAATACAAAGCGAACCTTCTTCCGATTGTTGGATCCTTTACGCAGACGCGGGTTTCCGTTAAGACGAGTGTTTCGCCCTTCCTGGGTTCGGACAAGATGACATTCATAACGCCCTTGGCATAGGTCAGATCATCAAATTCCAAAAATTCCGCCGCGGAATCCAGCTCGACCGGTTTATTCAGAATCGGTTTCCAAAATTGGCCTATGACGCCCACGACCATCTCGCAACCCGGATCTTCTTCCAACAAAATAAACCCGGTGCGTTTCATATTGTCCAATAGGGAAGGCGGGGCGTGATTTTCCTTTATACGGCCGAATCGTTTCCGAGCCTCCGTCAGGTGGCCGGCGAGCACAGTCGGAAGCATCCGAATGCCGAACAACAGGCGTATTAACGGAGTATCCGTCGGCTTTAAAAGCTTAATCACATGATAGACTTCTTCCCGATTCGCTCGAATGATGACAGAATGCCTCTCACAGAACTGATAGTTCGGCATGTAGCGGTCTATAATCATCCGCTCGCCTCACTTTCTCTCCGCCAGCCGCTGGCCGAAACGGATGATCAACCGATCATCCGCGAGCTTGGCTCCCAGCACCGTACGACCCATCAGCGGCTTGGGCAACACGACCTTGCGCTTGTAAGACCCGACGTGAACGGTCAGCTCATCTCCGCTTTGCATTAGATCCAAATCGGCTTTGGCGGTGAAAGGAATGGCCAGCTCGAGAACCATCTCCTCCCCTTCCTTCCGAATCGTCTCCGTTCGGCCGCGGTACAGGATCGACGCCGGATCCTCATCGCCGAACACGAGATCCGCCAGCTCCTCCAGAATCGGTAGGCCGACCACCTCGGACGCCATCATCGGAGCCTTCAAGATCGGCAGCGGTTGGAAATTGGATACGATCTCTTCCTCGTACTTCTTCTGAATGCTCCTCCACTTGGCCAGAAAGCCATCCTCCGCCTCGTCCGGGAGCACCCGGTTCACGATGACGGCATCGGTGTTGAATCCGAACAGGTTCAGGTACGTAAACGATCGCTTTGCTTCGGACAACACCATCTTCTCGGGATTCAGGACGATCCGAACCGACGTCATGTCCGGATTCAGGATGATTCGCTGCATGTCCTCGAGGCTCCGAGCGAACCGCTCCATGCTATCCAGCACGTCATTGGAAGGGAGCTCAATGCCGCCTGCCACGACTTTGGCTACGGGTCGGACCAGCTTGATCAACCGGCGTTCATACGGAAAAATTTTCTCCAGCCACCAATTCAGCACGTTCGGGTAACTTAGCAAACGCAGCGTCTCCCCGGTCGGGGCACAGTCTACAACCAAGACATCATACAACCCGCTTTGTGTGTGTTCCTTGATTTGAAGCAGACTGAACAGCTCCTCCATGCCGGGGAACACGAGCATCTCTTCCGTCGTCACATCCGTGAGCTGCGCCTTGTCGAACAGCTTGGTCAGCCAGCCTTGCACCATCCCCCAATTCCGCTCCGTCTCTCGAAGGCTGTTCACCTCTTGCCCCCACAAATGGTCACCGACCTGTACCGGATCCGGTCCGAGCTCGGTGTTCAGGGAATCCGCCAGACTGTGCGCCGCATCGGTGCTGAGAATCAGAGTGCGCAACCCTTGTTTCGCCAGCTTGACAGCCGTAGCCGCGGCGATGCTCGTCTTGCCGACGCCGCCTTTACCCGTATAAATGATGATTCGCATTTCGCTCCGCTCCTTTAGTACGATTTCGTAGTATTAGTATAAAAAAAACCACGACTCGTTCATTCCTCGATGATGATTTTTCTAGTCTCCGCTTTCTTCTCAGGCGGAATAGACGGATCGTGGTCTTGTAACACACGCGCGACCTTAAGCAGAAGAGCCGTAAATTGCTCGAGCTCTTCCGGACTTAGCGCCTCTCCAATCTGGCTCAGCATCGACTGGATAATCCGCTGCGACTCCTCTGCAAGCTGCCGTCCTTCCTGCGTCAATGTGACGAGTTTGACTCTCTGGTCCTGAGCGGAAGCAGCGCGCGCGATATACCCTTTCTGTTCCAGCCGCTTGGCGATGCTCGTCATCGAACTGAGCGGGGCCCCCATCTCAGCGGCCAACCCCGACATCGTCATGTCTCCCCGAAACAGCAGAATCAGCAGGGTAGACAAGTCCGAGCGAGTCACCTTCTGTTCGAGATGGGCCGTCTCGGTGAGGAAGGCGAAGGGCCGCAGTCCTGTTTTGAGAATGAGATCGAACAACGGCTGCATGGAAGACTCCTTTTAGTACGGTAGTGAAGTAATTTAAGTTCATATTAGTACGAAAGCGTAGTAAATGTCAAGTTTCATCCTTACCAATTCCAATGTCACTTTGACCTCTTTCGGAAAATCGGGGGACATGCCCACCTGAGCGGGATCTATCGGATTTCCTTCAGCATCGGACAGGCTCTGTGTAAATTCAAGACGCTCAAAGGTAACGATCTTCGTATAGACGCCGGTGTTGTACTAGTCTTGCCCCCCTTGCTCCTGCGGCGCCCGCATGCAGAATACATAATTTGCCGCCTTCACGAAGATCAATTTCGATCTCGGTGACGTATAGTTCGCAGGCCCCCCACCACAGTTGGACCAGTTGGGATCGGTCCTTATTTTGGTCGAGAATCTTAAACCCATCGGTCACATGGTAGCCGTAACCTGGAGTTTTTACCTCATGAAGCCTCGCATGATACTCGCCAATTTGAAAAGAAAGTTTCGCATCCTTCACTTCTGTACAAGGTCTGCCTTGAATCGCCGAAAGAAGCAATGCTCCCGTAGTCCTTTCATCCCCATACCAAATGTCCAATACCTTAGAGAAAAGAGCTTCTCCGTTTTCGGGAGAAGCCCCTTCGCCGCGTCATCCGGCGATCTCGTTTCGATTAAAGCGGCGCGTTACCATTGATCGGACCGGTAATCGTGCCATCATTTGCGATCATGCCATTGTTCGTGATCGTGCCGTTGTTCGTGATCCTACCGAAGTTCGTGATCGTGCCGCTGCTGGAAATCGTGACCGTGCCATAATTCGTCATCGTGCCCCAGATCGAGATCCTGCTGTTATTCGTGATCGTGCCATTGTTCGTGAAGTCCTTATTCCATGTAATTCCGCCGTTATTGATTACAGTCGCTGAGCTTGAGATATGGAAGGTGCCGTCGACCATCAACTGGGCTGACGTAACCAGGGTAAATGTACCGCTCACATTCAGCGTGGCATTTTCCGCAATGTGCCATGCATAGAAGTCACCGCCCAATGTCGAATTACTCGCATTCAGCGTAGCCCCCGCTCCGACATCAATATAGCCATCCACCGTCAAGTCGCTCACTTTCAGCGTCGCGCCGTTCGCAAGGGTCAACCTGAAGCCATTAAGCGTGGAATTTCTCAAATTCAGCGTCTTGCCTTCCGGAAGGGTCCAATCCTTCGTCAGCGCAGCACCGCTTATGGTTACTTCCGTTGAAGATACGACCGTGAACGTCGCCCCGTGCAAGTCTAAGGCGTCGGCGCTGTCGATCCATTCAGGAAGCGGTACGACTACCGCACTTGTGGGTGCGCTTGGTACGGCACTAGCCGCTCGCCCCATATACGACACGACGACTCGCAGCCGCTTGCCTACATCTGCTTGCGCAACCGTGTAATTCTTGGATGTACGGCCCTCACCGGTGGCATTCGCGAACGTTCCGCTGGTGTCCGTCTCGACTTGCCATTGATACGTCACTTGAGTGCCGGCCGCACTGTCGTCACCCATGGTTACACTGGCCGATAGCGTATCGCCAACTGCCGGATTGACCTTATCGATCGTGACGCTAGTGATCGGAATAGACACCACATCGGTTGTGGCGGTTCGCGAGCCGGTAATCGGGCTTACGCCCGTCACGACCACTTGCAGCCTCTTGCCCTTGTCCGCGTCTGCAACCGTGTAACTCGCTGTTGCAATGCCCGTATCCGTGAAATTCCCGTACGTTCCGCCGGTTACCGTCTCGACCTTCCATTGATAGGTCACGCGACTGCCGGCCGCATTCCCATCCCCCATCGTGACTACGGCATTCAGGGTGTCCCCTACCCCGGGGGTCGTATTGTCGATATGCACCGCAGCTATGGTGTAGTCCGGTGTCCATTGAGCAACGGTAGTGAGATCCCCAGCAGGCATTGTCGAAGGCAGAGCAGGGGACCAACCCGCGAATACATAACCGGCCCTCGTGATGGGGATTAAGGATATCGCAGACAAGGAATCCCCATACCGCATATTGACCACGTAATTACCCGTTGTAACGCCATTGACAATCCCGCCATTGGGATTGAACGTCAGCTTATAGCTGTTGCGCTTGTAATACAGCTTCAATTGGAGCGTACCGCTCGTCGGGACCGTCCCGGATGCAACCGTACCCGGAACGCTGCTGTCATACGTGAAGCCTTCATAACTCTTCGGCGTTGCCGTAACCGTTGCGCCTACGGGACCGCTTAACGTTTCCGGTTCGGTTAGGGTGTATTGTCCTGCTGCATCCGCTCGGTAATGGGTCACCGTGTACGTTGCCGTACGCTCGCTCCACTGTGCGGTGAAGCTGACATTATTCGCTGGCATCGCAGCCGGAATGGCAGGCGACCACCCTGAGAGGACCTCCGTTCCCTTAGTCACGTATGGCTGCGATATGCTGGCTCCATAGGGAACAATCACCGTATGAGGCTCGGTTGAACCGGCTCGGGTACCGCCGTTGAGATTAAATGTGGCCGTATACGTGTTGCGCGTATAGTAGAGCTTCAGAATCGTCGTGCCCTCTCCGGCAATTGTGCTCGATTGGACCGTGCCCGGAACGCTGCCGTCGAAGGTGAAGCCCTCATAGCTCTTAGGCGTTACCGCACTAGTAGCGGTATCGGTTGTGCCGGTATAGGATTCCTGATCGACGATCGTATAGGTGTTGCCGAGAATCGGTAGTCCAAGAGCATTCCTCGTAATGTCCTGCTGCAAGTGCACGACTCTATAAGGAATGTCCTCTCTGGCCCTCCAAGTCGCAGTGTACGTGGTGTCTTGGCTCGGCATCGTGTCTGGAACGGTTGGCGACCATCCGGCGAACGTATAGCCGGGCCTTGTCACGGCAGGCGTCCAGGAGATGTTGGACCCGATCTCCTTATTAAGCTTGCCGACCACCGCTTGATCTCCATAACCGGATTTGAAGGTTAGCGTCCTAGCATCCGGATAGTAATACACCTTCACGACCGTCGAACCGTCTGCGTTAATGTACCCTGCACCGACATTGATTCCATTCCTAGTGAATATAGAATGATAGCCCTGTGCAGCGAATCGATTCGGGTTGGCAAGGGTAATCTTCGCGCCAGTCGTACCCGCTAAGAGCTCGGTCTCCGCGAGCGTTACGTCGGTGACATTCGGAGTGGACGTATACGTGACGTTCGGATTAAACAGGTAATGTTCGACTCGGTACGGCGTATTCGTCTGTGCCGTCCAGCGCGCATAGAGCGTACGAGACTCCTGGGGCAGCGGCATTACAGCAGGAAGCGTATACCTCGTGCCGCCGGTCGGAGCCGTATACCATCCGGCGAAGGTATAGCCCGGGTACACGGGATCGGGGACGACGGCGACCGGGGTGCCGTATTGTCCGGATATCGTGGTCCACGGATTGCCGTTCATCGGAGCCAGCACGAATGAAGTGTCGCCCACCTTAACGTCCACAGACAAGGGGATGGAACGGGTTGGAGCAACCGAGATAGACCCGGATGCATTCTTCCATGTAAGGATCAGGTTCCCGCGCGCGGAGATCGGATACCCGTCTAGCCATCGTTGGCGTAAAGCCTCTGATACCCCGATCAAGTTGGATTTGGGGTCATAAGTGAAATCGCTGCTATCCGGCGTAATGGTGAAATTCGATCGATCGAACAGCTCTTTGACCGATTCCCCGGTCTTGATATCCATGACTTCCATCCTCATCAGATTGCCGGATAATTCGGGAAAATTGCCGATCCTTAATGAACCCGAGAGATCATAACTGGGCATATTGGTTTGCGAGTACGCGAAATCCACTATATTGGTTTGCGTCCCCACGGAATACAACGGCCATGTATGGTCATAGAGCGGCACGCTTGCGGAGAGCAAGCCGTCGCCCAACTGCGCGCCTACCGCGGACTCCAAGTAGATGCCGAGCTCCACGTACAGCGCGCCTAGTGAATTTGTTGTCCTCTTGCCGCCCGTATTTTTTAGCTCGTAATAGAAGTATCCCCACAGATTCAAGTACAGGCCGGGCTCTACAGAGATGCCGATACTGTTCAAATTGACGCTTCCCACACCTGCTCGCAGCGATACCTGAAGGCCTGCCCGCACCCCCATGGTTCCCAATACATAGAACCTGAACTTGTAATCGCCATCGCCGGACAAGCTTACCGTATTGCTGCTGCCCGTGAAGCTAAGAATGCGGACGGTGGCCGAGTACCGCTTGGCGCTTTTGTAATTGAAATCGACGCCTACCGTCAGGTTCACATTGGCACTGACCACGAAGTCTACCGAAAAGTTGATCTCCACGATGCCGAGGCACACTCTCATGCTTGTATTCACGAGATTCTCTCTAATTATGGAAACCCATTCCGTCTCGTTCTCCAGGATGCTCTTGTATCTCTCCTTCAGCGTCGTTGCGTCTACTCCGGTATCTTCCACGCCATCGATCAACGCTTGGAGCTCTGTCGCGATGTCCTGAACGACACCTAATCTCCCGGCACGCTTGGCCCCAAGCCAGTCTGTCAACGCATCGTGCAATTTATCGACCTGGACCGTAGCCATCTCGGCCGTGATGTTGATCCCGGTGAATGTATAGGCATCCAAGTTAGCCGTGACGATATAATCTTCCAGAACCGGGATGAACCAATACCAATGCCATTGGGTATCCCCATTCACGCTGAGATCGAAGCTCATCTCTTCGACGAACTTACCGGTGAGATGGATGACGAGATCACTCTCCTCGTTAAGATGTATAACGATATCTGCGCGTACTTGAAGCGTGACGCTTATACCGGATCGAGAGAGATTGCTCAACTGATCGCTTATGGAAGGTGCGACGGTCAGGTTCTCCACGCTGACGTTGGAACCCGAAGCAGCCGATAGCGCCTTCACTTCGGAACGCTTCTTGACCGCGTCGGTTTGCAGCGCCACAGCCGCTAAGTAATCGGCTGCTTCCTTCACGAACCCGCTGGCTATCGCTTGCTGCATAATCCGCCCTTCGAGCGTGGCGATATCCGAATCGGACAATAGCCGATTCCCATCCAGCGTTTGTTGCTGATAGACATCTAGAGCGCTCGTGACTTGATCGAGAGTGGCATCGGTATACGTAATGATATCCATCTCGGCATCATGCATAATCGACGTGATGCGCCCGTAACCCGCCGAAGTGGCTTCATTAGTGAATGCTCCATTGTAGAAAGCGATGAAGTCGCCCACATTAACCACCGTGAGCTCGTTCAGACCGAGTGGCGCATACTGACTGCCGCTAAAGTTCATCACGGTCTGCACGACGGTGATGGAGTGGTTGGCCGTGTCTCCATCCGTGTCCGCCGATGTGCTCACGGGCAGAACATCCGGTTTAGTCAACACTTGCTTGGAATCCGCATGGGTATAGGTGTAAGTGTCGCCGTTGACCGCCGTAATCCGGATGTAAGCGACATTGCCGTTATCGGTACCGCTTGTCTCGGCTGTCCGCAGATCGGGACGAACCCCTTCATAGATCGCGACGATATCGCCGGCTTGAATCTCTTTATCCCCGGAATATTTGAAGGTGCCGCTACCCGTATTCGACTCGTTAAGCGTTGCTCCACTGCCTACACCTGTCGTCATTACCGGAATCGCTGGAGAGTCCACGTTCGCGCCATCAAGCAGCATATGCGATACGTCTGCGAATGGAAGATAGATCATGTCCGGATTCAGCGGTACATTCAGCACCTCTTGCTTGGCGATGTTGAACACATATAGGGTCGTCGTAGCATCTTGACCCTGGTAAGACAGGTTGGTGTCTTTCAGCGTGAGCTGATACGTGTTGCCTTCCTCGAAATTGCCGTCTTGGGCGGCGGACGCTACCGTGAAATGACCATTCGCACCGGTGACGGCAATACCCGCGAATTGAGGATTGGCCGGAGACCCGAACTCCATCGCAGCTTTTACTTGGCTTGCCGTCATTCTGCCCGTAGCATCGTTCACTCCGATCGTGAAGCTCGGCGCTTGGTCCAGCACGGTTACGCTAGGAACACTTTGAACCGCTCTATCGACGCTCTCAATATATTTGGCATACAGCGTCATATTGCCGCTCGCGACATCGTCATTAAGCAGCACTTGGGTAAGGACGCTATCCTTGTACCAGCCTTGGAAGATAGACCCTGCCTTACGCGGCGCCGGGAGATTATTCAGCTTTGCGCCGGGAGACAGCGTGAGGCTATTGATCGCGGAGCCGCCGTTGGTCTCGAACGTAACGGTGTAGCTGGTGGTGTTCGGTTCGGTGTCGCCGCCTCCAGGGTTCGAGCCTCCATTTGTTGGTGTTGGCGTTGGCGTTGGCGTTTTTGTCGGTTCTGCTGGTTTAGTTGGTTCTGTAGGGGCAGCTGTCTTCACAACCTCGTTGCTGCGCATGGCAAAAGTAGCTGCCTCGGCACGGGTCGCCTTGGATTGCGGATTGTAATTGCCGTTAGCATCTCCCGTAAGCAACCCTGCCTGCCAGAGCTTGACGATCGCATCAACCGCCCATGGAGAAATGCTGGATAAGTCCTTCGGTTTCGTCGTTACGCTGGCGTTCGTCTGGTAAGGGATATGATAGGCTTCGAAAAAACGCAAAGTCAGCGTAGCCATCTGTTCTCTGGTTATATCCATGTCCGGTGTAAAACTATCATTACCCGTACCGCTCGTTATGCCTTGCTCAACAGCCCATTGTACATAAGGCGCATACCAGGCATCTGCCTGGATATCAGCAAATGTAGCAGCCGTATACTTGCTTGCATCGACTCCCGCCATTCGCCCAAGTACTGTCACATACATGGCACGAGTCATTGTCCCGCTAGGCGAGAAGCTATCATTCCCAGTACCGTTGAATATGCCGTTCTGCTGTACATAGGTGACCGCGTTATAGAACCAGTCCGTTGGCTCGACATCGCCGAAAGAAGGCTGTACGGAGGGTTGTCCACCTGAACCGTTCACAGCGGCCACCGTTGTATTCGGCGACAGGTCATGCCAATTGATTGTCGCAGGGACCTTAACGGCATCGCGTTCAGCTGCGAAGATTTGAGTGGGTACTAACACTACGAGAAGCGTGATCGATAGAAAAACACTTAATAAACGTTTGTACAAGGCGGTTTCCCCTCCGCTTTCAGACAATATCCTTCAACATAGCACAGCCCACCTAAACAAAACCTAAACAAATCGCGATCTGCGTAGAATGATGGCGATAGAGCGACTGCACTATGTATTTCCCTCACGCATGAACTCGTCTTGCCCCCCTTCGAAATCGAGCAACCTCCTGACCGCTTCCTTCGGCTCGATCCCGAATTCAGTCAGCAGCATCATTCTGAGCGCCTCATACTGCTTGATCGCCGCGACCCGGTCATCCGTCAGAACGAGCAAGCGAATCAGCGACTCATGAATGGACTCGTTCATCGGATCGTGTGTAAGCGCCTGCTTAAGCAACTCTATTGCGGCCTCCAGCTGCCCGTTCTCCTTCAGGCGTTCATGGAGTCGAAGCAGCATCGCGACGTATTCGCCTTCCAGCCGCATTCGTATGGGCCATGCCCAGTCGTATGGAGCACCTGCCAAGTACCCCTCCCCGTAAAAATCGATAAGCTCACCGGAATAGTCGCGCAGCGCTACATCCATAATCTCCGTCCCGACCGCCATTAAGCGATCCCACTCCTCGAGATCGCAGTTCATGGAACGCATATCGAGACGGTAACCGTTATCCACGTGCTGCACGATGCCGGCAAACCCGATTTGACTGAGTGCTCTGCGCAGATAGGAGGTCGTGGTATGGAACTGAGCGCCAGCCCGCTCCACATTCACCCCTCCCCACAGTGCATCGAGAATGCGATCTCGACTCACCGCCGCACCGCGATGGTGAACTAGAAAGGCCATCAATTCCTCGGATTTGGAAGTCCGCCACTTGATCGCGACACCAGTCTCCGACTCTACGCGAAGCCGCCCGAAGCATCGGATTCTCATTCGCGGAGTCGCGCGGTAATCAGGAAAGGCTTGCAGGACGGAGCGCGCATAACTCGCTCCCTTCGCCGCGCCCCCATCTCCATTCGAACGTACATAGATCGTCAACAGCTCCGCCATCGCCGCTCCTTCATCCACGAAGCTGCGAATAAACTGTTGCGGTTCTGCGAGACGCAACACGGTAGCCAGACTCTCAAGCGCTTGCTCGATCTGCCCGCCGCGATGCAACGTTGTACTTATCAAGATTAGCGCATGAATGCTGTCGCGCAGACGATCTTCCTTCGCCAACAGAACATACAACCGCTCAGCAAGAGTCAACGCCGGTTCGAATCGTCCGCAGGCGGCCAGAACGCGAACAAGCGCGAATTGTTCGGACACGGTGTCCAACATGGCCTCATCGGAGTGAGACATTCCGCATTGATCCAGCCACCGCCGGGCGAACACCATATCGCCTTGTCGCACCGCCAAGCTCGCCTGTTCCGCTTCGATCTTACGGATGAAGATCGCATAGTCGGGCGAGTCGATCTCCAGCTTCAGTTGTTCAAGCAGCGTAACGGCTTCTCGCGCATTTCCCTTCGCTTGCTGAATTCTCGAAGCTGCCACGAACAGCTGAAACCGATTGCGAGGAACCGGCGCGAAGCCTTCTGTATGCATGATTCCGTCCAGCCATTCCTGCGCTTCCTCCAGCCGGTTCCATTCGTACAATACTTTGGCATAAGATGCGTACATCGCCGTCGCGAACGGATGGTTCCTGCGGTTTTGCCAATACGCAATCATCGTAGCGAACAATCGTGCCGCACCCTGATAATCGTTAACGTAACTCAGATGGTCATCGAACTCTTCAATCGAATAATGCTTATTGTTCCCGCCTTGAATGAAGAGGCTTTGTTCGCGGACTAGCGTGTCCCCTCGAATAAAATAGTCGGCCGTGCCCTCAAGGTCTTTTCTTATATAAGCCGCGGTCCCGCAAAAATAATAGATTTCCCCCATCGTCATGCGCCAAACGTCAGCGTCCATCCGACCCTTCAACGCTTCGAAACGGACTCGAAGCCGTTCCGCTCGATCCGGTATGTTATGGAACTGGCGAACGCCGATCATCACGAGCATATAGAACAGCTCGACCAGCGGCCTGTCCGCTATGTACGACTCGGGCACTTGCATGACCCAACGAGCGACCACGGTGTTCTTACCGCCCCCTAGAAGCTTGAACAGATGCGCCTCGATCAGGCGAACAACCTCTTCATACTGCCGTCCCGCCAAATAATGCTCCGCCGCTTCTACGATAAACCCGCTATTGTCGAGCCACTGTGCGGCACGCCTATTCGCCTGGACCCACAGCTCTGGCGCTGTTCGAGCCAGCATCGACTGGAGAAAATCGGACAGCAGATGGTGATAGCGATACCAGTTGCGTTCGTCGTCCAACGGAACGATGAATAACTGAAGTTTCTCCAGCTGCTCCAACTGCCGCTGACCATTCGATTGTCCGGTCACGGCCTCGCACAAGCTATGATTCATCTGGCTTAACACGGAGGTTTGCAGCAGAAAATCGCGCATCGCCTCCGGCAGATCGCGAATGACTTCCTCCAGCAAGTAATCGGATATGTGCTGCTGACGGCCGCTGAATTGACGAATCGATTCAGCCACATCGTCGCTCCGCTTTAGCGCGATGGCCGCAAGCCGCAAGCCGCTAACCCAGCCTTCGGTTTGATTGTATAGAATATGGAGCTGCTGCGCCGACAAATTCAACTCCGTCGTCTCTCGGAAGAGCTCATGCGCTTCCTCCGGTCGGAACCTTAATTCCTCGATCGTAATCCGGCGCATCTCCCCTTTGGCCAACCATCTTGCCGTCGGAAAGGGGAGGTCGTTACGACTTGCGAAATAAATATGAATATGAGGAGGGAGGTACTCCAGCAAGTAGCTCATGGAATGCTGGATAGCCGGTGTCGAGACGAGATGATAATCGTCGAACATGACGACCAACTCGCCGGTCATTCGATTCAGTTCGTTCAACAGGGCTGTCATCGCCGGCTCCACCGATGCGGAAGAAGCCGAAGGCCCCTCCTCCAGCAGCGGACTTACGGTCAGGCCGAAGCCGTCGACGCGATTCCGGATCGAAGCGATCACCATGCTCCAGAAGGTGGACCAATCGTCGTCCTGCCTGCCCAGCGACACCCATGCCACAAGCTTGCCGCACTGTTTCGCCCACTCGCTTAACGCCGTCGTTTTCCCGTAGCCGGACGGAGCGAATAAGAGCGTCAGCTTCGCGCCCATGCCTTCGTCAAGCAGTTTCCGCAGCTCCATTCGTGCTACCATCGCGTGTCGTTCTTGAGGGATATGTAATTTTGTTGCGGCAAACATGGGACAGCCCTCCAGAAAATGAAAGACAGAGTATCAGCGATTCGTGTTATTTCGACATCTCTGCCTTATATTCCTGTACATGATTTCCCCTACTTCTCCTGCTCCTTGAAGTTTTTGAAATAAAACAAAGAGCACTCATTAGAGTGCCCCGGGCAGCTTTGTTGACCGATCGCTTCGAGATCGATATCGATACGTTCTCCTTATGCAGCTATTTTCATGGCTTAAGAACGTAGGAATTGCGTCACGATTTTTTTAGGATGCAATATCATCGAAATACTCCAAAAGGCGCAGCTCCTAGTACCTCCGATCCTCCACCTGCTCAAAATACAGCTCCGGCAACACAACCCGAACCTCATAGTCCACATTCTCTTTCTGCCAGAATACAATATACCTGATTTTGGCTAGCGTAGGCTCATATCGTTTTTTCTTCAGCGCCTCGATCTTGTTTAGCAATTGCTTTGAAAATCTTACGACGGCTTGTCCTTTAGCATTCCTACAGCAATCTCCATCAACGGTGAGCACATCCCCGCTATTAAGCTGTGAAATCAAAGGCTGACAGCTTAGGAAAAAGTCCAGCCATACATCCCGATATGTCAACTGCACGGCTAATTGAGCAGGCGGCAAACAAGCTTGATCCTCATCGACGGTCTGAAGATGATCGGTTCGGATGAAATCCAGGTATCTCCCGTTATAGTGAATCGTCAAGTTGCGTTTAGCCCTGGTCATGGCGACATATAGCTGTCGTAATGCTTCTTCCGTTCCAACGTTGAACTGATCCAGCATAAGAAAAACATGGTCGAACTCTCGACCCTTCGCCTTATGAATGGTGGATACCAGAATGGTCTCGGTGTTAGCCCGGAAGAAGTCTTCCAGGCTGGACTCTCGGATGAACAAATCTAGATCGGATACGTACTTGTTCCTTGGATTGGCCGCTTCAAAATCCCGAATGAGGTTCATGCAGAGCTCCAGGTTCGAACTGCTGTAGAATTTCTCCGCCAAATTCCTCTCGGCAGCAGCCCAAGCCTCGTCGCTAATCATATAAATGCCTTGATCCAGATGAAGCTGACTTAGAAAATACCGCACCTCGAGCAGATTATACAAGCTAAATCCATCATTGGACTGAATCAGTTTGGCCTGCATGCCATGCTTCACCAGCAACCCAGCGACCTGCATAGCTTCATCATTGGACTTGGTTAGCACACGAGCCGTTCCCGTAAGCCCCTCCGCGAGAATATCGTGAACCAGGGGTGGTTCCTAAAACCTTCCTCCGGCTTGATCTGCAGCAACTTACTCCTGTTTTCAGCTATTACCTTCTCCCAATGCCGTCTAAACTCTTCAGAATTATGATCCATACTCCTCACCTTCTAGATAAGATTTTTGTTTTCTCTGAAAGAAATCCATGCAAAATAGGGAAGATCTGCATAAGTTCTCGACATTTGTTGTGTAAAGTGAAAGCTGATATAGATTCAGTTTGTAAAAACAATAAAGAGGAGGAATGAGCATATGAAAATGAAACTAGTTTCATTCGGAATACTCTGTGCGCTTCTACTCATACCAACGATTGCTTATGCTGAAAATAAAGTCGGATATGTAATCACGACCGGGCGAATCTGGTCCACGGTAGACGCGTTTGTGGGGCTGGCGAACGCTATCTTCGCTGGGCTGTCTCTATCCCGCTCCATCCGTCGTATTGGCAATGGTGGGCGAAACGGGGCCATCATATCCGTAGGGGTGGCGCTGGTCGTGATTATCTATGCTTTCATTCATATGACCATGTTCCCTGGTGATTACGGCACTGGCGACGGAAGAGCTGCGGCTGTCATCGCCATCGTGATGGGGATCCTTAGCTTAGTTCTTGCCGGTATCACTCTGATCCGCTCCCGCCGTGCTGGCTGACCTAAATGGGTTTGAATATCTTGATCTGAATTTATCCTCAGGTAAAAGGTTATCCAGTATTCTCCACACAACAAAAGTCTGCCAACTAAATATTACCGTTATAAGAAACATATTTTTATCCGCGGCGTTTATATATGCAGAAAACAACAAACTTTAGATGAGGTGAAAAATGAAGATATTAGACGGCCTCTAGCTTCCCATAAGGAGGGTTAGAGCGCCAAATGAGCAAGAGTGTAAAAAAATCACCCGTATGGACAGACCACCATACGCCTGGTACCTGCTGGAGTAAACAGCAGGCCAGCAAGGCCGTGCGCCGCTTCACAGATGACGTTCAAAACGGAAAATGGTATCGGAAGTTGTTCTGTTCCTGGACTATTTGCGATTACCGTTTTTTTAAAACCAGACAGCAAGCGATACGCGAATGGAACACATCCCCATGGCTGCAAGATCGATTATCAACTCAGGCTGAAGTCATTCAGAACTGGGAAAAGTTCTATAGAAGAAAATAAGCTCAAGCGTCGGTCAGGGAAGCCCGGCGCTTGAGCTTTTATATATCTCAAATACCGAAAAACTCCGCCGCTGTCTCCGTCGTAGCCTTAGCCACCTCTTCGGCTGGTTTCCCGAGACATCGCGCAACGGTTTGCAGGATGTGCGGCAGGTAAGCAGGCTCGTTCCGCCCGTCTGCCGGCTTTTCCTTCAAAAGGTTTGTATACCAATCATTTGATTCGGAACCGATCTTTGTTGGCTTTCCTAAACCTAATCTCCATTATGGTTATAATAGCAATTCCAATAAGGGCAACGCCAAACAGAACTACGGTCACAATTCGATCTTCGGTCATGTTTATGTTCTCCTCCCATATTTGTACATTTGCTCATAAGTACAACAAGTTCAAAATAGAACACATTTTGTAATCATATTATAACACAAATTGTGTTATGTTTTAACTCCTCACTTTCTTTCTATACTGATACGTGAGGTGATTTTATGAATAATGACGAGTTTATTATTACCCCCAGAGAGGATAAGACTGTTACAATGACGATTCGCATAGAAAAGCATGTACAGGAGAAATTGGATGAACTTGCCCGAAAGAGTAATCGTTCCCGTAACGAAATAGTTAATATGGCTTTAGAATATGCTCTTAAAAATGCGAGATTTATTGACTCTACAGGTTCCTAAGTCTTATAACGGTGGTTGGGAATCGTGACTCGACAAAACCACAATTCGCCGCTGTTGTTGGACGTGTATACGCGGTAGTTAAAAATAAACAACAACCCTCAACTCCAAACCAGGAGTAGAGGGTTGTTTCGTGATAAATTCAAAAAGCGGGTTCGTTGAACCCGCCCCAGATTTTTATATGTATTGCCTCTCTCTAAGCTGCTCCAAAATATGCGGATCTTTGATCTTTGTATCTTGCGCAAGCATCACGATTTTGGACAAAATCTCGGATGTCTTCGGGTCCTCATCCATAAACGGAAGGAACAACTTCCCCCGATGCTGCGAATGAACCGGTAGGATGTACAAGGTGCCGGCCGCTTGTTTCTGTACAGTTCCGCTCCCGAGATGCACGCCGTACTCCCCGAGTGAACCTGCAATCCGAGCGAAGTTTCCTTCCAGCCTCACATTGGTAATCTTCAGAAGTCTCAGGGATTCCGTGATGATCACCTTTCGAAGCTCGATCGTTGTCAGGCTCGCTTCCGGATCGCTCCGTGAGCCGTCAGGACCTGAGCAAATTCTGAAAATATTTTAGAAGAAAGAATTTTTTCATTATTGTCTTCGTTATAATTCACAATTCCCTGGTACAATACCTTTGATATGACAATATATTTTGAAGTACAAATTTGTAATTCTCCACAAAAATTTCATCTATCTTTTAGCTTATCTACGCCTCCTATTTTTAAAGTAGCTTATTACTAAATTCACCTCTAAAGGCTATACTTCGCCCGTTGATGTGAAGAAGGAGTTATTTAACGGAAGCGAGTTTCATCAATTAGGATTGATTGAATGCTATCGAATTCTTCTTTACTTAGATGAGCGTCACTCCCGAATAGTCGAAGTTTCTTATGGTCTGAAGCATAATCGAGGTAACGTTCCTAGCCTGAATGAAGAGAATTAACTATCGATCAACTTACCCATCTTAGCTTCATATACGATCATCGACTTCGCTCCGCTCTGTGGTAACTTGAACTCCTATATGTGTGCTGCTATTCTAAATAAAAACAAGAAATTAAGCGAGGACCCTAACATGAAAAAAATTAATGTTGTAGGCGCAGTAATCTTTAACGACAATAGCGAAGTTCTTTGTGCGCTCCGCTCCCAATCGATGTCACTCCCAGGTATGTGGGAATTTCCCGGAGGTAAGATCGAAACTGGTGAGACGCCACAGCAAAGCCTTATTCGCGAAATCCAAGAGGAATTAGATTGCACGATCGAAGTGAGCGAACTTATCGCTGACGCTACACACGAGTATCCAACTGTCATCGTTAGACTGATTACTTATAGATCCGCAATCATACAAGGCACTCCCGTTCCTAAAGAACATGAGAAGCTAATATGGTTACCTCTCACGGAACTGGATTCGCTGAATTGGGCTCCAGCCGACATCCCCACTATTCATGAGCTCAAGAAGTACATTAGCGCATAAAATCCAGATATAACGCCTCCGGGATAGGCTGCTGAAGTTTCCATGTGATATTCATCGGTTTATCCCCATGACTACTTACATAATCTATTTCACCCAAATAAGTAAATGGCAGCACCGCCCCGTGCATCTTCTCAAACTTCCTAACAAACAAATGGATATGAATGTCTCGCGTTTGGTGATGGATATAATTTTGCCCAACAGTCGAATCGTGTGAAGTAGCATTCTGGCTCTGCCAATGAAAATGCTGCTGATCCACGAAGTAATCGTGATACATCAGGTGTTCGGCCACTCGCTCCCCTTTGTTCAAATTAATGAACAGTAGATAGTGATTACCAACCCGACTTACTCCCTCACGCCAAGATCCTTCCTTCGCTTCAGACTCAAACAAATAAATTAGATCATTCCGAGTGTAGTTCTGATATAGAATCACATTTTTCTCGCTATGGAAGAAAGTACTTGGACGGTAAACCCGCCTAAACTCTCCCAATCCATATTCAATTCTTTCAATGACATATTTCTTTACTAATGGATCCGCGGCGAGCATCTCCCTAATAGCTGGAGCAAGCCAGAACTTACCATGATCGGCCATTCCAAATGACCAATTCTGCCTTGACTGCACATCAGCAAGCTTCGTCATTGCCCTGTAAATTTTATTAGCTTGTTGCTCTATACTTATGTGGATAGCGAATCTAAACTCTAAATCAGCTACTACATCTTCAAAACTAACCAAGCCCTTCTCTATTGCAAGTCCTAATACAGACAACTCATACGGCCACTTAATTGGAAGCATAGTCTCTAACCGCTGTATTACTTGTAGGAGGAGCTCGTCCTTTAGAATGCGATTATCGAAATCATTGAGATCCTTCATTTTTTTCTTAGTCTCCACCCACGAGCCATACTTCGTTACGAAGAAATGTAAGCTTGGAGCACCGTCAACATATAAAAAGTCCTCAACTTCCGGAGAACGCCCTAGTTCTTTGCGGAACTGATTATAAAGATCCATCAGCATGAGATCACGATCCATGCGAATCGTCTCTATTTTAGCTAGAATTTGCTTTCGTGATATCTCCTCTAAATCTACAAAACAGCCGTCTGGTAAATCAGCGAACTCCGTTTCAATTGCAACACGGAGTGAGTCTCGGTCAAAAGCTTTATGATTATGCTGACCTGACAGTGCTAACGGTACGATAAACGATTTTTGATAGTTGCCGATAAAATCGAGAATCGTAACATACTCTTTACCCTGCACCCTTCTTAAGCCACGGCCAAGCTGCTGAATGAAAATCGTTGCGGATTCAGTCGGCCTTAAGAACAAGACTACATTGACCTTTGGTATATCAACACCCTCATTGAAAATGTTAACGGTGAAAATGATTTGAAGAGGATCCGCATCTTCCTCTAATCTTCGAATCAACTGTTGCCGAAGTTCTGGAGAATCATTTCCGGTAAGATATCCGGCACTGAAACCCCGTTGGTTGAATTCGTCAGACATATATTTGGCGTGCTCAATGGAAGCACAAAAGCCAAGTGCCTTCATATAGTGTCCATCGTGACCATATTTACGAATCATTTGGATCACGTAATCCACACGTTCGTGAGTGTTGAGCACTCTGACTAGCTCAGTTTCAATAAACAGCCCATTGCTCTGAGTCCCGATATCTTCGTAATTAACCGTTGGATCCCCGAGTCCAAAATAACGAAACGGAGTAAGTAGTCCTTCCTCCAACGCGTCCCTTAAGCGGATCTCGTACACAACATTATGATCACAGAGGGCAAGCACGTCCCTGCCGTCCATCCTTTCCGGAGTGGCAGTGAGCCCAAGCAGAAATTTGGGTTTAAAATAATCCAGTACCTTCTTGTATGTAGAAGCCTCAGCATGGTGAAACTCATCGACAATAATGTACTCAAAGTGGTCTGATTGATATATGCTTAAAACTTCATCTCGTGATAAGGTCTGAACAGTACTAAAAAGAAACGGTTTATGTCCTTCCTTACTTGTGCCCGTTAACTTGCCATAAAGGTCTACATGACCAAATACCTGTTGGAAAGTCTTCATCGAGCTCTCAAGAATCTCGTCACGGTGTGCAAGAAAGAGCATCGTTTTAGCTCCAAAATCCTTCACATCAAAAGCCGACAAATATGTCTTTCCTGTACCAGTCGCGGCTATTACTACGGCCTTGTAGTGCTTGTTTTGTCTTGTTTCTTGTAGAGCCTGAAGTGCGCCACGCTGCATTTTGTTCGGTATGATTTGCTCTTGTGATTCTTGGGGGGATGCTACATTTTCTGTGAAATCTACATGCTGCGCCGCGACATACGGATTTACAAGCATGACTTTCTTATTGTTATACTCTTTCTCATATGCATCAATAAGCGTGGTCGTCAGTGGTATCGCATGAGGGTCCTTCCAATACTTCGCGAAAGCTTTATGGGCACTCTCAAAGATAGAATGAAACGTAGTTCCCGGTAATTTCACATTCCATTCATGACCTGTATGTAGCGCGGAATACGTCAGATTGGACGAGCCAATTATCGCCGTATGCAAATTCGAAGTTCTTTCAAACAAGTAAGCCTTTGTGTGAAAGGAAACCTTGCCCGAGTCAAAAACCTTAGTTTCTATATGCGGCAGCTCAAGAAGACGTCGCAGCGCCTTAGGCTCAGTAATTTTCAAATATGTAGAGGTTAGAATCATTATCTTACGATTTGGATTGTTTACTCTAAAATCGTCAATGACTCTTAGCAGGAGTTGCAAGCCTGACCAACGAACAAAGCTCACCATGAAATACGCATGGTCTGCCGTTAGCAATTCATATTTTAGCGCCTTAAATAGATGGATGTTGTCAGCACTAGAGTTCGTAATTAACAAGGGATTGGATAAAAAGAACTCTGGATACAAAGGAATCTCCATTTCATCATTTCGATAATGAATTGCCTTTAGCGGCAAATCCACTTCATGGTCACTGTTTATTGGAAGAAGCCTTTTGAGTTGATTCGTTAACATGAGGATTTCATGGAACTGGTTGTTCTCCTCGTAGTACTTGAACGTATCAGATAGATCTCGCAACACTTGCTGAATTAACGACGTCGTATGCTTAGCAGGGTGAAGATTAAATGTATGTTGATTAGCTGGATAAGACCTGTTCTTATGAAAAATCTCCTCAAAGATTCCATGTTCTTCCCGCTTCACTGTTGTTCCTCCGCTATCGTTGTGATACTTACATGTATCAATGCAGCTATATTTACAAAATTCGACACTTTATTTGTTATCCCTTCCAGTATTGGATCGACGTTCAAAACTAAAGTGAGCTGTTGTCCTAAAAGTGAAATCCGCCTTTAGGGAAAATGACTATTCCAAGTAGCTAAAAACATATCAAAAAGTGTTTCAACCAAATAAAAAAACAGACGCCTCGGCGTCTCCTTCCCTGGTTAATTTATCTTTAAAATAAAAACTTATAAAGAGTTGGTTAACATATGTGATTCTCGCCGAGAATAGCATAATCCCCCAAAAATGAACGTCCACGTCGGCAAAACCTTACATAATCACCATCGCCCGAGCAGTTCGTTAAGAATTATAGACCTATCCGCAGAGTGATAAAACACCCTAACCGTCGATGTCCAGTTTCGTAAAGTACCTAATCTTTATTCTGAAAATAGGTTTGTCAACATAGCCTCCTGCTCCAACTTAATACGTTTTTCAATCATAAAGTCGATGCAGGATTGGCAATCGTTAAGCTCTTTACGCAACTTCAAGCTGCCAAGCTTCTCAAGGTATTTGGGCGTCACTGATGCTGTCAATGAAGAGTACTTTGCCAACTCCGATTTATTCATACGGTAAGGAATGACATTATGCTTGATTTCCTGCCTCAATCTTGCTAACATCGAGAATCCACCGTAATCGATATCGCTCCAATGATACCAGTTGCAAGTGTTTGGTATGGTATTCGCAATGCTTTGTAAAAACTTCCGCTTTGCCGGGCTGAATTGCCCTCCGTGGAATATAACCAATTCATGTTCACTTTTTTGCTTATAGATATACTCTATGTAGTTTGCCCGATTTTCGATTGAAATCACACTTTTTATTTTGGGAGAAACTTTTAGGTGTCCTCTTTGAAAATCTGTTGTACTCACAGTACTCCCAAAAGTTAACGGTGAAAAATCTACGGCTTCATTACCAAATATGATGCTGACGTGCCCACAAAACTCCATCTGCTCGGGATACTTAGAAATTCCTACTTGTCTAAGAAGTCCATCTTCAGATTCATCTACGGAATCCAAGTATTTTGACAATATGCCGAGCAGCCGAGTTTTTACCGTCTTCTCAAATCTTTTTGAATCACCGAAACAGTGTATCGAAAAAACTCGCTCAAGTATTTCTAGCTCGCCCAATTGTTCAATAAAACATATTGCACGAATGAGATCTGTGCGTTCTTTTTTGTCGGCGGGTAATTTGTTTCCAATTGAGCGTCTGCTAGAAATAGCTTCATATGTTTCGGCTAGGAACTGCTTGGCCCAGTCACTTTGGACAATTTCCATGGCATCCAATAGTTCAAGGCACACGTCGTCTACTTCATCACCCTTTGGCTTTCTACCGATTAGGGTATATGCTGAGGATATATTTTCAATATTCAGCCAGACCTTTGCTATGATGTGGTTTTCTTCCCCACGCATCCACTGATAGGAAACGAGCTGCTCCTCATTCAAAGACAGTACCGCATTATTAATCATCGTACGTTTTTCAAATTGTTCAATATCATATTCGGGGAAATCCGTCTGCCCACCATCGTATAAATTAAACATGATTCGGCGAGAAGGGCGTTTTCTCTCAGAAAAATAACTACTGCGTTCGTATTTGTCTAGTAATGCTGTTATCAGCTGGTGCCTATACAGTTCACTCATACTCAAGGTCCTCTAGCTTTCTAGGATCAAAGCTGCGAACACATGCCCGCTTGCCTTCACGTAACACAAGTAGATTCCTGTCAACGAGAGTGGCAATATCTCCAATTTTATCGGGTGGCGCAGAAAGCACAACTTGAAAATTGAATTGACGCAATAGTTCAGCGCTACGCACTATACGCTCCCCGTCCATTTTAGAAAAGGCCTCATCAAACAGGATTATTCGAGATGTGTTTGCAATCTTATCCCTACCAACCCTATACAATTGAGCAAACGAAGCCAATACAGCTATATAAAATGGCGTCTGCGTTTCGCCGCCTGACTTTTTACCTAGCGTTTTTGAAAGACGCTGCGATTCGCCCTCACTGTTCATAACCTCCAAATCGAATGATAGATATGTACGGTAATCTGTGAAGGCTTGAACACGTTTTTCATAATCTTCGCGTTCCTGAGTTTTGGATCCAGTTCCTTCATTTGTTATGATGGCGAATAATTCTGCTATCTCGTCCTTGTATTTTGTATTAAACTGATCGGACAATAGATTGTATCCACCCTCTAGCAGCATTGGATCAATGATCATATCATAATACCGCTTATATTCAGGCTTGGGAATAATACGGAATCGATATGTATCCTCACCAAAAGAACTTCCACTTAAAGCGCTATTGAGTCCGTCAATTTGTCTTTTGGCATCATTAATGTTGTTTTGCAAGCGGCTTAAAAAATCCTCCTGAAACTGCTCAAAGGCTTTGTTTCGTGTGTCCTCGATACGTGACAGATACTCTGGAAGCTTATTATCGCTAAGCTCGAGCCACGCGTTGTCGAAGGTCTCGTTCTGCAAGGCATTAATATCGTAACCCATAAGATATTTATCGTTGTATTGTCGGCGCAAGTTTCGCAACTCGTCCCACATCGCAGTTCTGGCATTTGTTGAGCGGCTGAGCTCTCGCGGAAAGGCCCTTTCAATATCGACAGCGCTGCCTCTACTAAGTAGCTCACGTTCATATCTCGGTTTCCCTATATTTTCTAGCCATTCCGTTTCGAATTTTTCGAATAACTGCTTCTCCATGGCATAGAGTTCTTCGGACAATTTCAATATCGTCTCGTCTTGACATACTCGCAAGCGTTCTTTGAGGGTGCTGCATTGGTCTTTATATCCGTCAATTTGTTCACGCAACGTATTCAACATTTGATCTAAGCTCCGAATACGCTCCTGTAGGGCTTCAACAACGCTCTTATCAACGGACTTCAAATCGTGTTTCAAAAGGACAATATCCCGCTCAATCTCCGGAATCATCCCGACGTTTTTTGCGGCTGATACTATTTGTCCGACTTCTGATATACTTATGGACATTAGGCCGCTACCCAGTTGGAAGGCAGTCTTGATGGAAGAGCAGATGCCTATTTTATCGGTTAGTTCTGCTATCTCTCTTCTCACATCTTCCAAACGTTGCCGAATCGCGCCTTGACCTATGGCTGGTTTCTCCCATCTTTCCGGATTCATAGCTCTTACAACGAAATTCTGATATATCATGCCTTCGTCAGTAATTGATGTTCGATGCCGACGCAAGTCACCGACGCGGTCACATTTTTTCACACGGCCGAGAGTATAATCCAAAAATAGTCGCACATTGGCATCATTGGTGTCGAGTTCTTCTGCTAAGCTACCGGGGTTCACAGTAGGATTTATTTTCTTAATACTTTCAATATCTACAATTCCGGTACCATAGATACTACGCTTTCGTTTGATTTCGTCATACACATGTAGCGCAGTGTCGAAATGTACAGGAGGGACAATGAGATAAAATTTTTGCGTATGAAGGTACCCTTCGATGACATTACGCCAGCGATTATTCCTTATTTCCGCTGCTTCCGCCACGATTACGACTTTCACAGTTGTCCCCGTTTTAGCACGTAACCGCCCTGATACCGCTTCCTTGAGATCCAAGACATCCTGCGGGAAGCGATACACGCCACTCTCAAGGGATTGCAGCTCTGTCTGCAACATTTTGCGTTCATCAACAATCTTCTGCTGTTCTTCGGAAAACCGGGAAACGAGCCCACCGGACTCTATTCGCATTGCATCAGCAGTTTCAGCGATATGGATAAGCCCTTCCTCACCTACTGACAAAATAGCTCCAGCATCACAATTACCAATTGTGCCAAAATTGACGAAGAATTCTTGACCTCCAGCAACCAAATCATGAATACGAGTAGTCAATAGAGGGTTCAGAGAAGAAATATCGATTTCATCTATCTTTCGAATCATTCCACCCAAATTTATACGCCACGACGCCACGCTTTTTGCAAGCATTGCCGAGGTCTTGTCATATTCCTTCTTCAGTTCGTCTTTTCGTAGTTCCTTTTCTTCAATCTGTGCCTGAAGATGTTTCAGGGTTTGAGTCTGCTCATTGTTCAGATACTGGGCTTGTAATATATCACGTTTTTCCTGCATTTTTATTTGCCGTTCAAATTCCGCTTCCAATGTACCGTTCAGAGCGAAAACCTGCGCTGTATATTCTGCTGCCTTTTTCTTTTCAACTTCTAAGGCCATCGTTATGATACCAGCCCGAGCCCGGTCCACTAAATAAGAGTAGAGCATTTCATTTTGTTGGTGAGATACAAAACTCTGATGAGCAGTAACGATTTGATCAAGCAAGGCAATACGTTCCTTAAGTACATCAGCTTCTTGTTCCAATCTCTTATAGCTTCTAATATTCTCTTGCATACGGCTGACATCGACTGTTTGCTGCGTATCACATACGAAATCGGAAATAAACTGCTGGATGTCCACATCCGGATTAAACGAAACAGCCTTTTTCAACAATTGCCCGAAGCGATCACGCAATCCCCCAAGTTTTCCATACAGATCATTCCTGAAGTCCCGGTTTACATCAGTGGTATAGCTATGTCCTACGTATCTTTCTTTGATATAAGTCCTAAGAGCTGTAATATCCATCGGTTTTCGGTTAACAACGAGTGCATTGGACGGTATGGATCCATCAAATCGGAAAAATAGTTTTTGCATGTCGTTTTCCGAGTAGGTGTCAAAGCAACACCCGGCAGTAAAATATTTCTTCTTTTCCTCATCATAAAACTCTATGGCAATATAACTTGTAAAACGGCCGTCTCGCAGGTATTTGAAACCAGAGTTCTCATCGTCCCCCAATTCGCCACGCAAATACCCGCTCAAGGTTCGATTCCCCCGTCCGCTAGCAGCTTTGTTAAAGAAACTGCCACTCGTATCGGCCAATAGCAATAACTGAAGCGCATCCATAATTGTCGACTTTCCAGACGCGTTTTTGCCGGTCAGAAAATTTACTTTATCGAACTCGATCATTTCATGGACAAAGTAGTGCCAATGAATCAGCAGTAGTTTAGTCATCAGTTTCATTCCGCATCCTCCTGTCCCGTCTCCGTCTTGTCGACATCATCTTTGCGAAGTTCCTCTAACTCTGCCATCATATCATTGATTCCCTGATTAGAGACAATAGACAAAATGGATGGAAGAATGAGAATTTGGTTTCCTTCGCTGTTCCATGTAGAAGTTTCCATCTTTTGTATAATGTTATAATGAGCAAGTGTCCTCTGAGCATCGATACGTTCTTTTTGAGTCGTTTTCCCTTTTTCCAGAAGCCCAAGCATCTGCATCTTCTCTACGACTGCCTGAGTATCCGTTTTCACAGTGTGGAAACTGCTCGCTTGTTCACGTTCTTCCTCATATATGAGACGACATGTATATAGAAAGAGTGTAGTGAATCGATCGATTCTAAAGCGATTGTGGTCGTAAATGTTGACTAAGGACATAATGCCGTAATGGTCGTCTTTCTCAAGACGCCAACCTGTAACAACAAAATAATCCCGTAAGACTCCGAACAAACGTGACGCATTCTGGTAATCATAGCTAGGCAATGTCATTTGCTGCGATGGCTGAAATTCATATCGCACCATATAGGTGTGGGATAGCAGATAATTCGCAAGTCGTTTAAACTCGCCCTTTTCGTAACTAGTAAGTGCTTCATATTTCTCGCTCCACAAGATGCTTTGCCTCCTTTCTGCTGATTGTTAGATTCGGAATGGTGTATCCGTTTTTCTCATGGCGCCCTTCCTTCATTTGAACCTTATATGCCATACCACGTTCATTAGCGCGGATAATAGCTAGAATCAGTAAAATAAAATCGGTATCGTTGTCAACTGGGATCGTCTCACTACTGACTTCGTTGTTGCCCGAAGCAAATAGGCTATCTACATAGGCTCGTATTCTTGCCACAGGATACCCCATTTTAATTTGTTGCAACATGCCGGCCATTGCCGAATCGGAAAAAGTTTGATTATCCGATATTTCTAGAGGGTTTGCATTGACTCTCCGACTGCGAACATTTTTATGATAAAGGGATTTCCCATCTAAAAATTCTTGTCGATTAACTCGAACATTTCTATCAAGCATCTCGCCGATTTCACTTCGTACAGTATCAGTGGACTTCGCATACGCTTTCAACAACTCTACTAATTTACCCTTGATACTTTGGTCGGCAGTCATCAAGTACTGGATTTTGTCAATGGAGCTTTTAGTATAGGTGCTGTGTTTTCTATCGATTTCGTTTACGATACCGCCTATGGACTGATATACATCCAAAACATAATCAATCAAAGATATGATTTCCTTACCAGCTTCTTCGTGACTTTCATATCTTCGTATAGTCATAGCTCTTGAACGCATGCTATCCATAAGCTCCTCATCCGCAAGAACATCTGACAAAATTTCTTGAATAGGCGCCATATATCGATGAATGGAATCCATCGTTTTGATAGGATGATAGATACGGTCCGACATTCGTTTATATTCTTCGAAATGGTTTTTCAGGAGTCGATTCACGTCACTCTGCTCTTGGATCTGTCGTAAATAACTTCGAATACCATGATAGAGACTTTTTAACTCGTATGTAAGCCGTTCTGTGTTTGCTTTCGCGGATAAAACCGCCTCGTACATTTGCCCTCGGTGATCATTTTTCGCTTGTTTGAGACTTGAAAAAGTGGCAAAAACAAGAGAGTTATACTCGTGCAGCGTGTGATCGTTCAGTTCACTTAAGAGTTTCATTACTTGAATGGCATAATCCCGCGGCGTAATTATTTCGATGAATGAACCGTCCAGAAACTCTTTATCAACCCAGCCCGTTTTTACCAATCGATTCAAGATCAAACGCGCCTTAACATTTGGTGTTAAAGTGCCCTCTGTGGCATCGTCGTCTGCTTCGGGTGTAAAGGCCTTATCTTCAATCTGTGCGATCAAAGAAGGAATATAATCATCCACGCGTATATTAAGCTCGTACTTAAACATCTGATGCAAAAGCATGATAGCATCAAGATATATCTCTTTGTTTCCCGATGAAAGTACGGAGAAAAAACTTCCAGGAATGGTGTCAAATAAGCTCATGTTACACCTGCTCTCGTTATTTCCATATTATTCTTAGTATAAACGACAACCCCATTACCATCTATATCCAATAAATTTTCTATCGACATATTTCAATCATATTTGCAATTCCAAAACTACTCAATTTGATATGAAAAAGACCACCGAAGTGGTCCTAATGTATCGAATGATTATTAGCTCTTGTCATTCTTGAAACATTATAGCTCCTTTTAAATTCTTCCCGATTGACTGATTGAACGTCACCTCAATCCGATCCGACACATAACGATTATTTCTTTGCCCATACTCCAATTCGTATAACAAGTGCCCAGGTTCAAACTACGCCTGAACTGCGACTGGATAGGTAAATGTGGCTCTTCTAATTATTTTCTTCAGGAGTGACACGAAGCACTCCACATGTGTGGGCTGTGTAAAATGGACAGCGGATCCTCGCTCTGTTTCTCTCCGGCCGATTCCGCCATCTCACGAAAAGGACGCAGCAGCTGCTGGATCAGACTGCCGAGTACATCGCGGCCGTTTATCGAACCGTAAGTTAGAGAAGCGGCGGCTTCCGACACGAAATAGTCTTCTTCACGGTCACTGGCCGTTGCCACCTCCTCATTTAGCTCCGCCTCCAGATGGATGGCTTTGGAGGAGCGACGGGCAGGCAGCTTTTGCTCCAAATCGTCCTCCGTAAGCGCCAGCCTGGACAGAAGATCCTGAAGTAACCCAAGCACGTTGGGATAGTCCTGCAAGTATGGATCGTCTGTCAAACCGCCATATACGCTTCCGGAAATTATCGTCCGGCTCTCGTACAGCTCTTGACGGTGATGGGTCCATGCCGGTACGGTAATGACCGTTCCGTCCGTGAAGTGTAACACATAGTTCGAATACGGGCCGAAGCGACTTCGCGAACCCGCTGAAACGCACTATATAATGATTGGCTCCCGGTTGAACCTCGCCTTGCATCGAGTCCAGCAGCACTTCCGCTATTTTCCCTGAGGCTATGAGTACAAAGTGAAGCTCTTCTCCGACCAACTGCGAATCCGTAACGTATGCGGAAGTTCGTGCTTCATCGTCCTCCTCATCCTCTTCGAATACAGTAAGATCCGACAAATCGAGCGACGTCCCGGTCAGCTCTTCCTCGAAAAAAGCTTCGAACCTCCTCGCCGGCCCCGTTTCTATGACAATGGCCTCGGCGTTCCCTCCGTCATTCACAGGCAGAAGCCAGGCTTGGCGGCTAAAGTTGGCGCTGCCGTATATGATGGTTTCGCGCCCGTCTCCCCTCAGCCGGAACACCTTCCCATGGTGTCGCGGCTGACGGCCACCTATTTGTTTGATACTTTTTCTAAAAGTAAACTATTAGCACAATACAATATTCCTATATTCGACAATTCACGCCCATATCCTTCCAAAAGGCGACGTCACTTAACATCAATTATATATGAGTAAAATTATAGGAATGGGCTGTGGCTTTAGGCATGTACAATAAAACAAACAAGTGGCACCATGTGGTGCCACTTGTTTGTTTTATTGTATGCGGAGAACATAGCTATTAGTCTATCTGCCGCGACAAGGTAATGCCTAGAATCAAATATTTCTCATGGAACATGGTTCTTAGAACCACTGTTTTCATTCATCACCAATCTGTTCATTATCTTAAAGCATCTTAAATCACGATAAGTACTCCATGATACACAAATTAATAAATTATAAATCAATCCCGCAACTGCTCAATTGTTTCCCTCAATGCTTGTTTGAACTCGGGGGTACCACCCTTGGATGGATGTGGGACCGTATAACAAGATATATTATATTCATCCAATTTTGTTTTGGAGGGAATTCCTATAGCTATTAGCTTTGCTCTTGGATTCATTTGGAGTAATTTTTGAACAAATGAAATACCTGTAAGCAAATCGTCCGATACAATATCTAAGGAACGGTTACTTAAACCACCTTCATTCATTTTGTAAGGATGAAAGGGGAATATATTCCACAGAATTACTTGATTCGGGTGAAGACCCAATGCAAAAATTGTATTCCAAACCGTTGTCGCAGTTGGCTCAGCAAAACCGAATCGTTTTCTGACCCTCGCACCAAGCTCTAAATCAGGATTGCTAGAGCGAAGATATTCAAAATCAGTATCCAAAGAAAAAACTGCACTTGGGGGTATGGATCTATATTTACCAGCAAGTATCCTTTCCGATGTCATGGCAATTCCAGAAAAACGACCTCCCTGATACCCGAGAGCCTCGGCTACAAAGATATAGTCAGCATTTGGAACCCGTTGTTCTAAGTATTTTTTTAAATTATTTTTCCTTCTACTAGAAGCGTCGGGTAAATCATAGAGAGGATCGTGAAGAGAGCCCCAGGGATTAAAGACATCATTTGCCGACCTATAAGCAGCAAGATCATTGATAAACAACTCGACACTCATTATCTACTCACCTCGGTTTCGTTCAGACTTTGTTTATAGAGTGACTTTATTATTTAGCAATTTACTTACTGTCTTTCGAGTCTCTTCCATTCCCTTATATTTTTGGGATGGTTGATATCACTCGGTGAAATACGTTTATAATCATTTAAGGATTTCGGATTCATTAAAATAAAGTAATTAAATCTCTTGATATTCTGATCCGCTCTTCTTCGAATTCTCAATTCTCTACTGTAAGTTAGCAGTTTATCGCGGGAGTTCTGTCTATTAAGTGAAACTAGAAAGTACCCAATCTCACCGTTTACTGTTAAATTAACATGATCCTTATCAGTTTTCGGCATATATCTGTATGATTTAGCGTTTATAAAATCGGATAGCCAGTTATTTGCTTCTATAAACCAATTATTCGTATAGCGGCCAATATCATTTTTCAAATCAAATATACACATTATTTCTAACGTTGAATTTTTATAAACTAAAATATCTGGTTTTTTGAAACTTTTCCAATCATCACGATTCATTTGAATTTGATATCCGACAAGTACTGTGTAATCACTCCCGAAAATTTCTCCGATCATAATACCAAACAAGTTCTCAAATTCTGCACTGGTATCTTTACTTTCACCCCTAATAACCTTATGAGAAAGTTTCTTACACTCATGTCGACTTGTATACACTTCCAACATTTTTCCAACTAGTGATTGAATGTGATTCTTTATGTTCATTGAAACACGACCCTTCATGAATATAAAGAAGCCGCTTTTTTCAAAGCGGAGGACTTGAATTCAAATTTTAATTTGAAAGCAATGTAGATTACCTAAATTATACTCGCTCAACAAATTCATTTATAGTTGAAAGATTAAGAGGGCATTCTAAACTTTTCAAATAGTTCAATTCGTCCTCTGTCTGAACCTGAATTTTTTCGTACTGCTCTTTACTAAGTGTTTCAAGAAATAAATATAACTTATTAGTATAGTCATTTCTATCAAGTGGTTCACTATAATAAATAACATGATTCTCGTAAAATGTTTGTAAAACTAACATAGCAAAAAAATACGCTATTTTATAATCCCCTAATTCGTCATTAACTATGATTTCAGGCATAGGTGCTTCAAGAATATATTCAATATCTTTTAATGAATACTTACCCGAAAATATTTTATTCTTGATGTATTCTCCAGACAAAGATGTCTGAAAAATCTCGCTTTGTATATAGTTTTCAAAATCCGAAAAAAAGATCTTAATAATGTTCCGTTTATTAGCACTTGAAATCTTTTCAGAGTATTCTAAAACATCACACAAGTAACGTTCTATACTATCCTTTCTAAATTGTATAAACCCACTTGCATGAGCACACTGATCTCTCTTCTTTACAAACTCTTTTACAGCATCTTTCTTATTCCTATGAAAATTTAATATACTCAAAAAATCGTCTATTGCGGTCAGTTCGGGAATTATCGAAGCATCGAATACATTTATAACTCCTCCATATTTAGCATTGTTTCGACACAGATCACTTACAGTTTCAAAACTGAAAGTTTTCAATGACCAAAATTCTTTATAAAGGAAAGACATAAAAAGCATATGAAAAGCCAATAAGGCGAATTGATATTTTTCATTCGTACAGTTTTCTAAATATGTATCTATTAAATATTGCCGGTATTCATTATTTTCTTCATCATTAAAATCAACAGGCAAATAATGATTCAATTTATGCACAAACTCATCCAACGCTTTCACTCCTTGCGCCTCTTGAAGATAACTAGAATGCTATAAGAGATATAATTTTTCGATATTAAAATTTTCTTGTAAGTCGATAGAATGCCATTTCTTTTGAAACATAATATTCCAACTGGCAAGTTTGAATCAATAAGCAAATTTTTTATGTTCTGAGGATGACTGTCAATATCCATTGTAGAATCCTGTTTCCCTTATTTTTCTCATGACTGAGTTAAATGTTCTTATCATCATATCTGATGGCATGAGAATTCAAGCCGGCTTCCGCTTCTTGCGGATCATTCTTATGATTCATATTTTTTAATGTACAACGGTATAGCTGACAAAAGTCGTTGAGCCGGTGCATCAAAAAATGATGGCCCAGCTCATGCGCAATTGTAAAATTAGTCCTTCCTTTACTCATAGTCTCATTAATGTAAATGAGTTTTTTCCCTTCTAGAACGGTATACATTCCGCATGAATTATCATCCACATGAACACGTACTAATTTGATTTGTTCTCTATCTAGAATTGCCGCTAAATGCTTAGCTGGACAACTTTTAATTTGATAATTAAATAATACTTGCTTGCCTGGAGCTTGATGGGACTTTTCCATTTATTACCCATTTAAATCAGTTTTCTGACGTGCTTGTACGACGTCAATAAATTGCTTCGAGGCGTTTCGCGCTGCAAACTTAAATTCATCAATTCCCTTTGCAAGTTCTTGTTTTGTATCATTTTCCGGTGATCCACACCAGATTTCATTTAACGAATCGCTAATTTTTTGTTCATTCATATCTATAAGACGTTTGTTTTTATCAATTATTGATAGTTCTTCGCTGATCTGATTAACAATTTGATGTTGAACACTGATCGGCGGAACAGGAACTAGGACATCTTTTAGTTCTTCTCTGTTAAATAAACCATTTATATTTTGCCTCATAAATTTCATGTATTTTCCTTCAACTCGATATTGGTTAAGTATCGCCCACAAGAACTCACTTAAGATAATTGGTTTTGGTCTTAAGCCCAGTAAAAACGAAGCGAAAATGTGCGGCTCACAACTTTCAAATCGAGCTGTTTTACCGACTAAATTTTTGCTCCCGTTTCTCCAGTTAAATAGCAAATCATCTTTCTGCAAAAAGTTAGCTGCTTTACTTGTAGCAACTCTTCTCACATTCTCATATCGTATATACCCATCTTCTGTTACATCTGCAATAGTTATAATAGGTATTCCATCTTCAGCTTCACATTCTCCAATAGATAAAGTTACACCACTAATGAACTCCACTACTTCTTCAACTCTTTTGAGATCCCAAGATGAATCAATTTTTACAAAAGGTTTATAATTCTCAATTATAAGGTTTGCTCCACTAATAATTTTCTCATATCTTGATATTTCTGTAATTATTTGTTGCTGAACAGTAATAGGAGGTAAAACAAAGTTCAATGATTTTAATATTGGGATATTTAATCCACTACGCTGGTTATCTCCTGTTAAACCTCTAATCTCTTGATATCTAGCCTTTAACTGATAATATAAAAACTCTGGTTGCAATTCAGCTATATCATTTGGGGTGATTGCAACTATTGATTGATTACAAGTAGCACCCTCCATTTTTAAAATAGCAACAGTGCCTCGTGTCTTACCTTGACCATTTAATGCAATTAACACGGAATTATACGGCAATATTTTGGCATTGGAATTTTCCAGCCCCATCTCTGTAATTCGACCTTCGCAATCTGAAATGAAACCTTTATGAATATCCCCCGAAACTAACCAAGGTATCGAGCCATCTTCATAATATTCCTTAACTTCGGACTTCGGTGTGCCTCCCGTCATAAATGAACAAACCTCACCTAGTTTTACAACAGGATAAGCCGCTTCAGTGGTAAGAGGACTTCCCTTGTACCTCTCGCCTACTAAAACATAGCTTTCTTCTGCAACTTTAATTTTTTTAGCAATAACAGCAAATTCCTTTTGCTCCTCCGTCAAAACAAACACTTCGTTTTGTATAATAGCTTCTTTATAGCTATTTATATATTCAACTGTCCTCTGCACTTGTGATCCTGCAATTTCTCTGCGCTGAGCCCCTAAATCATACCCATCGTTCTCTATTTTTACAAAAAAAACTTCATCTGTCATTTTAGATAAAGCCTTATCAAACAATAAAATACTAGTTTTCACGCCAGAATAGGGATTAAAAACACCTGCCGGTAAGGAAATCACCGCATAAAGATATTGATCGTCGATTAAAAATTTACGTAACTCTTTATAGGCACTTTGAGTTTGAAACACAATACCTTCCGGTACAATTATCCCTGCTCTACCATTAGGAGCAAGATGTTCAGCAATATAATCTACAAATAAAACTTCGCTCCTTTTTGCTTGAACACGGAACTTATTGTGAGGATTGATACCGCCCTTCGGTGTCATAAATGGTGGATTTGCCAAAATAACATCAAACTGATCATCCCAACGATCAAGACTGGTCAATGTGTCATACTCGTAGACTTTCGGATTTTGAAAATGATGCAAATACATATTTACACGAGAAAACCGAACCATATCTTGAGATATGTCGTAACCTTCAATGTTATTTGTTAGCTTAATTTTTTCGTCAGGCGTTAATGTTATATTGCCTCTTTCATCCTTATTATGTTCTAAAATATACTTGTAGGCTGAAATCAAAAATCCCGCTGTACCACATGCAGGATCCAAAATTCTGTCCCTTTTTTCCGGTTGCACGATATCAACAATCATATCTATGATGTGACGAGGTGTACGGAACTGTCCAGCATCTCCTTGTGAGCTCATAATACTAAGCATCATTTCAAAAGCTTCGCCTAGATCTTCACTGTTATCATAAGTAAAATCGTCGATTTCTTTTAAAAATAGATTTATTGTTTCGCTATCACGAAAAGGCATGTATGCATTACGAAAAACCTCTCTAAAAAAATCAGGGAGGTTTGGATTCATATACATTTTTTCAATGCCTTCTCGATATAAGTCTGAACGTTCCTGCCCACCAACTTGTGGACTCATCAGGTTTGTCCAGGCATATTTGGAATAATCGTCTTTTTCAATTTTAACAAAAAACTTGCGCTCACCGCCAAAAAATGCATCTTCCAGAAACTCTTTGTCCATATCGTCCATAAACTTAAAAACCATAGCAATGGTTATTTGTTCAACCTGGGATTTCGGATCTGGAATTTTACCCACCAAGATATCTCGTAGTGTATTTATTTTGCGTTTCATGTCAAAACTCAGCATTTTTTTTGTAATCCCTTCATCTCAGTTTGTAAAACGGCTTAGGTGTACATTATCTGTAATGTAATCAATGACCATTTTAGCATTATCCGTACCCAACGCTTTTAGGTCACCAATTGAAAAAGTAGGACAATTGGCTAGCAACTGAGGATTCCTATCCTCAAAAATTCTTCGCACTTGTTTATCAGTTAAATATACTTCAAAAAAAATCTTTACTTCATAATACTTATCTGGACTAAAGGCTTTTGTTTGTTTAAACTGCTCAAACTCATCTTCAATCAACTGCTGCTTCGTTTTAAAGCCAGGAATAAAACCAAATATTTTATCCAATATTTCCCTTAAATTGATCCGCCGATCAAGATCAATGGCTCGTCTTAATTTCTCAATATCAATATAATCATCAGGTTTATTGAAAAGCTCCTGTATGATATAATTCTCTGCTACCGAATAATTCCCTTGCTCTACTTGTTCCCTAATAAATTCATCGTTACGAACTCTTTCTTCAAATTTCTCATACAACTTACGGTCTATTTTCATTCCCTCGAGACCGATTTGTGTTTCCGTTAAAAGCTTAATTGAATCTGGAACTCTTGACTCAAACGGTTCAATATTACCAGAGTGCCCACTCTCTCCCTCACCGTGACTACTTTTTCCATTTATTTGTGGTAACTTAATAACCTCATCGTAATCGAATTGCTCCTCAAAATACTCACAGTTTCCAAAAAAATCGAAGAGCTTGAAAGTTGATTTTTCTTTCGTAATAATTTCTTCATTGCCACCACTTGTCTTTTTATACTTAAAATCGTAAATACGTGTGCCGCGGCCTTTTATTTGCACAAAATCACTAGGTGAAAAAATTGGGCGCATCAACACTACATTCAGCAAGTCAGTACAGTCATATCCCGTTGTCATCATTCCTACTGTTACACAAACCCTTGTTTTAGAACTTCGATAGTTTTCCAAAAAAGAAGTATGTCCTCTGAGGTTATTATTTTGAAAATTTACCGTATACATCTGAGCATTAGGAATGTCAGATGTAACCTGTAATGCAAAATCGGAATTGTATTTTCCCGGATACATAATACTAGCATGTTCATTCAAGATTTGCGTAATTTTTGAAGCATGTTTTCGGCTCACACAAAACACAATCGATTTACCTATTTCGCCGGAAATCGGATCATGTAATGAGTTCTCCAGAAATACTTTACAAAATGCGTGGTTAGTATTTTCTGAAAAAAACTTTTTTTCAAAGTCGCGGCCATAGAAAGTTACTTCTTCATCCTCATCTTCAGAACCAATACCCTTATTGACAACAGCATACCCTTCTTCCGAAAGTAATTTTGTCGTTATTTCAGTACGAGCATCAACAACAGTTGGATTTACAAGGAATGGGCCATCAGGATCATTTACACCGTCGAGCAAACTATATCTAAATGTAGGCTCTCCACTTTCACAGCCAAATGTTTCGTAAGTATCTAGTAGCTGGCGTTTTTCCCATGCCCGTGGATCGGTCGACTGAAGATGGGTTACATCAACATTCTTAATATAATCCTTTGGAGTTGCCGTTAATCCCAGTTTATAACCTAAAAAATACTCAAAAACAGCTCTAGAATTTCCACTTATACTTCTGTGTGCTTCATCGGAAATAACTAAGTCAAAATCTGTTGGTTTAAACAATCGTCGATACTTACTGTTGAATAATAAACTCTGAACAGTAGTTACAACAATATCTGCCTTCCGCCAATCCTCTTTATGATCTTTAAGTATTACAGTATTATAGTCGTTTTTCAAATAATCTCTAAAGCTCTTTTGTGCTTGATTTTCAAGTTCCAAACGATCAACCAAGAATAGAACCCGCTTAGCGTTTCCAGTCCTTAAAAACAATTTAATTACTGCGGCAGATACTAAAGTTTTTCCTGTGCCAGTTGCCATTTCAAAGAGATATCTCGTCTTGCCCCTCTTTGCATTTTCTTGCAATGCTTTTATTGCTCTCTGCTGATAAATACGCAAAAACCTTAAACCGTTTTCAAGGATAAACTGGCTTCTTGTTTCTGGATTGACGTACTTAGGATCACTTTCATATCGGGGCATCTGAGTAATCGCTATGTAATCGTGGCCAACTGACTCATTACAAAGGCGGGACGGATCAGTAGAGAATGCTTTACTGCTTTTTAATGATTCATAACTTGGAAACGCAGTAATTAATTGAGGATTACCTTTTTCTATATTCCAGAAATAATGTAAATTACCATTAGATAAAATGACATATTTGACATACAGACTCTTGGCATATTCTCTCGCCTGCTCTTTTCCTACTATTGGACTTTTAGCTTCGGACTTGGCTTCTAGAACAATAAATGGCTTACCGTTTTCATCAAGTAACAGAAAATCCGCAGAACCATTTACTGTTTTTTCAAAGTCTTCACCCATTTCGTCAACTTGTTTTCGGCTAATTTTTACGTTTTGCTCTACAACAACATTAGCAGGTTTCGAGTCTTCATCAAAAAATCTCCACCCTGCTTCAGCAAGCATCGCATTTATTTTAATTCTTGCTTTTGCTTCTTTATTAGCCATAATCGTACCCCCAATATAAATATTTTACATGAATATTGCTGATATTGTTCAAGTTTAAATAAACCAATTTATATTATTCTCTTTTATCACACCGTTGCATGCAGTTTTACGGCAACTTTAGGGCAACTCATCGAAAACGCCTCTGTTTTACCAATTCCGCAAACACTGTATCAGTCTAAAACCCTTATAAATCAAGGAACTTCAGACATCTGTATCACTTTTTACAAGCAACGCGACATTTTCAACGTGTGTTGTATGCGGGAACATATTAATTACTAAAGTCTGATGCATCTTAAACATACAAAACCAGACCTCATGCGGGCGGGTTCCTATGCTGGAGGTGAACCAAGGCGGTGCAAAACCACAATTTTCCGCCGCGTTCCGATTCAAAAATCACGTCATTCCTTACAGTTGGTACGGATTTATTTCGGGAGTTTCAGAATGAGCAGGACGGATGGGTTACCGTTCCACATGGACTAAGCGAGTTCCTGCGTCTACAGAATACCCTCAGTCAATTCTCCAACGACTCCTTCAACAGACGCTTCGCTTCATGCCGGTCCGCGACCTGCAGCTTGTTCAAGATCGTGGAGATGTTGTTGGCCACGGTTTTGGCGCTGATATAGAGGCGGGCGGCGATTTGAGCGTTCGTCTCGCCTTCCGCAATACGCTCCAGAATTTCCATCTCCCGCTTGGACAGCTCGGCCAGAGCCGGATGGTCCGTCTTGATGGCCGCCTGGGGAGCCGCGAAGTAGTGAATCATCCGCGCGGCGATGTCCGAGCTGAACACCGCCCCGCCGCTGCCCACCATCCGGATCGATTGCAGCAGCTCGGTCTCGTCGGCATCCTTCAGCACGTAGCCTTTGGCTCCGGCCCGCATGGCCGTGAACACGGATCGATCGTCCTGGAACATGGTCAGCATCAACACTTCCACGCGCGGGAACCGTTCCTTGATCAGCCGGGTCGCCTCGATCCCGTTCAATCCGGGCATGCGGATATCCATCAAGATTAAATCCGGCTGCAGCGCAGCCGTCAGCTCCAGCGCTTCATCGCCGGACGCTGCTTCTCCCACGACCTCGAGATCCTCCGTAGTTTTCAACAAATTGCGAACACCGTTCCGAAACAACGGATGGTCGTCGGCGATGACAATCTTCATCCCTATCTCCCCTTTGCCAAAGTGCCTTTCCTACAGCGGCAAAACCGCGAAAACCCGCGTTCCGCCTTGCTCCAAGCTCTCGATCGTGCATTGCCCGCCCAGCTCCGCGGCCCGTTCCCGGATCGATTGCTGGCCGATGCCTCCTTTACCGGCGGCAGCGGCTGCCGACCTTATGCTGCAGGAGATCCCATTGTCCGTGATTTCCACCGTCATCTGATGCGAGGCATGGACGTCCAACCGCACCGTGCATGACGTTGCTCGCGCATGCTTGATTACATTCACGACCGACTCGATGACGATGCGATAAGCCGCGACTTCCACCGCTGCGGGCAAGGGTGGCAGCGGCGTCGGCGCCTGCAGTCCAATCCGCAGCGGCTCGGTTCCCTGCTCCTGAGCCAGCAGCTGAGCCGGCTTGGACAGCTCATGAATCCGCTCCTGAATGGCGCCGATCAGGCCCAGTTCATCCAGGGTCGGCGGACGCAGATCATGGACCATCGTCCGGATCTCATGCACGGTAGAGCGGATGACCTGCCGCAGGTCGGTCAGCATTTCAATGGCGGTCGAGGGTTCCTTCTCTACGTATCGCTGCGCCGTGGCCGCATTCAGAGCCAGCGCTGCCAGCCTCGGGGCGAGGTCGTCGTGCAGGTTCTTGCGGATCTGGCGGCGTTCTTCCTCCCGGGCCAGCACCAGCTTCTCGCGGGACTCCTGCAGATCCTTCGCCAGCAGCTTCATGCCCAGCGTCATGTTCACGTTCTCGACGATCGGCCCCGCCTGCCGCAGCAGAACGTCGAGGAACTTGTAGTCCTCCGGCGAGAAGGCTTCTCCCGGTGAACGGCTGGCAATATAGAGGGTCCCGAGCTCTTCTCCCCTATGAATAACAGGAAAAGCATGCAGCTCGTTTACCGACTCTCCTGCAGAGGCTACCATCTTTTCCTCACCGCTGACGCCGATGGAAATGCCCGTATAAGGAAGGCGCAGCGCTTCTCGAACCGTTCGGACGACAGCGTCCAGCATAGCCTCCGGCGCGAGCGGCTGGATCAGCTGATTGCCGAGCTCCAGGAGCACGGCATAGGGATCGTCGTGCCGGCCTTTCATCAGCCGGTTAATTTGGCGCTGGAGCCACTCCTTGAGCGGTGCGAACGCAACGGCAACCACGGCGGTGGCCAGCAGGGAGACGATGAAATGGTCCTTCGTGCGAAACAATTGGCCCAAGTAGAGAACGGCAAAGGTATACAACAGGACGACGCAGACGGACAAGGCCGCATAGACGAGCGTCCGGTTCACCAAAGGATCGATGTTCCATAGCCGCTTGCGCAGAATCGCCATCATCAGCGTAATCGGGATGGCCGTCAAAGATAAGTTAAGGACCGCATTCAAGATCACATAGGTGAGGGCGGAGCCGTTGTTCAAGCCGGGATCGAACAGGATACTCATACCCACAAAACCGACAAACCCGATCGAAACCCCGTACACGACCCATTTGGTTTGCTGCCGCTGCACAGGCTGGGACACCTTGCGGAACCGGTAAACCTGCGAATAGATGAGGATCATCGTAGAGCCGACATACCACACCAATGTAATGTACTCCGGCACGTCAAGCGCATCCCACATTTGGCCGCGATACACCAATTGAAGCACATCGACAGCGACAATAAGGAGGAAGACCCAACGGGTCCATCTAGGAACGAAGCAGCCATCGGGAAAAAGAAAGAAAAACAACGACATCGAAATCCAGCCCAGCATCGAGACCAGCATGAACCCGTTTTGCGCGAAAACGCTGCCCTCCGTGGCGACCATCGCGAGCGAAGGGAAGGAAGTGCCGAAGGCAACCATCGCGGCGGCGGCCAGCAGGCCCATCGGTTCTCGGAACCCCTTCCACAGGAGGACCGCGGACGTCGCATAAAACACAAAGGTAAAGACGCAATCGATCAGAACGAACAGAAGGGCGTAGTTCTCTAAGGTAAGCCCTGGATCGGGAATCCACATGGCGGGCACGGAATTCCCGCAACCCTGGACGATGCAGGTAGTAACCAAAGCGTTGTAATACCGCGGAATGCTGGCGATATACATTCCCATCGTGATGACGCAGAAGCTCAGGACGAGCAGCTGCAGGCTGGCCCATCTCCAAGGATTAGACTTTCGGACTTCCCGTACCATACCCTGCACGCCTTCCTGAACCGTTGATATAGCTAATTATAGCTCCCGCCCTCAGGGTTGAATATGGATGGTGGATAATTTCCCGCCGGCCTTCCCGCCTTATCCCGAAAATGGCTCCCGCACTTCCCGGTAAATCGGGAATGGACCTCTCTGGTGCACGGGAATTCCCACCTCGTATGATGAGTATCGTAGCAACGCGAAAACCTACTGGAGGCTGAGAATAATGAATGACAAACAAATTATCAAATGGCTGGGCATGATATGCATCCTTGCGGGAATTACGCGGATCGGCATGACGCCCACTTCCCTCATTTGGGGAACGGACAGTCCTCAAGAGCTGACTTTCGGATTGACGGCTTGCATCCTGATGTCGGTCGGCACGATCGTCACGTACATGGTGCAGTCCCGTGAAACCGGGGTAACGGGCTTCATTACGACGCTCGCTATCATCATTGGGAACATCGTTACGACCGCCATGGTATGGACCCAATTCACTGCAGGCGCCGGCGCCCCCATGCCTGAGGGCACTTTGGTCGACATCTCCAGGGCTATTATGATGGTTGGCATGATGGGGGGATCGCTCCTGTTCGCGATTCTTACCTTCCGGGCCCGAGTATTTCCCCGCTGGGTTCCGGCCCTGCTAGTCTTGATGATTCTGAACCTCTTTCTTCCGATTGCGGACAACAAATTCTTCGCCGCTTTCTGGGGAATCGCCTATGTAGGAATGGGCTACTGCGTCTGGGCTGGGAAGTTGAATCCGTCTGCGGCCCAGAGAGCCGAATCCTTGAGCGCTTAATATCGGCTCTCCTACTCCAATAAGGATGCCCCAGGGCATCCTTTTTCGTTGTACAACCGGGTTACATTCCATATTCGCTGATCATCCTTATACTACCGGTGAAATGTTGTGAACGGATGAAATTTCGGCAGGATTCCCGAAAACCGGGATAAGCTGTGTATAATGATGAGGACAATATCGATGGAAATGAACTCGAGGGGGATCGGGATGTCTCATACATTGTTGTTAGTGGATGATGAAGACAAGGTTCTGGAGTTTATGGAGCCGTTCTTACGCCAGGAAGGATTCCAGATCATCACCGCCAAAACGGGAAAAGAAGCCTTGCTCAAGGCCAGGGAGAAAGCCCCCTCTCTTGTCGTACTGGATTGGATGCTGCCGGAAATGCGCGGGATTGACGTCTGCAGGGAGCTGCGTACGATGAGCCGGATGGGCATTATCATGGTCACGGCCCGCACGGAGGAGATGGACAAGATTATCGGGCTCGAGGTGGGGGCCGACGATTATATAACGAAGCCGTTCTCCCTGCGGGAACTGGCCGCCCGGATCCGCTCCGTGCTGCGCCGGCTGGATGGACAGGACACCGCTCCCCCCTCTCTCCAACGCGGAGGGTTGACGATATCCGAGTCGCAATGCCGCGTATGGAAACAGGGGGAAGACATTCTCCTCACCCCTACGGAATTCAAATTATTGCTCACCCTGGCCGCCAAACCCGGCATAGTTTACAGCCGCCTGCAGCTGCTGCAAGCCGCGTTGGAAGACGATATTCTGAATGACGAGCGTACGGTCGATGCCCATATAAGCCGGCTGCGCAAAAAAGTAGAGGATGATCCATCCAACCCGGTCTATATCCAAACGGTATACGGTTTCGGCTACCGGTTCGGTGAACGGTCATGACCGTTAGCCGTAAGCTGTTTCTAACGATCGCATCGTTTATCGTCGCAATGGGGTTGGTGTTTGCCCTGCTGACCCAATTGGTGGTGATTGGCATTCTTCATTACATGGCCGATGTAGACCGAGACGAAGAAATCAGGGTACTATCGGCACAATTCGCAGACTATTACGATCAACACCAGTCATGGAACGATGTTCAACAACTTAGAGTGAACGAGGAGAATTGGAACCGATACCGGGATGCATCCTTTGTATTGGTATCCCCGGATCAAAACTTGCTGTATGCAGCGGGAACGGCCGGTTTCGAAACCGTGAAGAGGTTGGGCCTCCAAAGCGAGGTGCAGCTGCATGGGGCAACCATTGCCCATTTATACTACTATGACCGGGAAGTATCCAAGTTTTCTGTTATGAGACTAGGGATCAACAGCTCCGTCATCTTATTCTTGACGGCCGGTACCGTAATTTTTGTCCTTCTCTCCCTCTTGGTTGCTTACAAGGTTTCGAAGCGTTTGACGGCCCCGTTGAATGTTCTGTTGCCTGTTATTGACCGGCTAGGCAAAGGCGAGTTCGGAGTTCAGGCTCCTGTACGAACCCAGGATGAGTTCGGCAAGATTGCGAATGCCTTCAACGACATGTCGGTCCAGCTCCATAGAGCCGAAGATCTTCGTCGCAATCTGGTAGCGGATGTTGCCCATGAGCTGAGGACGCCGATTACCATCATTAGGGGTAAGTTAGAGCTCGTCCAACAAGGTGGAACCGCCATTGAACCGGAAAGCTTGCTTCCCCTGCAGGATGAATTAATCCGATTGACACGTCTCGTCGACGATCTTCACCAGCTATCGCTGGCTGAAGCGAACAAACTGTCCTTGGACCTGAAACCGACTGCGATCCTCGCCTTATTGAATCGAGTGATAGAGCACGTTTCTATAGATGCGGAGACGAAAGGCATTGCGATCACGCTTTCTTCTTCGGATTCCGTCCGCACAACCATTATTCAGGCCGATTCCCACCGGTTGACCCAAGTCTTCCTCAACCTGGTCGTGAACGCCGTCCGGTATACCCCATCCGGGGGACAGATCCATATTACCGTTGAGAAGGAATCCGCGGAACATACTGGAACCAACAGGCTCCGGATTTCCATTGCCGATACCGGGGTCGGAATTGAACCGGAACACCTTCCTTTTTTGTTCAACCGGTTTTACCGTACCGACGAAGCGCGCACCCGTAACCAAGGGGGAATGGGGTTGGGGCTGGCGATCGCCAAAGAGTTCGTCTTGGCTCATAACGGTACGATCGACGTGGAAAGCATCCCCGGTCGAGGCACGACCTTTGTCATTCGATTGCCGGTCCTTCTTTAGCTCCAGGGTCCACTCTCTCCTACAATTTCACGGAAACTGTAACGGATCGTCACAAGTTCACAACATAACTTTGTTATGGTTATGGGGAGCTCATAGGCATAACAAAAATCGTTGCATTTGTGAGATAGGAGAGAATGAGGATCATGGCTTATAGATTAACTCAGAAGAAAAAACACTTACTCGTAGCCATTCATGTGATTTCCGTGGCTTCATGGATCGGTGGAACCTTGGGCATGTTAGTTTTAGGGTTATATTTACAACTCGGGGAGAATGGAGAACAGCTGCATTATACATTGGCTAGCATGGAGGTCATCGATGAGAATTTGCTCAAGTATCCGGCGTTGATGACTTTATTTACCGGGATTTTGCTATCCATATGGACGCAATGGGGACTTGTGAAACATTATTGGGTCACCATTAAACTGGTCGTGACGATTCTTACGATTATGATTGGGATTCTCTTTCTTAATAAATGGACGGCCCATCTGGGAGAACTGGTAAAGGACATGGGCTTCGTTTCCTTAGAAAATAACGATTTTAACTCTACCTGGTTGTCGATGATTCTCACATCAAGCTTCAATTTATTATGCTTATTCGCCATGGTGTTCATTACTTATTACAAACCGTTTGGGAAAATCAGAAAAACGGCCCGAAACTAAGATCTGCAAGCAACGACAGCGAGCAAAACAAAGGAGACACCTCTTGAGGTGTCCCTTTTGCGCCCTAACTAACCCGCCTACTTCACGAGTCCCTTCTTCTTCAGGAACTCATTGAACTGCTTGGTAACCTCCGCTACGTACTTCTCCTCGCCGGCTTTCTTCAAACGATCGGATACGGTCGGCCAAGTGGCGTCAAAATCCAGGGTTCCGGTCGTCAGGCCCTTCCTGTACTCGCCCCACACCGCATTCAAGTTGGCGATTTCCGTGCTGACCGGGTCGGAATTGAACTTGAATGCGCCTACCGGGTTCACGTTCGAGGTGCCGTTGATTTTCTTCGTTTGCTCCCAAACGTCGGCCGGCTGGCCTTCCTTCAGATACGAATTGAACACGCTGCCGAAGATCCAGTCCATGTTCGGCTTATACCGGGAATCCGCCTTCGCCTTGACGACATTATCGGACACCTTGTCATAGTGGGTACCCTCGATCCCGTTGCTCAGCAGATTGTAGAGCGTCTTGTCGGTGTTGACCAAGTCGAGAAGCATCATGGCCCGCTCCGGATTCGCGGATGTCCGGCTGATCGACTGATTCGTGGTGGCGGAATAGCCGTTGGAGAACCAGTCCGTTACCGGAATCACGACCACGTCATTGCCGCCGTTCTTCGCCTTCACTTCCGCTTCAACGCCCGGTTTCAGAACATTGTTGAAGATAACCGCCATTTGTCCCTTTGACTCGTAGTCCGTCATCTTGGCCGTTGCCGCATCCTTGAATATATAACCCGCTTTGTACCACTTGCTGGCCAGACGGAAATTGTCGAGGTCCTCTTCCGGGTACCGGTAGAGCTTGTAGGTCGGATCCCCCTTCTTGATATAGAAGTGATCGTCAAGCCCCGGCACGACCCAGAACTTCTCGGCGTTCAAGCCGGTGACCGCGCTGGAGAACGTGCTGCCGAACGGAATGATGTCGGACTCATTCTTCTTGATCTGCTCCAGGAACGGCTCGAGATCGGTAATAATCTTGATGGAGTTGACATCCAGCTTATACTTGTCCACAAAGCGCTTCTGCACGATAAAACCAAGGCGATTCCCGTTAATTTGCTGATTGGGGATTCCGTAAATTTTGTCGTCTACCGTCAGTCCGTCCCACATGACCTGCGGGACGTCCTTCTTCAGATTCGGCGCATATTTCGTCAGGAGATCGTCGAGCGGCTGGATGGCGCCTTTACGTACGAGCTCCTCCGGCTTGAGCAGATACCCGTCCCACAGAATATCGAACTTCTCGCCGGCCGCCAAAATGGTGTTCATCTTCTGGACATAGTCGCCGATCGGCACCGGCATCAGCTTGACAGTCGCGTTCAGCTTTTCCTGGGTGATCTTGTTGACGGTCTCCTGTACCGTCGCTTGATCCGGCTGCAGCTGGGACAGAGGGTAATACCACGTCAGCTCGACCGGGGACAGCTTCGCCGTGGCGCCGGGCGATGGCGACGCGCCGCCGGCAGGCGAAGCGCTTCCTGCAGCGTTAGATCCATCGTTGCCTTTCCCGCACGCCGCCAATACGGTGGCGGCCAGCGTTAGCGCCAGCGATGCCTTCATCCAATTTTTCATGTACATGACCTCCTGTATTCTTCTTTTATGTTAACCCTTGAGGGAGCCAACCGTTAAGCCTTTTACAAAAAAACGTTGGAAGAACGGAAAGATGACCAGCATCGGCCCACCGGCCAGAACCGCAATCGCCATCCGGGCGGAGTTATTCGGGAATTCCGAGAGATTGATCCCCATCTGACTGGAGAACTCCGCATTGGTCGTCAAGAAATCCATGCTGTTCAAGATCCGCACCAACAGGAGCTGAAGCGGAACGAGCTTCTGATTGTCGATGTAGAGCATCGCATTGAACCATTCATTCCAATAGCCGAAGGAGATCAAGAGCCCCATTGTAGCGAGTGCCGGTTTGGACAGCGGGAGAATCACGGTGAAGAAAATCCGGAATTCCTTCGCGCCGTCGATTTTGGCGGATTCGATGATTTCCAGCGGAATCTTGGACATGAACCCTTTCATGACCATGATGTTAAAAGGAGACAGCAGCGCCGGAAGAATCAAGGCCAGCAGCGAATCCTTCAGATGCAGGTACTGCGTCATGAGAATGTAGGTCGGCACAAGACCGCCGCTGAACAGCATGGTGAAGAAAACATAGAAGGTGGTAACCCGGTTGTATCGATAGTCCCTTCTGGAGATGACGTAAGCGGTCATCGCCGTCACGAGCAGCCCGCACAAGGTGCCGACCACCGTGATGAAGACCGTAATGCCGTAAGCCCGCAGCATAATTTCCGGCGTCTGAAGAATGTAGCGGTACGCATCGAGACTGAGCGTCTCCGGGATAAAGGAATAGCCGTTCTTGAGAATGCTGCTCTCGCTCGTCAACGAAATGACAACGACCAGAACGAAGGGCAGCACCATCAGAATGGAAATGATCGCAAACACCAAATGGATAACGCCCTGATGCGGTTGGAATTTTTCTTTCATAGCTGCCTCCTTACCATAGCGAGTGATCCGGATTGATCTTTTTGACAATGCCGTTGGCCACGAGGACCAGCACCAGCCCTACAACCGACTGATAAAATCCGGTAGCGGCGGACATCCCGACATTGCCCAGCTCGCGAAGGGAACGGTAAACGTAGGTGTCGATGACATCGGTAGTCCCATAGATGAAGCCGGAATTATTGGGAATGAAATAATGCAGACCGAAATCTCCGCGGAACATGCCTCCGATCGACAGGATCAGCATGATGATGACGAGCGGCGCCAGCAGCGGAATCGTAATGCGCGTGGCCATTTGCGTTTTGGTGGCACCGTCGATCTTAGCCGCTTCGTAATAATCGCTGTTAATGCCCATAATCCCCGCAAAATAAATCAGCGTGGAGAACCCCACGGCCTTCCAGATATGAAAAAGAACCAGAATAAACGGCCAGGCACCCGGCTTCTGATACCAGCTCACGGGGTCCATCCCGAACGAAACGAGCAGGCGGTTCAGAAAGCCCTCTGAATGATTCAGGAACGCATACGCGATATACCCCACCAGCACCCACGAGAGAAAATGGGGCAAAAACAGCGACGTCTGATAAACCTTCGTCCACTTGGCCCGGATTTCGTTAAGTAGAACCGCAAACAGAATCGCGATGCAGGTCGTGAGCAGGATGTAGCTCGCGTTGTACAAGATCGTATTGCGGGTGATTCGCCAGGCGGCGTCCCCGGTGAACAAGTATTTGAAGTTATCCAGCCCTACCCAGTCGCTTCCGAATATCCCCTTGTCATACCTGTACTTCTTAAAGGCAATGATTAATCCGACCATGGGAAGGTACGCGAAAATCAGCTTGTACACGATTCCCGGTACGGATAATAGGAACAGCTCCCGATTTTTCCAGAAATGCTGCAGCTCTCTCCCTGCAAACGATTTTTGTTTATTGCGCATTGATTGGTTCCTCCTGTCCGATACGCTTGCTGCGGTCTGGTAGGTCTAACAATAGGGCAGGAACGGCAGGAACGGTACTGTACATACGCAAGATTGTTGTAAAATCACCTGTACATATTCCGTTTTGCTGACGCCGAGGGCGCTCTGCATGCTGTACAGTCGAGGTAAGCCCGGGGCCGAGCCACACTGGACGAAAAAGAAAAGCCCTCCGTTCTTAGAACGGAAGGCTAGATCACGATATAGTCCGATGCTTCAGGAATGGCGGTAGATCGCCGACTTGAGCCGGTA